>JBEKRY010000152.1:0-10786 GCA_049517555.1 Candidatus Sulfotelmatobacter sp. | reverse complement strand
ATGCTTGCCCGCTCGATTCCACATCTCTCAAGGAGGTCCTTGAGGAGTTCGGCAAACGCGTCCATCTGTTTGCCGCCAGTGACCTTGGAGCGGTCTCCATAGTCCTTCTGCCCGCTGTCACCACCTTGATTAGCCCCCTGGCTCTCCAGCACCGCCCAATACGCGCGAACGGCTTCGGTGAGCCGGGTATCAAGATGAAACTCGTCCGTCTCTTTCGAACTCATGCGTCCTAACCTCGGTAAGCAGCCGGGAATGCTGAGAGTCAAATCTCTTGGCGCTCGAATCGAAATAATGCGGATCTATTTCAAAGCCTATGCTGCTCCGTCCCCAGCGGGCTGCCGAGATGTTTGTGGTGGCAGTGCCCATAAAGGGGTCTAAGACGGTATCGCCTACAAAGCTGAACATACGTATCAGCCTCTCCGCAAGCTCTTCCGGGTAGGGCGCGGGATGTTCACGCGTCGATGCTCCCGTCACTCCCGTCCAGATTTGCTGGAACCACTCCTGATAGTTTTCTGCGGAGATAACGCTCAAGATACGGGTGGCAAGCGAAGGGCTCCGATACCCGCCCGGCTTGCGCTGCATCAGGATGAACTCGATGTCATTCTTGATCACCGAATTTGGTTCGAATGGCTTTCCAAGGAAACCGCCCGAACCCCTATCCGCCTCGTAATTTGCATTCGCTATCTTGTGCCAGATGATGGGCGCAAGGTTATCGAAGCCAATCAGCCGGCATCGCTCCTGTATGGAGGAGTGCAAAGGGACGACGGTATGGCGGCCGTTATTCTTCCGGCGAGAGAGGCAGACGTCGCCCACAACACAAACCACTCTTCCCCCAGGAACTAAGACCCGCCAGCAATGCTTCCAGACTTCGTCCAGAGCGTCGAGGAACGTGTCGTAACCTTCAATGTGTCCTAACTGGCCAACCGTGTCCCTATATTTCTTCAGGCTCCAGTAGGGAGGCGAGGTCAGTACCAGATGCACGCTCGAGTCCGGAACCATCTCCATTCGGCGTGAATCGCCCAAGTACAAATTGTGCGCGGTGGGCATCTGGTGTATAGCTGTCTCGATCTGCCGGATTAGTTCCGGGTCTTTCGCGATTCGCGGCAGCGCAGTTTGTGAGTCACCAATCAAACGCAGAAAATCGGGCACGAGCCCCTCGGCGAGGGTCGAAGCATTCGAAATTGCCAGGGGCTGGATCATCCGGTGTAGGTCATCTTAACATTCAGCGTTCCTGTCAGCGAGCACATGGTACTATTTCGCCACTTGGTCATAGAGTCTTCGCCTTGGCCGACGCCACAAACGACATTGACAACATCCCTCGTATTTTCTAGCATCACTAGTAAGCCCTTGATTTTCAATCTGAAGCGCCGGAGCCGATCGCTTGATTAAACTCGATATCATCAACGAAGTGGTGAACCGCACCGGGGTCACCAAGACGAAGGCCGAGCGCGCCGTGGAGACCGTCTTCGAGAGCATGAAAAAGGCTCTCGCGCAGGGCGACCGCATTGAACTGCGCGGCTTTGGTGTTTTCAACGTGCGCCCGCGTAAGACTGGCATTGGCCGCAATCCGCGCACCGGCGCCGAGGTCAACATTCCTCCGGGGAAAGCGGTTCGCTTCAAGCCTGGCAAGGAGTTGCAGTCGATCGATTAGTCACGGCCTGTTTCTGCGAGGTCTCTCTTTGCGAGCGTCTTCCCGATGTCTGAATTCATCTCCGACTCCGTGCTTCAGCATGCCTCGGCACGTTCTCGCGACTACGCTCTGCGGCTTCGCTACCGTCTGCCACTGTTCTTGTTGCTCCTAACTTTTTGCACCACGGTTCTGGTCGGCTCCCGCTTGCAATTCAACTTCGATCACCACCTGGAAGCCTTTGCCAGCGGCGACGAATTCCTGCCGCTATTTCCGGTGCAATGGCTGTGGCAGAACCCGCGTCAGCTTCTGCTCGGCATCCCGTTTTCCCTATCGATCATGGGCATCCTGCTCTCGCATGAGATGGGGCACTACTTCTTCTGCCGCCGCTACGGGGTGCGAGCCACCTTGCCTTTCTTCATCCCCGCGCCCACCCTGATCGGAACCCTCGGTGCATTCATCCGCATCCGAGGTCACATCGAGTCGCGCGCTGCGCTCTTCGATATCGGTATCGCCGGGCCCATTGCAGGCTTTGTTGTGGCCGTTCCCACCATGTTTGCCGGACTCGCGATGTCGCGTTCTGTTGTGGGCACTTCAGATCCTGAGTTGCAGTTCGGCTTCCCGCTGATCTTCCAACTTGCTCATGCCCTGCTGCACCACGGTGGTCCTGGGCTCGCACATTATTACCTGCATCCGGTGGCGCTCGCAGGCTGGGCGGGAATGCTGGCGACCGCCTTGAATCTGCTCCCCGGCGGGCAACTCGACGGTGGACACCTTGTCTTTGCCGTCTCGCCCGCCTTGCACAGATTTCTCTCCTGGGCGATGGTCGCGTCGCTGGTTGTCATGGCGTGGTTCTTCTGGGTGGGTTGGATGATCTGGGCCATTCTGCTGGCGCTGAGCGGATTGCAACAGCCCAGTGTTCCGCAGTGGCCGAGCGTGGGGCGAGGCCGTCGATGGATGGCCCTGCTGGCGCTGGCCATGCTGATTCTCACCTTCACTCCAGCACCCGTGGCAAACTCCTCCTTCCCGCAGGTTGCGCATCTGATCAAACACGGCAGCCGCTAGAGCCGGAAACGAGCGCTCCTGCCGCAAATCGTATTCTGCGCGGTACGAACAGGAGCACGTGTGAAAGCTGCTCGCGGCGGCCCAACCAAAATTCTTCTGCTGCTTATTTTGCTGACTGGCAAACAACTGAGGGCAGGGCCTCCGTTTCAGACCGATGACCCTGCGCCAGTGGATTTCCGGCACTTCGAGTTCTATCAATTCAGCACAGTTTCAAGCACGCCGGTTGAAACCGATCCGACCGGTCCGGCATTTGAATTCAACTGGGGCGCCGTTCCCAACCTGCAACTCCATATCATTTTGCCCTTCGGCGCCGCGCTTCCTTCCAACAATCCGATCTACCGGCCGGGCGGAGTTGGTCCCAGCGCCTACGGTCTCACTGATACGGAGACGGGCGCGAAATATCGCTTCGTGCAGGAGACCAAGCGCCGGCCGCAGATCGGGATGTATCCCATGGTGGAGTTGCCAACGGGAAGCTACAGCCGGGGATTGGGCGTTGGGAAGGTTTGGTACAAGCTGCCGCTCTGGATTCAGAAAAGCTGGGGAGAATGGACCGCTTACGGGGGCGGCGGATATCAGGTCGTGCCCCAGCAACAGTACCGTGACTTCCTGTATGCGGGCGGGTTGTTGCAGCGAAATCTCGGCAAAAAACTTACGCTAGGAAGCGAAATCTTCTCCCACCAGAAAGAAGGCTTTGCCACCCCACAGACACAATCCTCGACCATGGTGGACTTCGGCGGATACTACTACATTAAGAATCCTGGCCTGCAGTTACTTTTTGCTTACGGACATTCGGTGATTGGGCAAACCGAAAATTATGCTTATCTCGGTCTTTACCAGACCTGGGGAAAGAGCTCAGGCAAAGGCTCCAGTGGATTTCTGTCTCACCTTCCCCCATCCCGTTGAGGATCAAGGGCCGCCATTTTCTGTTCGTGCACAGTCCTGCCAACGCGGGAGCACTTTCAGACATCGAACTTAACTCCGAATACCGAGGTTTGCGATGTCTGAACCGTTGTCCGACGATGCTCAGAGCCCACTCGTTCCCGAGCCCGACGCACGGCTCCGTGTCTCTCCTCCTGCGCAAGGGATGGCTCCTGCCTGGGAGCCCGCTGCACGCACGCCGCCAGGGGAGCCACCTGCGATTGAGCGCCACGTGATCGACGCTGCCCGTGGACTCTCGCTGGAGCCTGAAGTTCAAAGCGGCATGACCGAGCCTGAAGTTCGAAACGGCATGTCTGGCACCGCCGAGCGCATTGGCAGCGCTGTCGGCAGCGCGCATCGCCAAATGCGCCGGGGACTGGAACTGGTCTCCTCTGGGGCGGCGCATCTCTCTCACATAGAAAGGGATCGCTTGAGCCGCGCCGCCAGCAACTTGCAGGAGATTCGCGGAGAAGTTAGCGGAGAAGTGGAGGGCATCCGCCACCAGGCCGCTCGCCGGTTAGATGAATGGAGTGCAGAGGCAGGGGAGCGCTTACAGCAGATTCGCCGCGAGATGAGCGGCGCGCCGTCCCGACTTCGCGCACGCGCGCAGCAGTTTGCCGCCCAATATCCGTTGCAGACCATCGCCGCCATTGCCGGAGTCTCTTTCGCGGCGGGCGTGGCGCTGCGACTCAGCCGGAGGTCTCGCCATGGCTAGCCCCAACTACTATCCGCCGGAAAAATCATTGGCGCAGGTGCTCGCCGAATTCAAGGATGAGGCCAAGGACTTTGCCGCGACTCGGCTCGCGATGCTGCAAAGCGAGATGCGCGAGAAAATTGTCATCGCCGGAACGGCTCTTCAAGCGATCGCCGTGGGAGCCGCGATTGCCCTCTTGGCAGCATTCTTTCTCTGCGTCGCCTTGGTTGCTCTGGTCGCGATGTCGCTGGGTGGGAGCGCAGGTGCATGGGCGGCGGCCTTCGCGATTGTGGGTTTCGCCTTCCTGCTCATCGGCGGGCTGGCGATCGCATTCGGCATCCGGCGATTGAAGGCACGCGGGCTCAAGCCCGAACGTACCCTGCACATCCTGAAACAAGACCAGATATGGTTACAGAGTGAAGCGAGGAACAAGCAATGACCGGCCCAGTCTCAACCGATCTCCTGGAGCAGCGCGCCGCCAGCCAACGGCAGCGTTTGCATGACTCCGTAACCGAACTGCGCCAGCACCTCGACCCGCAAAAGACCGCTCGAAGCTATTTCTGGCGGGCTTCGGCGGCCGCCGCTCTTTTGGCTCTGGCGCTGGGATACGGCATCGCTGGCGCGTTTACCGACTGAGTACCCCCTCCGTTTTCGTGCTCTGCTTTCGTCGGCATTGGGGCGCGCCGCCGCACCGGCTCCGCTCCTGACGCTCTGTTCCGGGTAAACTATTGATTAGCTGGATTCTAGGAAATTTCCTCTCTTCCGCAACCGGTTAGGTTCATGACATAATCCAATTTCCGAGGTTACCGGGATCTTATTGGCAACTTTGCGGGAGCTAACGTGACCGACATTCGGACGGGTAGGCGATTTCCAGTGCACTTGCAACTCAAGGTACTGGGAAATCAAAACATACCGGTTGGCAGCACGGAAAACATCAGCGCTGCCGGCGTATATCTCTGGGTCGATGGTGAACTGGAAGTTGGCGCGCCGATTGAATTCGAGATGACGATTCCGCGCGACACCATCGCCGCAGGCAGTGACGTTCACCTGCACTGCACCGGCCGTGTGGTGCGCTGTGACCCGAACCCGGGAGGCGGGCGCACCGGGGTTGCTTGCGTGATCGAAGGCTACGAATTTTTGCGCACCGCCGACGCCGGAGGAGAATAGATGCTGAAGATTATTCTCGCTGACAACCAGGCAATCTTTCGCGCCGGCATTGCCAAGGTGCTTGCCGTGGAGGACGACGTGCGCATCGTAGCCCAGGCTCAAACCGTCGAGCAGGCTATGATCGCCATCGAAAAATTCCGTGGCTCAGTGATGATCTACGCCTCCAGCTTTCTCCCCGACACGCTTCAACTGGTGGCGGTGGCGCGCGAGTCCGGAATTCAACTCGTCGTCATTGCCGAGAATAACGATCTGCCGGAGCGCTTCCTGAGTGCTGGCGTGCTCGGCTTAATCTTCCGCTCGGTGGAGAGCACCGAACTGTTGCGCTGCGTGCGAAGGGTCAATTCCGGCGAGAGTTATGTGCAGGATCCGCGCGTCCCGGCGGGTAGCTCGGAGACCGACGACTTCGTCGGCGCCCGCGTTCGCGACCGCCTTACCCCAAAGGAACTGAAGATCGTCGCCCTCATCGTGCAGGGCTACAAAAACAAGGAAATTGCCACTCTTCTCGGGACCACCGAACAGGTGGTGAAAAACTATTTGCGCAACGTTTACGACAAGATCGGCGTCTCCGACCGCCTGGAACTCGCACTCTTCACCATCCATCACCGCATTCTGGCCGAAGCCGCGGCGGCCAGCGCGGCGACGATGCGGGCGACCCCGTCCAATCCCGGCACTGCTCCTTAGCCTGTGCCCAACGAATACGACAATGAAAAAGCGCGGCCATTGAGCCGCGCTTTTCTGGCGAAGAGTGTCCTAGTGATGCGATGCCCGTTCGCTCGCCTTCAGCAGTTCATTCACGATGGTTACCAGTTCCTCCGGATTCACCGGCTTCTCCAGGTAGAGGTCGGCCAGCGGCTCTGCGGATTGATAAGCCTCCGCGACGTATCCGGAGACCACTACAACGGGCATGGTGGGATTCGTCTTGGCCGCTTGCACCACGCCTCGACCGTTGCAATCTCCCAGGCGCCAGTCCGTCACTACCGCGTCGTAGTCGTTGGTTTTTATTAGCTGTATCGCTTCGTACGCTGAGGTTGCCGAGGTCACGACGTGCCCCGCCTGTTCCAGAATCGCGCACTTCAACTGCACAACATGCGGCTCATCGTCGATACATAAAATTCGCGCCATGAAGTCCTTAAGATTCCTGCATCTGCAATGGTTGGTTGGCGGGCCTGATCGGCCCCATTTCTGTCGGCACAATTCTCCGCAGCCAACGTCTGGTTGTCAATAACGCCTCGCCCCCAAGGAGTCCCGTGTTACAACTTGCGTGCAATTGATTTTGCCTGCGTGAACAAGAGCAGGTAGTCGGCCCCGCCCGCCTTGGAATCCGTGCCTGACATGTTGAAGCCGCCAAACGGATGCGCGCCCACCATCGCCCCCGTGCACTTGCGGTTGATGTACAGATTGCCGACGTGGAACTCACGGATGGCGCGCTCAATCTTGTCGCGCGACTTCGTATAGATGGCGCCGGTCAGGCCAAACTCAGTGTCGTTGGCGATTTCAAGTGCGTGGTCCAAGCCGTGAGCTTTGATGACAGCGAGCACCGGGCCAAAGATTTCTTCCTGCTCCAGCTTCGACTTCGCGGGGATATCGGCAATGACCGTGGGCTGAATGAAGTAACCTTCGCCTGCTTCAGTTACACGTTCGCCGCCGGTGATGAGGCGTCCGTCCTTTTTGCCCTGCTCAATGTATTCGAGAATCGTATTCATCGAGCCTTCGTTGATCACCGCGCCCATGGCGGCGTTTTCGGCGACGTCGCCGATTTGAATTTTCTCGACGCGGGCTTTCAGTTGCTCGAGGAACTTGTCGTAGACGCGTTCGTCGACAATGGCGCGCGAGCAGGCCGAACATTTTTGCCCTTGAAATCCAAAAGCCGCTTGCGCGACGCCTTCCACCGCGGAGTCGATGTCGGCGTCGGCGTCGACGATGATGGCGTCTTTGCCGCCCATTTCTAGGACTGTGCGCTTGATCCAGAGCTGGCCAGGAGCTTGCGTGGCGGCGGTCTTGTTGATGTGAAGTCCGACTTCGCGAGAGCCGGTGAACGCTACGTAACGCGTTTTCGGATGAGCGACGATGGCATCGCCGAAACTCGCACCTGCGCCGGGACAGAAGTTGACCACGCCCTCGGGCATGCCTGCTTCTTCGAGTAATTCGATAAATTTCGCGGCGATGGTGGGCGAATCGCTCGACGGTTTCAGAATTACCGTGTTGCCGCTGACGATGGAAGCTACCGTCATTCCGGCCATGATGGCGCAGGGAAAATTCCACGGCGGAATCACCGCGCCCACGCCGAGAGGCACATAGATGAGGGAATCGCGTTCGCCGGGCAACTGCACCGGAGTTTCCGATTTCGCGAGACGCAATGCTTCGCGCGCGTAGAACTCGAGGAAGTCGATAGTCTCCGAGATATCGGCGTCGGCCTCGGCCCAGTTCTTGCTGACTTCGAAGACCAGCCACGCCATGTAATCCATTTTGCGCTGGCGCATGAGGTCAGCGGTGCGGAACAGCAGGCTGGCGCGGTCTTCGACCTTGGTGCGGCTCCAGGACTCGAAGGTTTTGAGCGCCGCGTTCATGGCCGGTTCCACGTGCTCCCTGCCCGCTTTCTGATGGATGCCGACAATCTCGGATGGGCGCGAGGGATTCAGCGACTTGATTTTGTCGGTGGTCTTGACGCGTTTGCCGCCGATGATGAGGTCATACTCGCGGCCCAGTTGTCCGCGGACGCGCTTGATGGCGGAACGCATCTTGCGGGCGTTGTCTTCATGGCGGAAATCGTAGAAAGGCTCGTTGACGAAGGGGCCGTGATGGGATTGAGAGGATGTGCGCGGCCGGACGGGGAGTTCCAAGGTTGCCATGGTTGCACCTCGCGGAGGATTCAGCGCCTACTTTGAAAAACGCAGAAGTTTTATTCTAGCACCGACTTGAGGCACTGGAACGGCGAGAGGCCGCCCGAAATGTGGGCCCAGGAAGTCAAAATCCCCACCCTAACGTCGCAAAAGACGCGACGTTAGGATGGGGCACCCTCGGGTTTGTCCTAGGATTGAAGTCAGTAGGTTTCTATACGCGGACGGGTGATAAACTCGGACGTTTTCCCGAAGAGGGCTGAGGACTATGAACATCAAGCGAGTCGGAGTGATCGGGGCGGGGACCATGGGTAACGGCATTGCTCATGTGTTTGCGCGGGGCGGGTTTGCCGTTGTTTTGTGTGATGTGGAGCAGCGGTTTCTGGAGCGCGGGATCGAGACCATCGCGAAGAATCTTGAGCGCGAAGTGGCGAAGAACAAGATTTCGGCGGACGACAAGGCGGCGACGCTGGCGCGGATTGAGCCTGTCACTGATCGGGCCAAACTGGCGGAGTGCGATTTTATTGTGGAAGCAGCGACCGAGAAATTCGAGATCAAGGCGGAGATTTTTCGCGATCTCGACCGGGTGACGCGGGCAGAAGTGATTTTGGCTTCTAACACCTCTTCCATTTCGATCACCAAGCTGGGGGCGCTCACTTCGCGGCCGGAGAAAGTGATTGGGATGCACTTTTTTAATCCGGTGCCGGTGATGAAGCTGGTGGAGGTGATCCGCGGGCTGGCTACGTCGCAGGAAACTTTCGGCGCGGTGCGCGAGCTGGCGGTGAAGCTGGACAAGACTCCGGTGGAGGTCAACGACGCGCCGGGATTCGTGTCCAACCGGGTGCTGATGCCTCTGCTGAACGAGGCTATGTTCGCGGTGATGGAAGGAGTGGCCACGGCGGAGGCGGTGGATGAAGTATTTAAGCTGGGGATGGCGCATCCCATGGGGCCGCTGACGCTGGCGGATTTTATCGGGCTCGACGTTTGCCTCGACATCATGCGGGTGTTGCAGGAGGGGCTGGGCGACCCTAAGTACCGGCCGTGTCCGCTGCTGATCAAGATGGTGGATGCGGGGTGGCTGGGGAGGAAGAGCGGGCGGGGGTTTTATCGGTATTGAAGGAAGGCAGGGGTTTGAGATCAGGGGTCAGGGGCTAGGGGCTAGTGATCAGGGTGCTGAGGTCGAGTGCTGAGTGCTGCGCATGACTACTAGGGGAAGCCGCGATGCGTGGTTCTATCTCGTGGCGGCGATTTGCGGCATTGGCACAGGATGGGCTGACGTCGCCGTCGACGATTTGCTGTTTACGGCTCTGCTGGTGCTGGCTTCGTGCATGCTGCTGGGGACGCTGCGTCCGCGGTGGCCTTGGCGGTGGGTAGTCGCGGTGGGAGGGTTTGTTCCGCTGACGGAGTTTGTTGCTTATCTGGTGCTCACGGTGAAGCCGACGCGGGCGCAGGTTTATGGGTCGTTTCTGGCGTTTCTGCCGGGGATCGCGGGGGCTTATGGCGGGTCGCTGATGCGCGGGGTGATTGATAATTTGTGGCAGGGGAAGTAGGGATGGGTCGCGCTGGGCTTCGCCCCCGCTTGGACAGCCGAGGCGGCTGTCTCTACATAGCCTGTGGCGGACATCTGGTTCCGCTCATAGGTATCGGCTAGCTAAAAAGTTACTTCTGAATCCACAGGGTGCACGAGTATGCTGCGAGTATGAGTGTAAGTGTCTCCATGCTGGCGAGCGGGAGCCGGGGAAATTCCGCGGTGGTGGCGAGCGCCTGCACCAAGATTCTGGTGGATGCCGGAATTTCCTGCCGCGAGACTTGCAAGCGGCTGAAAACGCTGGGCGAGGATCCGCACGAGTTATCCGCGATTCTGATCACGCACGAACATTCCGATCATGTTTATGGTTTAGCAACTCTGGCCAAGCGGCTGCGCATCCCGGTATTTATGACGGGGGCAACGCACCAGGCGTGGGCGCGCGCGGTGCGCAATGCCAGCGGAGAAAAGCCGCAACTGGAAAAGCTGGAGTGCTTTGAATCAGGACACGGATTTCAGGTGGGTGACATTGCGGTGAAACCGTTTACGATTCCGCACGATGCGGCCGATCCGGTGGGATTTACGTTTCGCGCCGAGGGCATCAAGATTGGGATTGCCACCGATCTGGGCTATCTTCCGGTGAGCGTGCGCGACCACCTGCGGGGATGCGACGTGCTGGTGATGGAGTCGAATCATGATCTGGAAATGCTGCGGGTGGGGCCTTATCCGTGGTCGGTGAAGCAGCGGGTGATGAGCCGGGTGGGGCATCTCTCGAATGGCGCGCTCGCGGATTTTCTGACGAACGACTATGATAACAATGCAGCGTTTGTGGTGCTGGCGCATCTCTCTGAACAGAACAATCATCCGGAAATAGCGCGGAGAGAAGCGGAAAAAGCGCTGGCCAGCCGGGGCGGATTGTTCCAGAACCGGGTACTGCTGGCTTCGCAGACCGA
>JBEKRY010000151.1:0-10875 GCA_049517555.1 Candidatus Sulfotelmatobacter sp. | reverse complement strand
CCATGAAAAGTGCGGCCCCATGAAAACCTAAAAGTTTACGATACTGAAAGAGCGGCGGTTCCCGATGAATCTGCAAGAACGCATTCGAGCTTGGTCTCAGCCCATCTATTTCCTCGGGCAAAATCCCATCACGCTTACGGGTGCAGTAATTACGACGAGCGCCGCGCTTACTACGATCGCGTTCTGGTTCTATGACATTTTCCTGCCGGGGCCCCCGCATCCTTACATTGGCCTTCTGGTTTTTCTGATCCTTCCCGGCGTTTTTGTCCTCGGCCTGCTCCTGATTCCGCTTGGCATCTGGATCAGAAGGCGCAGTCTGCGCGGCAGCGGGAAGTTGCCGGAAGTCTTCCCCGCCGTCGATCTGCATCTTCCTGTGGTGCGGCGCACTCTCGAGTGGGTCGCCCTCGCGACCACGGTTAATCTTCTCATTCTTGGTACAGCCTCCTACCGCGGTGTGCAGTACATGGACTCGGCAAGTTTCTGCGGCACGACTTGTCACACCGTGATGGCCCCCGAATACTCGGCCTATCAGAACTCTCCACACTCGCGGGTTGCTTGCGTTGAGTGCCACATCGGGCCCGGAGCGGGATGGTTTGTGCGCTCCAAGGTCTCTGGTCTGCGGCAAGTCGCTGCGGTAACTTTTCATTCCTATTCGCGGCCTATTCCTTCGCCGGTAAAATATCTGCGCCCGGCGCGCGAGACCTGTGAGCAGTGTCACTGGCGGCAGCGTTTTACCGGCGACAAACTCCTGGTAAACACCAGCTACAAGGAAGACGAGAAAAACACGCCGCAGACAGACGTTCTGCTTCTGAAAGTAGGTGGGAACACGTGGCAAGGTTCGGTCGGCATTCACGGGCACCACCTCGCCGATAACGCCCGCATCCGGTACATTTCAACCGATCGAGAACGCCAGAGCATTCCCGTCGTGGATTACACCGACGATCAGGGCAAGACCACCGAATTCATTTCCACCGATGCGAAGCCGACCCAGCAACAGTTGGACAAGGGAGAACACCGCACGATGGATTGCATCGATTGCCATAACCGGCCCGCGCACGAGTTCGACCTGCCCGAAAACGCGGTGGATAAGCAAATGTCGCTCGGGCACATCAGCCCAGAGCTGCCTTATATCCGGAAGAAGGCGGTCGAGGTTCTCAAAGTGAATTATCCCACCCGCGATGTTGCGCGGCAGAACATCATCGCCGAACTCAACAACTTCTATCGCGCGAATTATGCGCAGATCTATGAGACACGGCGCGCGCAGGTGCAACAAGCCGGCGACGAAGTGGCGGCGATCTACCTGCGCAATATCTTCCCCGACATGCGAGTGACCTGGGGCGTTCATGCGAACAATCTTGGACACATCGATTCGCCCGGCTGTTTCCGCTGCCATGACGGCAGCCATACCAGTGCCGATGGCCAGACCATCACCAACGATTGTTCTGCGTGCCACCAGGTTCTGGCATCGGGGGAAGAAAATCCCAAGATACTGACCGACCTGGGAATGAAGTAAGTAATTGAGAGATGGCTGATAATGGAAACATGAACTACGACGCCGTTCTGGTGGTTTCGTTTGGCGGACCGGAGTCTCGCGAAGAAGTGATTCCGTTTCTTGAGACTGTGCTGCGCGGCCGCAATGTTCCGCGCGAGCGCCTGCTGGCCGTAGCTGAGCACTACTACCACTTCGAAGGCAAGAGCCCAATTAACCAGCAAACGCGCGAACTGATTTCCGCCCTGGAAGCTGAGTTGCAGCAAAACGGTCCTCACCTGCCCATCTATTGGGGAAACCGGAATTGGCATCCGTTCCTCGCTGAGACCATGCACAAGATGAAACAGGATGGCATCCGCCGGGCCGTGGGCTTCGTGACTTCGGCCTATAGTTCCTACTCCGGCTGCCGGCAGTATCGGGAAGACATCGCGCGGGCTCAAGCAGCAGTCGGATCCGGCGCCCCTGAAGTGGACAAGCTGCGGGCATTCTTCAACCACCCGGCATTCGTCGAGGTCACCGTCGAACGAGTGCGGGACGCGCTACTGGCCATTCCACTGGAGGCGCAGAGAAACGTGCAGGTGGTTTATACGGCTCACAGTATTCCGCTTTCCATGGCCAACACGAGTGATTATGTGAAGCAACTGGAGGAAGTGCGACTGCTTGTTTCACGGGCGCTGGCGCAGAAGAACGATGCGCTGGTGTATCAGAGCCGGAGCGGCGCTCCAGGTCAACCATGGTTGGAGCCGGATATTCTCGATCACCTGCGTGAGGTGAAGGCAAGAAATCTGGCATCCGCGGTGGTGCTGGCGCCGATCGGCTTCATTTCCGATCACATGGAAGTGATGTACGACCTGGACGTGGAAGCACTGCAGCTCTGCCACTCGCTGGGCTTGCCTATGACGCGGGCGCGAACCGCGGGAGTGCATCCGAAATTCGTTGGCATGATTCGCGAACTGATTCTGGAACGCATGAATCCGGAGTTGGAACGGCGGTCGGTTGGATCGCTTGGGCCGCGTCCGGATTCATGCGCGGAGAACTGCTGCCCGGCGCCGCAGAACCTGGGGCGGCCACAGGCAAAGTAGGTGGTGCCGCGGGCCGAGTAAGGAATTCGTAATTAAGCATGAAGAACGTCCTCTGCTTATGGGGCTGTGACTTTCGCGAATGCAGCCGCTGCATCGTGAAGGCGGTCGAAAAATCGCGCCGGGCCAATGACCTGGGTCAACAGATGCCGGTCCAGATCTGTCTTCAGAGAGAGAGGCGCGCGAGCAAATACTAACGCAACTCCGCGGTCGGACAGTTCCTGGTGAAGCTCACGCACCATCCGGGCCGCTGTGTAATCCAGGTTCGTGATCGCTTCTGCATCGACGACCAGCCAGCGTACGGGTGAAGGAGTTGGTCCAATCAAGCAGCGAATCTCTTTGGCAAACAGACTGGCATTCGCGTAGTAGAGCGCGGCTCCGAAACTATAGATGACCAAACCTGGTTCTGTTGCCGCACCGGGAACGGCTGGCGCCAACTGCCACGCATCATGTTGGCTTGCGGCCAGGACACCGGTGTGAGGATGATAGCTGTGCCGCACAATGCGAAGCAGCGAGAGCACCATGGCCAATAGAATGCCCTGCTCGACTCCCACCAGGACTACAACCGCGGCAGTAAACACGGCCAGGGCATATTCTCCGGGGCTCTCGCGGCGAATGTCGCGCAAGCCACGCAGGTCGATGAGACGGACGGCGATGAAAAATACGATGGCACCCAACACGCAACGAGGCAGGTATTGCAGAGGTTTGGTTAAAAAGAGCAGAACGAGGGCAACCGCTATTGCGGTAGCCACCTGGGCAAGCTGACTCTGACCGCCGGAGCTTTCGACCATTGCGGTTTGAGTTGGGCTCCCGTCCACTACGAACGTCCCGCTCAACCCGGCCGCGGCATTGGCCGCAGACAGACCAACTATGTCCACGCTTTCGTCCAGGTACTGATGATGGCGCTCCGCGTAGAAGCGCGCCGTCGCCGCGCTTTGCGCGAGGATCATCACAAAGCAGGAGACGGAAACGCCGAGCAGCGGTACGACATCTTTCGAGTGCACGTCCGGCAAGCCTAAATGCGGAAGCCCACCAACGACCGGTCCGATGATGGCGATGCCGTGGCTTGCGAAATCCCATCTTGCGCTGGCGGCAATTGCGCCGGCGACCGCGAGCAGGGAACCCGGGACCTTAGGGAGAAATCGCTTGAGAGCAAATACGACCGCCACAACCACCGCCGAGATAGCCACGGTTGGCAGGTGAATCCTGGGCAGGCTGTGCGAGATATCGAGGAGCTGCCCAACCGTTCGATTGGAGTGCACGTCGAGGCCGACCATCCCACCAAGCACGGCGATACCCACCTGAAGTCCAACTCCGGTGAGAAACCCCGTCAGCACAGTCTGCGATAAGAAATCGGCCAGGAAGCCGAGCCTGAGCACTCGGGCCAGCAGCAGAAATCCGCCGGTGAGCAGTGCGACCGTCGATGCCAGGGCCACATATCTCGCGCTTGCGATGGGCGCCATCGTCGCAAGCTTCCCGGCGAGGATGGATGCGGTCGCCGAATCGGCAGCGACCACCAAGTAGCGCGAGGAGCCGAACACGGCAAATGCCACCAGCGGAAGCAACAGCGTGTAGAACCCCGTGACGACCGGCATGCCTGCAATCTTGGTATAGCCCAGCGCCTGCGGGATGTTCATTGCCGCCAGTTGAAATCCGGCCAAGGCATCCCGGACCGCTCCGGGCCAAGTCACGGGCTTTACACCTTGAAGCAGATGAAGCCAGCCACCGGTTCGTGCCTTCGGCGGGCCGGATTGCCTGCGATGTGGCTCGGGCGATGGAGTGGTCTGCACGTTCAACGTCATTCCACGATCACCCTCACCGTTCCGAAAGTTTTCAGGCACGGGAAAGTGCAACTGATTTCAAGTCGCGGTCTTATCGGACAATATCGCAGCGCGATCAGCATACTCTCTGCTGGAATGATCCTACCCGGAAAAAGTCTGTGCCGCGACGCGTAGTTTATGTCAGGCGCAGGCGCGGTTCAACGCTTCTGGTACGGGTGGAAGATGTAGTCTTTCGCCTTCACCGGCGTATGACACGCGAATCCGCAGTCCGAGGGGCTTTTGGGATCCGCCGTGAACTTGTCCGATGCGGGGTCGTAGTTGAACACCGCATATCCCCATCCGCCGCTTTTCGCAAATCTCTTGCTGTCCTTTTCCATGACGAAAGCCTGGCTGAAGACGTCTGGCACCTCCACGACGAAAGGGGCTTCAGTGCTCTTCTTGTGTTTCCACTGGAGCTTCACGATCATGGAGCCGTCGGGGAATGGCTGACCGTTGACCGGAATGCCGGCCTTAAACGCATTGATCATCTTCGGATTGGCGACAATCACCTTGAGTATTTCATCGGTCCGGGCGGAAGAGACGTCAGCCCAATCCTCGTATCCCCTGAAGTCGGAGAACGCAATTCCACTCGGCGATTTCAGCGAGTATTTGTCATTGTTTTGCCCTTGCGCGAAAAGGGCCACGACGCCCAGGGCGCTGAGAACTGTCATGGCTGTCGCCGCGATGGCGAAGCCGGCGATACGTTGTACGGCGGTGCGGATTTTTATCTTCGGTTCTTGTTGTGCTTGCGCCCCAGATTTCGTCACAAGTTCAGACATGGTGTGTTCTCCTCCACAAGAGATTAGTCTAAGCCCGGTCAACCTGCTTCTTTCAACGGCTCCGATTAAGCCAGAGGGCAGGGAGTAAAGCAATTGGACGATGGTATCGACTACACCTTGGTATCAATCTAGTTTCAAACCGCGCGACGGGAAGTCTCTTTCGCTTCGATCGATTTTGGGGACTAGCTGGATGGGGAAAGTCGATACGACACTATGGGCGATACCATCGTCCAATTGCGCGGCCGATTTTGTTCTGGCTGAATGTTGACAGCTCTAAATACGGAGGAAAGTCCATGGCACCACTGAGCGGACCCACCGAAGTCAAACAGATGAACGCACCTACGAAGCCCGCACAGATTCGCTTGACGCGACGGTCGCCCGCCTATTGGCGTGTCACGATCGACAACCCGCCGATCAATGTCATGGGCCCGGAAATGGTCCGAGAGTTTCAGGAAGTCATCGGCGCTCTCGAGGCCGACGAGCAGGTAAGGGTCGTGGTGTTCGACAGCGCAGTCGACGACTACTTCTTAAATCACTCCGATTTCACGGCCAAGCTTGAGGACCTTACTTCAATGCCGGAGGGACCTACAGGCCTGCCTCCGTGGCCGGACTTTCTCGCGCGTCTGACGCGCTTGCCAGTTGCCTCTATCGCCCTCATCCGCGGCCGCGCGACCGGAAACGGCAGCGAAATCACGCTGGCCTGCGACATGAGTTTTGCCAGCCGCGAAAAGGCCATCATCTCGCAATGGGAGGTCGGGGTGGGAATGGTCGCCGGCGGCGGCCCCATGGCTCGCTTGCCACGACTCATCGGCCGAAACCGCGCCCTCGAGGTGCTCTTGAGCTCGGAAGATATTCGAGCGGAGCAGGCCGAGGCCTACGGCTACATTAATCGCGCCCTGCCCGACGCCGATCTGGACGCGTTTGTTGAAGCTCTTGCGACACGGATCGCCAAGTTCGACAAATGGGCGATCGCTCAGACCAAGCGTCTGGTCAACACCAGCCTGCCGCCGGACGTTGAGCTCGGAGCCGGGTGGGATGCGTGCATCGCTTCGCTCGGGCGACCTGCCGCTCAGGAGGGCATCAAGGCGCTGATGGCGCGCGGCTTTCACAAGCCGGGTGATGTCGAAAATCGACTCGGATACTACCTGGGCCAAATCGCGGGCTAGGGTTGCGCCGCCAGCGCTGCTCCCTCGGGGACCTGGGACAAACTGGCGTAATATGCGTCTGCTCAGCGTCGGGCCGATCGAGGTTACATTAAGTTCTTCGGTTCAATCTGAAATGAACCACCTATACCCTGACGTTAAGGGAACGAGGTTTGGGACTCATGAATGAAACCGCGACATCCGTACAATCCAATCCCTGTGAGGCGCAATGACGAAAACGACGAGTTTTCAAACTGACATCCGCCCGCTTTTCACGGAGCGGGACATTCAAGGCATGAGCAAGGCGTTCAACCTGGGAAGTTACGATGACGTTAAAAAGCACGCTGGCGCGATCTACGATCGTATTCGTGGGATCGGCGGCGCCGTAATGCCGCCCCCACCACCAAGAGGAGAAGGTCCTTGGCCGCAATCTCGGATTGAACTATTCGCCAAGTGGATGGCGGAGGGGTTCCAACCTTAGTCGGTCCCCCGGCCCCTGGCTGCTTCCAGGCTCACAATCTGCGCGCTGGAGCGAGCTAAGAACTGTGACTCGGAAAGTGTCTCGGGATGAGCGATCAACAAAAAGGCGATCAACAAAAAAGCGATCAACCAGAAAACGATCAACCAGTGAAAGAGCAGTCTTCTGGGTCGCGTGATCAAGCGATCCGTGCGGCACTGGATCAGCATTGGGCCGCATCCGACGCCAGCGATTTTGAAACGGAGCACCGCATCTATCTCGATGATGCGGTGCTTGATTACCCGCAGTCAGGCGAGCGAACCCGCGGTCGACGCAACATACAGAACCAACGCGCCAGTCAGCCGAGCAAGAAGCGGTTTAGTGTCCGACGAATCATTGGGGGCGGCGATCTTTGGGTCACCGAACTCATCCTGACCTATGACGGCAAGCCGTCCTATACCGTAAGCATCATGGAGTTCAGGGGCGACAAGGTGGCGCGGGAAACCCAGTACTTTGCGGATCCATTCGTGGCTCCCGCATTTCGCGCTCAATGGTTCGAACCGATGGACCCATAATCTCGATGCGCGAGGGTTCGCTCATAATATCGCCATACTTGTGGGGCGCGGCATGATTGCCGAGAACGGAGGGACTAGAGATGGATTGGAAATGGTTGGTCCAATTTGCACTGCTGGGGAGCGGTGGCCTTGAACAATATGCCATCCTGCTGGTACGCGTCTCGATCGGGGTGTTCTTCGCCATTTCCGGGGCAAACAAATTGTTTGTCGCCGGCGGAACCAAGCCTGTTTACGACACGCTCGTTCAGTCCAAAGTCCCGTTCCCCCGCCAGATGGCCTATTTCGTCTCGGGTGTCGAGTTCGTTTGTGGATCCCTGGTGGCTGTGGGGTTTCTTTCGAGCCCGGCCGGCGTGGCTTTATTGATCGATATGATTGTCGCCACCCTGACCAGCGCGATTTCCACGTTGCCCAAAGGACTTTCGCCTCTTAACTGGCTGGACGATTTTCTCTATCTTCCGGAAGTCCTGTACGTACTCTTTTTTATATGGCTGATCTGCGCTGGTCCGGGAGCGTTCAGTGTCGATTACTGGCTCGCCGGCAAGTTACTGAGTTGATCGATCGCCGAAGCAGCACTCATATCGCTTTGCTTCCGATGGGGCGTGATCTGTTAGCGCGAATTGCGTTGCGGCCCGATGCACCTAGGGTCTAAGGGAAGGTTTTCATCTGCTGGCTGCCAATAACGGGCAGCTAGTTTAGGAGTGATTCCCAGTTGGATGGCACCCTTCCTGCGGGTCCAGGTGCGGGCTGATCTTTTGGATGCGAATGCGGCGGAAGCAACTCCACGCCCTTGACCATCGCCTGCTTGTCGTAATCGTAGAACCAGTCCTCACCCGGCTCGAAGCTGGCAATGATCGGGTGTCCTGTCGCCGCCGCATGCTTGGATGCATGCTGACTCGGAGAAGTGTCACAGCATCCGATGTGGCCACACTCTGCACACCGGCGAAGATGAAACCACCAACCTTTCGGTGACGCCAGACATTCGACACATCCGTTGCCACTTGGTTTCGAAGCGGGATTAATGCCGCGCTGATCTTTCTTCATTTTCGATCTTCCTTTAGACACCATTGTGTCCAATAGAGGGGTATCAAATCAAATGCCTCCAGTCCCCAGGCAAGGAGTCACGCGCTCCGGGGCATCCACCATGAACAAGAAACTGGGGCCTCTTGAGACCCTGTTGCAGCTTTGACGGGGAGTCTGGCGGCCATTTTCACCAACTCGGCGAGAGATCCCGCCTTCATCTTTTGCATCACCTGGCCGCGGTGCGCCTTCACCGTGATTTCACTGATGCCGAGCTCCCCGGCCACCTGTTTATTCAATAGGCCGGCGACCACCAAGTTCATGACTTGCCGTTCCCGACGGGTAAGTGAAGCGTAGCAGTTCCAGAGCGCACGCATCTGCGTCTGTTGAGCAAGGGTTGCGCGACTGCGCTCGAGCGCTTGCCGGATGGCGTCAAGTAGCACGGCATCACCAAATGGTTTTGTGAGAAATTCGACAGCCCCGGCCTTCATGGCTTGGACCGCCATGCGCACATCGGTGACACCCGTGATAAAGATGATCGGCATGTCGGCCCGTTCGACGGCTACCAGCTTCTGCAGATCGAGACCACTGAGGCCGGGAAGAGAAACGTCAAGTACGAGGCAGCTGGGACCCAGCGCTCGCGGGCTGGCGAGGAATTCTTGTGCGGAAGCGAAAGTCTCCGGTTGCCAGCCTTCGCAGCCAATCATAACTTCCAGCGACTCGCGCACGGAGATATCCTCGTCGACGACGAACACCACCGGTGTGCTCTGTGACCTGGGTCGTGATTCCAATGTGCGACCGATCATGTGCGCTAGACTGATGGGGGGTTGCCCGGTAATTGCAGTAATTGCGGCTGAAGTCATATCGCGCTCCTTGATTTTCTCTCGCTTGATTTTCTCGCTTGTTGCCTGCCAAGAGAACCCTGCTCAGCCAATCACGGTGCACTCCTGCTCAATGAAGGGCCGTTCTTGGTTGAGAGTGTTGGTGTGCGGAAACAGTATCGAACGATCAGCCCTGCGCTCACAACCGCTAATGGTCGAATCGCCAGATCGCTCGATCGTCTGTCGGGGAGGCACTACTTTTGGGGGATGAAAATGAAGGAGATGTTTCTAGGTTTCGATGTGCTTCCTGCCGAAAAGACGGGCATCGATAGACCATGCGCCTGGCCCGATCATGGCCGCCGTTCCGCCGAGAGTTGCCAGCATGATCGGAATCCAGGGATCACCGACGTAGCTCGAAGCAATCCACAGCTCGACGATGGCGATCAACGTTCCCGCTACCGGTGTCCACAGGCCGACGAGCAAAAGTATCCCGGCGCAGGCTGCAATCATTTGCGGAATCATCGACGGGGAAAAAGATTTGTCCCCCAGTTCAATGATCCCGAAGTGGACCAGCAGGATGGCGGTCAGCGCGCGCTGAAGCAAAAGACCCACACCCGGCCAGCCGTTGGCAAATGTCGAAAATAATCGCTGCAAAAACGTTCTCCAACAAGATCGTAAGAGAATTGCAACGAAATCGAAACGCCTCAAGGTTGGAGGCGGCGATCCTACTTTTGGGGGAGATCCAGCTCAATAATGCCGCGCTGCAGCCCGATGGTTACGGCGTGGGATCGATCATTGGCGCCAAGCTTCGACAATATATTTGACACGTGGCTCTTGACGGTAGCTTCACCAATCGAAAGCTGATCGGCAATGTGTTTATTTGCGTTACCGGCTGCCACCAACTTCAATACCTCGATTTCACGTTCGGTCAATTCATCATCCATGGCGTGCTCGGCTAGTTCAGCGGCGATGTCCGGGGGGATGCGCTTTTGTCCGGCATGCACCGCACGGATCGTTTCCAGGAGTTCTTTATGCACATGCCCCTTAAGGATGTAAGCTCGCGCTCCTGCTCGAAGGGCGCGCAATACCTGGGCGTCGCCGGTATAGGTTGTCAGAACGATAATGCGAGCGTCGGGAAATTCGTCGCGAATGCGGCCGATTGCGGTAGTGCCATCCATACCGGGCATTTGCAGGTCCATCAATGTCACATCCGGCCGGTGGGAACGGAAAGCCTCGATGGCTTCCTCTCCGTTCGCCGCTTCCGCGACCAGCTTCAAGTCAGGTTCACCATTGACCAACGCTGCAATGCCTTTCCGCAACAGAGGATGGTCGTCGACGGTCAGGATGCGAATCAGGTTAGGAGCGCTCTGCATCATTTTTTACCCTGCGAAGCAATCTAGCCACGATTCCCTCGCGTGAAGCCTCATAAGCGATGGCGGCGGGAACAGTGAGCTGAACCTCGGTGCCGGCACCGGCCTCACTCCAAAAATCCACTTGGGATCCAATGCGCTCAGCGCGCTCACGGATACCCCGCAAACCCCAATGCCCAGGCCGACCGCCTTCCTTCAGCACCTTGGGATCAATACCTCGACCATTGTCGCGGATGCGAATACGCAGCATCTGGTTGTCGTGCCGGATCTCCGCTTCGATCTGAGTGGCGTTCGAGTGTCGAAACGCATTTCTCAGGATTTCCAGA
>JBEKRY010000150.1:0-10899 GCA_049517555.1 Candidatus Sulfotelmatobacter sp. | reverse complement strand
TCGGCGGAAGAATCATCGTCATGGAAAGGCCAAAGTCCTATCGCGCGGCGCTCGCCGGCATCGCCCGCGGCCTCTATCCGAAGGACTATTTGCGCAAGGAACGCGGCAGTTGGAGATAAGAACGCTTCTTGCGCGGCACCGCCGCATCGCTCTCGACACCTGCGTCTTCATCTACCAGATGGAGCGCAATCCGCGGTATTTCGATTTAGCCGATGCGGTCTTCGCGTGGATGGAACGTCCCGCGTCGTCTGCCATCACATCAACCGTGGCTCTAACGGAAATTCTGGTTCAACCGTACCGCAATGCGAATTTGCCTCAGGCTGAAGACTTCTATTCCCTGCTCACGACCATCCCGAACCTTGAGTGGGTTGCGCCTTCACTCCAGATCGCTAATTTGGCGGCATCGTTGCGCGCCAGTTATCGCCTCCAGACCCCCGACGCCCTGCTTGCCGCCACGGCTATCTCCTGCAACGCGTCGGCCTTCGTCACCAACGACCCGATTTTCACGCGCATCCCCGATTTCGCTGCGTTGGTCCTGGACCAATTGCTCTGACCCAATCGAGGACCCGCGCAGTGCTCTGGTCCGATCGTCCAGTCCGACAGCTCGACAGCTTCCGCTCCAGAAAGCTCAGTCGACCTCAACCCCCAACTTCCCCACTCCGTTCAACGTAACCTGAATCTGACTCAACCTCCCGATCACAGCATCCGCGTGCCCCAACGCAGCCGCCTTATACGTGCTCGTAATCCCAATCACCTTCATCCCGCCCGCTCGCGCCGCCTGGATGCCTGCAGGCGCGTCTTCGATCACCAGGCAGTCCGCCGGGTCGAACCCCAGCAATTCCGCTCCCTTCAAATACGGCTCGGGATGCGGCTTTCCATGGGCCACATCGTCCGCCGTGACCAGAACTTTCGGAACGGGCAATCCGCAGTAGCGCAAGCGCGCGCTGGCCAGCAACCGTGTTCCGGAGGTAACTACGCCCCACCGTCCCTCAGGAATCGAATGCACCAGTTCCACCGCGCCCGGCATCACAGTCACGCCTTCCTGATGATTAGCCTCGCGGCTTTCCAGTTCGCGCACCTCAGCCTCGGCATTGAGATGCGGCGCCACGCGCTGGATTACTTCCAGCGTGCGCACACCGTGGGCAATCGCCATGACGGCGTCTCCATCGACGCCCTTGCGCCGCGCCCAGGCGCGCCATTCGCGATCGACCGCGCCGGTCGAGTCGACGAGCACTCCGTCCAGGTCAAAGAGAATGGCCGCGCAGACAAAGGTAGGCATCTTTAAATATTTATCACAGTGCGTAAGACGCAGGTGACAATCTCAAGAATGCTTCAGATGAAGAGGACCGGTTCCTCAGGGGCTAAAGCCCGATTCCAGTTGATCGCTGACGGCACGGCTGAAGCCGTGCCCTTCCCCAACCCATGCCCTTCCCCAACTCATGAGCCCCGTGCATGGCTCGTGTCGGAACGCCTGCACCTAACCCTCAATCGTCACAGGACCCGGACGACTCTGCGCCGTCAACGCCGCCTGCTGCGCCCGCTGCCGGAGCAGCAAGTGTCGCCCTCGGAAATGCGCCTTGGCACGCTCGCCCCAGGCGCGCACGAACCAGTAATTCAATCCCGCCCCGATGGCCGAACTGGCGAGCGGAATAAGGCGGCCTGCCCACTTCTCGACAGCCTCGGCGCTGGCCTTCGCCGCAATGGTTTGGATGACGCGGGGCACGAATTTGTTGACCACCTCTTTTTCGAGCAACTCGCGGCTGATGTCGACTCCAGCGGCGCTGGCCGCGGCAATCCACAGTTCAGCGATTTCCTCGTCGGTGTTGAACTCGAATCCATAGAGCAGGCTCAGCTTCTCAATGGTTCGCATGGTGATCGCCGAGAGAATGCCGAGGTCGGGAACAATCGTCAACAGTCCCCCGAGCCCGAGTCCCGCGCCTTCGATGGCCGCGACCTTCATCCCGGCGCGAATAATCGAGTCGGCAACCCTATCAAGTTCGCCGATCTCCAGAGAAAAGACGCCGTGATATCCGCTGATTGGCACCCGGTAGGCCGCGCGCAGTTGCAGCAGGAATTTCGCCGGATTGACTCGAACGGTCGAGTAGGCGCGCGTCAGCCCCCGGACCATGCCCGCCTCAATCCGCCGTCGAACCCACGATTTGCCTGGCTGAGCCACTGCTCCAACCTTACCGCAGCGGGGACGGGAAAGCTATTCCGGGAAACCTTTAGATCTCAGCCCTCGGACACTGACGAACGGCTGCTTGCATCGGATTCCGAAATCCGGACAACGCTTCCACACTTTGATCAATCAACCGGGCGCTGGCCACTCGCGGCTCGTTCACTGTGCTAGCATCATCTTTACTCAATGCCAACTGGAAAACTGCAGATTATCCCCCTCGGAGGCCTTGGCGAGTTCGGTATGAACTGCATGGCCGTGCGTTTCGGCGACGACATTATCGTCATCGACGCAGGACTGATGTTCCCCGAGGCTGAACTTCTCGGCGTCGACATCGTAGTCCCCGACATTTCCTATCTCATCGAAAACCGCCAGCGGGTGCGCGGAATCATTCTGACGCACGGGCACGAAGACCACATCGGCGGCTTGCCCTGGGTACTTTCCGAACTCAACGTGCCCGTCTGGGGCACCGAGTTCACGCTCGCCTACGTGGAAGACAAACTCGACGAGCACGGCCTGCTCGACGATGCCGACCTGCGCGAAATGCGCCCCAACGAGCGCTTCAAGGCTGGGGTGTTTACGGTTCATCCCATCCACGTGACGCACAGTCTGGTCGACTGCGTGGCGCTCGCCATCCACACCCCGCTCGGCGTCATCATTCACACTGGCGATTTCAAAGTCGACCCTACGCCCACCGACAACAAACTTTTCGATCTCCACGCTTTTGCTGAGTATGGAAAGAACGGAGTCCTGGCCCTGTTTCAAGATTCCACCAACGTCGAGCGCAAGGGATACACGCCCAGCGAGCGCGCCGTCAGAAGAAAGTTCGACGAAGTTTTCGCCCACACAAAAAAGCGGCTTTTCATCTCGTGCTTTTCGTCGTCTATTCACCGCATTAATCTGGCCGTCCAACTGGCACACGAACACGGTCGCAAAGTCGCGTTCCTCGGCCGCTCCATGAATAATTCCGCCGAGATTGCCGAAGACCTGGGCTACATCGAAGTCCCCGACGGCCTGGTGATCAATCCCGGCGAGATGAAGAATTTTCCACCAGAAAAACTTTGCGTGCTGATCAGCGGCACCCAGGGCGAGCCGATGTCGGCGCTGTCGCGCGCCGCCGTCGACAACCACAAGCACGCGAAAATCGAAAAAGGCGACACGGTCGTGCTCTCGAGCCGCATCATCCCGGGCAACGAAAAAACTATTTACCGGATGATTGACCACCTGTTCCGCCGCGAAGCCTACGTCATCTACGAAGACGGAACTTCGCCGCCGATTCACGTCAGCGGACACGCCAGCCAGGACGAACTCAAACTCATCATCAACCTGGTGAAGCCGAAGTTTTTCATCCCCATTCACGGCGAATACCGGCAACTGAAGCTGCACGCCGAAATGGCTGGAGCCATGCACGGTTCGGTCGGCAAAGTCATGTTGATCGAAAGCGGAGACGTTCTAGAGTTCGACGAACTCGGCGCGCGCAAGACCGGACGCATCAAAGTCGGCCGCGTCTGCATCGACTCCGGTTCGCGCACCGATGTAGTTGAGGACTTGATTATCAAAGACCGCCTGCACCTCAGCGAAGACGGAATCGTGCTGCCCATCATCGCGATCAATAAGCTGTCGGGCGACGTGGAGTCGGCTCCGGAAATCGTCACCCGCGGCTTCAATCCCGGCGACGACGGCCTGATGGAAGGCGCCAAGCGCATCGTTGAAGACACGCTGGCCCATTCCAGCGACGAAGAAAAAGGCGACTACGGCGTAATCAAAGAAAAAATCCGCGCTGACCTGAAGCGCTACATCTCCAAACAAACCCAAAAGCGGCCTTTGATCATGCCGGTGATTCTGGAGATCTAGCCGTCGTCTCCTCATGTGAACCGATGCATGATCATCCTCGACGACATCCACGCCGCCCAATCTCGCATCCAAGGCATCACCACCCGCACGCGTATGATCGAGTTCGATCATGCCGACTCGAACCGTCGCCTTTTCCTCAAACCCGAAAACCAGCAGCCCATCGGCGCCTTCAAACTTCGGGGAGCTTACAACAAGATCGCTGCCCTGTCCGAAGCGGAGCGCAAACGCGGTGTCATCACCTACTCCAGCGGGAACCACGCTCAGGGAGTCGCCTATGCCGCCCGCGCGCTGGGCGTGAAGGCCGTCATCGTCATGCCCAGCAACGCGCCGGCCATCAAGCGCGAGGCAACTGCCGCCCTGGGCGCGAACATCGTACTGGTGGGCCCCGGCAGCGCCGAACGCCAGGTCAAGGCCGAGGAACTTGCCGTGCAGCATGGCTACATCATCGTGCCGCCGTATAACGACGAACAAATCATCGCCGGCCAGGGCACCATTGGACTGGAGATTCTCGAAGACATGCCGGACGTCGAAACCGTTTTATCTCCGGTCGGTGGCGGGGGCCTGATCAGTGGGGTCGCGGCCGCCATCAAGTTGGCGAAGCCTGCAGTGAACGTGTTCGGCGTCGAACCCGAACTGGCGGCGGATGCGCAGGCGAGCTTGCGCGCAGGCAAGGTCCTGCACTTCCCTGCGGAACAGGTCACGCGCACCATCGCCGATGGACTCCGCACCCAGAGCGTCGGCGCCCTCAACTTCGATCACATGCAGTGTTTTGTCGATGGCATTGTCACGGTCAGCGAAGACGAGATTCGCCAGGCCGTGAAGCTTCTGGCGGCGAATCCCGATACCGTCGCCGAGCCCAGCGGAGCGGTCGCAACTGCCGGATTCCTGTTCCGCGCCGATCAACTACCCAAAACGAAGCTGAATGTGGCCATCATCAGCGGCGGAAACATTGAGCCGGAAATGCTGGAGAACATCCGCCGCGGGGGCAAAGTTGCAAGCAACGTCTCCACGGCCAATAATCGATAAAGACAGATATGAGAATCCGACTCACGTTGCTTGCCGCCGCGCTTTTCCTTGTCACGCCGATCGTTATGCCGATCGCCTCCGCCCAGGGGCAACGCGCAACCCTGGTCCACGAGGAGAGCATCCGTGTATCTCCCGCCGAAGACGCTGCCAAACTCGGCGAAGCCAGCCGTGGACACGAACTCGTAATCCTCGACACCAGCCGCGATTGGACGCACGTGGAAGCCATCATTCGCGAACCGAAAAAAGACGCCGACGAAGATGACCCCGAGTCCGAGGGCAAGACGATTACGGGCTGGCTTCCGAACAAAGCGCTGGTTACGCAAGCCACGCAAGACGGCGACAAAATTGTTTTCGGCGAGGCCGCCGACTCCGAAGATCAGGCCAGCCGCCGCCGCGGCCGGCGCGATGCCGCCCAGGACGCCCTGCGGCTTTACTATCGCGTCTACGATCTGTTTCCCGCGTCGCCGCTGGCCGCCGAGGGACTCTATCGCGCCGCCGACATCCGCTGGCAGGTCGGACGATCCGACGTGCTCACTCGTCCCTCAGCCCGCGAGCGCGACTCCTACATGCGCGGGCAGATCGACGAGCAGTGGATGAAGCTGGTAATGAAGAAATTTCCCGGCACCAAGTGGGCCGATCTCGCCGACTTCCATCTCATCGAAAACAAACTGTGCGGCGACTGGCAGGGTGCGTCGAAATGTCCGGACAAAGAAGCCGACATGTACGAGAAATACGCGAAAGAGCACGAGCAGTCTCCCGCCGCCCCTGAAGCCTTGTACAACGCCGCCTGGCGCCGCTCCGCGCTGATTGAGATCTACAAGACCGAGGCCAACCAGAAAAAATCCGAAGAATCGAAAACCCGCTCTGTCGATCTCGCGAAAAAAATCATCACCCAGTACGGTCAGAGTGACTGGGCATTGCGCGCCCAGCGGCTGTTGTTTTACATTCAACAGGGCGTACCAACCTACGGAAATACGACGGACTAACCTTTGCCAATTTATCAAGCGGTTGTTCTTGCGATCGTTCAAGGACTGGGGGAATTCATACCCATCTCCAGCTCAGGTCACCTCATCATCGTGCGGCGCTTGCTCGGCTGGAACGAACTTTCTCCCGCGCACGAGCTGAGCTTTGACGTCGCGCTTCATTTCGGCACGCTGCTTTCCGTGCTGTTCTACTTCCGGCGCACCTGGTTTCAGATCATCCGCGCGGCGCTGGGCGGAAAAGTCGTTCGCTTCTCGGAGTCCGGACCAAGCAACACTAACCTGACGACTGACGAACAAAAAGAAGAGCGCATGCTTCTGTGGTTTCTCGCCATCGCCACAATTCCCGGTGCGATTGCCGGCAAACTGCTGGAGCATTCGGCCGAGGATTATTTCCGCGAACACATTTTTCTCATCGCAGGTGCCTTGATCGTCGTAGCCCTGTTGATGTGGCTGGGAGAGAAAGTCGGCAAGCTCGAAAAGCCCCTGACTCGCGTAACGCTCGCCGATTCGCTAGTCATCGGCATCGCCCAGGCTTTTGCCCTGATTCCCGGAGTCTCCCGCTCCGGCTCGACCATCACGGCCGGCCTGTTCCAGGGACTCACGCGCGAAGCCGCCGTCCGATTCAGCTTTCTGCTCTCCACGCCCCTAATCGCGGGAGCTGCGCTGCTGAAAGCGCACGAACTCCACAAAGAAGGTCTGCCGCACGACATGCAAATGCCAGTCCTGGTCGGGATCATCGTGTCCGCGCTTGTCGGCTATGCAGCGATCTCGTGGCTCATCCGCTATTTGCAATCCAATAGCCTTCGCCTGTTCATCATCTACCGCATCGTCGCCGGTGTGGTTGTGATCGCTCTGGCCTTCGTCATGCACCTGCAATAACGCGGGTCAGACCGTACCCTGCGTCATCCCGAGCGAAGCCGTTCTTCAGGCGGAGCGAGGGAACTCCGATCCGCGAATAGGAAGGTTTATACATATCCTGCCAATCGCGCGCCAAATCCTCCCATCGAGGATGACGCAGCGCGGGTTTGTTTGAGGGCATTTGGCTTCGACGCCCCGGTGGGAAGCCAGCTAGGCACTACGGCGTATTTCCTTGATTGTCGGAACCCCGGCTTCTTGGCATAATGTAAGGGCTCTGGCCGATTGCGGCACTGAAGACGGCAGGCTGTCGTGTCTTCGGTGTGGAATCTGGCCCACATGGATTATCTGGCTAGCATTTTTGTTCCCACCGGGAACCGGCGGCTCAATGAGCTGATCGGATTCCTGATGTGCATCTCCGCGCTCCTTCTCTTCCTCGCGCTGGCTTCGTACTCTCCGCTGGACCCATCGTGGAACAGCGCCTCCGTTCTGACCGGCGCACACGCCGCCAGCAACTGGATTGGCATCGTCGGCGCCTACACCGCCGACATGCTGCTGCAATTTCTCGGCGTCGGAGCATTTCTACTTGTGATCTTTCCGGCAATGCTGGGCGCGCGCTGGTTCCGCTCGCTGCAGGTACAGTCCCCGCTGGCGAAAAGCCTGGGCGGAATCTGGCTGGTAATGTTCGTTCCTGCCATGCTGGCGCTGCTGCCGGGACACTTGCGCTGGCTGCACGTGATTCCCATCGAAGGCCTGCTCGGCCGCGTGATCGGCGACGTGCTGATTCATTATCTGAATGTGGTTGGCGCCTACATTGTCTGCGCCACGGTGCTGGCGGTTGCGTTATATCTCTCGACGGCATTTTCATTCTCGGCGATTCAACTGTGGGCTCCGACGCGGTTCGCCTTCATCACCGCACTCTGGAATCGCTACAAAGACTGGCAGGGCGAGCGTGCCAAGAAACGCCAACAGAAAGAGCTCGAACAGCGGAGAATCTCGAAGCCAATCGTAAAGACGCAGTTGATTCCATCGCGGCCAGCGCCTGTGGTGCAGGCTGCCGCCGCATCCGAAGCCCGCCGCACTGGAATCGAGCGCATGCTGGAAGAAGAAGCGCCCAAGCCCGCAACCGGCGGAATCCTTGCCGAGCCTCCAGCGATGGAAGCTGCTGCGGAATTGGCCACCGATCCTGAGGTCACTGAGCGCGCCGACAGCGGCAACAAAGCCAAAACGACGATGCCGCGCATCGCCGCCGGCGGATACAAGCTCCCATCGAGCAGCCTGCTGCAGCGTCCCGACGAGCAGCAGCAGGTCGACGCCGACGAACTCAAGCTGCTGGCGCAGGTGCTCACGGAAAAATACGCCGAGTTCGAGATTCACGGCCAGATTACGCAGATCAATCCCGGCCCGGTGGTTACGACCTTCGAGTTCAAACCCGAAGCCGGCATCAAGTACAGCCGCATCACCAATCTTTGCGACGACCTTTGCCTCGCGCTGAAAGCCGAGAGCATTCTGATCGAGCGCATGGCGGGAAAAAGCACGGTCGGCATTCAAGTGCCGAACCGGCAGCGCGAAATCATCTGGCTGCGCGAAAACATCGAATCGCAGGAATTCATGGGATCGAAGTCGAAGATGACGATCGCCATGGGCAAAGACATCAACGGCAGAATCGTCACGGCGGATCTCGCGGGAATGCCGCACCTGCTCATTGCCGGCTCAACCGGCGCGGGCAAGAGCGTGGCCATTAACGCCATGATCATGTCGATTCTGTACAAGGCAACGCCCGATCAGGTGCGTCTGATTCTGGTCGACCCGAAGCGGCTGGAACTGGGCAACTACGAAGGCGTGCCGCATCTTTACACGCCAATCATCACCGAGCCGAAACTGGCGGCCAACGCGCTGCGCAATGCCGTGCGCGAAATGGAGCGTCGCTTGAAACTGCTGGCGGCCAAGGGCGTGCGCAACATCGACCAGTACAACCGGCTCTTCTCCGAAAATGCAACGCCGAGTTTGTTCGCCGAAGAGTCGGACGAGAAGCCGATTCCCTACATCGTGATCATCATCGACGAACTGGCCGATCTGATGATGCTCGATTCCAGCAACGTGGAGGAATCGATCACGCGCCTGGCGCAGATGGCGCGCGCCGTGGGCATTCACCTCGTTCTGGCAACTCAAAGGCCGAGTGTCGACGTGATTACCGGATTGATCAAAGCGAACTTCCCCGCGCGCGTTTCGTTCCGCGTGGCCACGAAAGTCGACTCGCGCACCATCCTCGACGCCAACGGCGCCGAGGCTCTGCTGGGCAAAGGCGACATGCTGTATTTGCCGTCCGGTTCGGCGCGCGTGCACAGGCTGCATGCGCCCTTTGTGACGGAGAAAGAAATCGCCGCGGTGGTCGAGTTCTGGAAAGCGCAAGGTCTCGCGGAATATCAGCAGCAATTCCTAGACCCACCCAAGGGCGAGCGTGAAGCCGGAGCCGAAGGCAGCGGCTCTGAAGCTGGCGCGGACGGCGAGCCCGAGGACGATCCCATGTATGGCGACGCGGTAAAGCTGGTAGTCGAGTTCGGCAAGGCCTCGACTTCCCTGCTGCAGCGCCGTTTGCGCATCGGCTACGGACGCGCGGCGCATTTGATCGATCTGATGGAGCAGGACGGCATCGTCGGCGCCGCCGACGGTCCCAAACCGCGCGAAGTGCTGAAACGGCCTGACTGGATTTCCGAAATCGAAGAGACCACACGCTAGCTCGCGAAGTTCATTAACCACAAAGGACACGAAGGTCCACGAAGGAATGCTAAGCAGGTTTCCTTCGTGGACCTTCGTGTCCTTCGTGGTTGATGCTTCTTGCGGCTAGGCCCCAAACCAGTCCAGCACGCGGCCTTTCATGCGGCGAAACCAGTCGGGCAACCAGCTTTTGTAGCGCAGCAGGACGGCGGCGTGAACCGCCTTGGAGGTTTTCGGTGCAGCCTTGTTACTGAATACGAGATAATAAATTCCCGCGCCCGCCGGAATTTCCGCCTGCACGTTGCCCTCGGCGACGTTCCCGCTGTCGTAGAGAGAACTGGTGGCGTATCCGTTCTGCCAGACAGTGAAAGCAGCGTCGGTGAGAACGTAAACCTGGATGCCTTGGTCATCACCCGACTTCGGCTCGCCCGCGTTCTTGTCTCCCAGGCTTTTGTCGCTCCCATTTTTATCGCTCGATGAGTTCTTTCGGCTGCCCGCGCCTATGCTGTCAGCGGCAGACTTGAACGCGCCAACGACGGCCACGTTCACCGAGCCTTCCGGCAACGCAAACTTGTAATACCGAAAAGTATGCGGGCCAACTGAAAACGCGGAGTCGAGGATGGGCCGATCCTGCTTCAGCCCGACAAACTCCTGCACCTCCTGCGCTCCCGTGCTATCGCTGGTGACCGCCCACACAAGCACTCCAGCCAGCACAAGCAACAACATCCACAAAAGCCAGCGCCGCTTAGGTCGTCGCTGTTGAGGCTTAGCCGCAGGCAAGGCTGCGGCCACCGCCGGGCTTTTCGGCGGAGAACTCACCGCCTTGCCGCATTTCAGGCAGAACTGCGCCTCGTCGGGCAGGCTCGCGCCGCACTTGCTGCATCCCAGCAGAACCTTCGGCGGTGGCGGCGTGGCAGGGTTTGTCGACATACTCACCGGCTCCCGCGAATAACCAGGTACGAACGTCAGCAGGAAATTGCAGCGATATTAGCACAGGTTCGCGGCTGCGGTTTATATTCTCCGCGCTGCTACAGTGGCTCAGTTTGAAGTTGAGCACTTGCGGATTCACCGAAGGATGTCATCCCGCAGGAGCGCGCCTGGCGCTCCGGAGGGACCTTACGAAAACTCAGACTTCGGTTGTGCCGATGCGAAGAGCGCCTGCACTGTCATAACCCGCGGCCCGGTAATCGCCACTTTCAAAGTTGCTTCAAACGATGTCATTCTGAGCGCGGCAACAGCCGGGCGAGGAACCTTACGCTGGCCGACGCTACCGATGCCGTGGATAGG
>JBEKRY010000149.1:0-10958 GCA_049517555.1 Candidatus Sulfotelmatobacter sp. | reverse complement strand
TTTACTAACGGCAGAGCGCACTACGTCTTCGAGAAAGGCATCTCCATTTTCTGTGGATGACCATGTTTCCGCGACTACGCCATCACCAAACAGAGAGAAGTTAACGGTAATCGCTCCCTCAGTACTCTGAAATTCTCCCGCCTTGAAGAGGTAGCCCTTTTTTTCTTCGTCCCGGTCGGCCAAAGATTTGGGAAACGTTTGGAACGAGTATTTCTCTCCCAACCATAGCAAGATGTCAGGGAAAAAACTTTTTCCCGTCGGGTTCAAATCATTTACGTCGAATAACCAAATTGACCTAGCAAGACCTACGCTGATTTTTTGCATAAAATTTAGGCACGCTGCGCTTCAGCCGATCGAGAGTGATTGTTCAAGTCCGGATCTTGTCCTTGCTGACCTGCCGAACCGTAATTTTCCCAGTAGGGGTGAGAGCATTGGGGAGGCATTTTTCCGAGTGGAGACTGAAATTCCTGCGCGAACGTGGGAACATTATAAAAATCCGGAGTCAATCCTCTATCCAAGTAGGGAGTTCCACTCACCCAATCCGCCAAGCGGCTAAAAGGCACAAACCACACCACAAGCGCGACATCGCAGGCTGTAGCGATCTTCTTGAGAGTAGTGAGTGTATGCTTCCCGTAACGAGGGTTCTCAAGGCGTGCCGCTACGTTATTTGGGTGCTTGATGCCGAGCTTTTCGGCGAATTCGGCCTGTGTCCATTTGTCGCCGCGTAACGCGCGTAGTTGATACGCAATGCTCTTATCTAAATGGGACTCCACGAATCTAGCCCTTGCGTTTATCCCGCGCGTCAATCGTCGGATAATGCTTTCCCTCGAAATCAAACTCGTGAACGGCCGGCCCTCCTCGCTTGACTGATTCATCTGTGAGTTGCTGGAGTCTGCATTTTGCGAAATTCTTTCCGTCTCTATCATTTTTCACTTCCTTCTCTGTGCCGTGCAAGAACGTGTAACACAGATCGGCTGGATAACTTATAATTCCATATACGCGCAGCGTTTTACTGCCCGAATCCCCGCGTATATTGTCTGGCCTGATTTCCGAAATTCCGCCTTCACCCTCCAACGGATCGAAGTCCGGCCGGTCCCATCTACTCCCCGTCTTTACACGCAAGTGCTGCACAAGGTCTGTTATTTCTTCTTGAGCCTGAACGCTTAAGCCGTCGTACCAGTCTTGAACTGGCCGACCCTCCGCCTCCAGTTCAATCCCGAAGAAGGACCACGGCTTCTGAAGCTCAACCATCATATTAGCACAACAAAATTGATAGTATCAAAATAAATCCGACTTGCGCCAACAATATATCATTTTTGCTAAGATGTATACAGTTGAAAACAAACGGCCATACATCACGTTGGAACTCAAGGACATTGGGCTTGGGTTATCTGTGCAGGGCGGTGCCACAGATTAACTCGAATTCTGCGCCTCGCTCGTCACTTTTTCCACAGCCTTCCACAGCCCCACCCTGTGACGAACAACCTTTACTGAGATTTTCAAACGTGCCAAATTGGGAAATGCCCCAAAGCCCTCCCCAGAAATCCGGCCGACGCTCCCGCCCAGCCGCATCAATTTCCAAAACAGAGTCGCTCTCCGTCATGGCCGCCCGCGCTAAGTCCTTAATCCGTAATACTTTACTCGCAAGTCCTTATTTTCCAAGATTATACGCGGACGTCGTCATATCCTCCGCCCCTAACTCCAATGGAGCCAGAATCTTAGCCCGCAACTACAAAAAAATAGTTGCTCTGACAAAGACCCAGACCAAAATCGAGATCAATCGGACCTCTATGCCAAACGTGAAGACCTGCACCCACATCAAAGTCACCGGAGTCCGTTGCGGCTCCCCCGCTCTTCGCGGAGAGCAGTTCTGCTATTTCCACCAGCGCATGCTTCGCACCGTCACCGTTCCCCGGTCGCGCCTTCACCCCGTCGCCATGCTGGAGAACGAGGAAGCTATCCAGGCCTCCATCATGGAAGTCGTCAACGCCCTGATTCGCGGCACCATCGAACTGCGCCGCGGAGAACTCATTCTCCGCGCCCTCAACGCCGCCGTCCGCAACGCCCGCCGCGTCCGCTTCGACAATGACAGCAAAATGGTCACCCAAGTCCCCGACTATGCCGAGCCGCCGGCGAGAGCCGAAACAACGCATGTGGAGACGCCCGCCGTCGATCCGACTCAACCCAAGCCCCCAGTTCCGGAGAAAAGTACACAGGTCCTTCACTCGCGCAAACAACGCGCTCCTTCAGGATGACAATCACCGGATGAGAATTGGAATCCGGAAGAATCAAGATCAAAATCGAGATCAAGATCAAGATCAAAGGCAGCGGACAGAGCCTGCCCTGAGCCTGCCGAAGGGAGTGTCCGCTCCACACGAACAAGCCAAAGGGGTTTCAATGACCCGATGACTCAATCGCTCAATGACTCAATGACTAAATGGGCTTTCCGCGGAAAAAGTAGACGAGTTCGATGATCAGGATGACGACCACCATTAATTCCAGGACGAAGGCGCGGGACTGGTTGAACTGGTCGACCATGAAGCGGTAGAGGTCTTCGGCGGTTTGCAGCTTTTCTTTGACCAGGTCTTTGTAGTCGGGGACTCCGACTTTTTGGGCGCAGAGTTTGTAGAGGCGGGCGGAGAACATGTCGCTGAGGAATTTGATGGCGTTGTCGGCGCGCTCGGTCAGCTCGTTTACGTCGAGCAGGACGGTGTGCAGTTTGGAGGCAGCGCGCGCCGTCCGCCAGCGCGACCAGAGGCCGGTGCCTCCGACTTCGAGGAAGTCATAGACGTTGGCCAGTTCCGAGGTGAGGAATTCGTCGTAGTGGCGGAACTCCAGCAGCTGGGAGTTGGCGTATTGCAGAAGCTGGATCGCGGTCTCGGCGCCGGCGTCGGTGTCATAGATGAAGGCGGCGTTCCATCCGATTACGGCGAGGTCGTTGGGATAGTAGGAAATTCTGGACTGCAGAATTTCCTGGCGTTCGCCTTCGGAGAGCATGTTCATCTCGCCGCGGACGATCTGGGCGATCTGATCTCCGTGGGCCGCGAGCAACTCGTTGGCTGAGGGCGCGCCGTCGATGTCGCCGGGCTTCATTTCGCCGGGCTTCATTTCGCCGGGCTTCATTTCGCCGAGCTTTGTTTCGCCGAGCTTGGTTTCGCCGAGCTTGGTTTCGCCGAGCTTTATCTCCCGAACGTGGAAGATGAAGTAGTCTTCCTGCAGCCAGTCGGCGGTGTCGGGCTTGGAATCGTATGGTTTGACTTCGTAAGGCTTGACGAGAGCCGGGGCGGCGCGTTCCAGCTTTTGGCGGACGATGCGCGAGGCTAGAGTTTCGAAGTTGGTGTCGGACGTCCAGCGGGAGGAAAGCTGGATCAGCGTATCCCAACTGCCGGAGAATGGCAGTTCGAAGACCAGGCTGACGACTCCGTAATCGTAATACTTGATCTGGCCTTCGAGGCGTTCGCCGCTTTCGAGGATCAGGGGCTCCAGGTTTTCCTCGACGGGAGGTCGCTGGTAGCGGACGTATCCCGGAGCCTGATGCTTGAAGCTGGCCTCGGAGGTGCGCGCGCCGAAGATTTTGCGCAGCTCATCGAGCTTGATCTCCTCGCAGACGTCGAACTGGATCAGAACCAGCACCGATCCGCGCAACGGGCCTGCGGCTGACGGCTGGGTGCTTCGCGCATCGACGAGAGCTGGCTCGTGGCCGGCTTCGTTGCCGATTAGGGTTGTGAGATGCTGATCCATATTCTGGTAGTTGCGAGTCGCGAGTCATTCGCGAGATTCGGGGCGTCGCCGCAGCGGAGCGACGGCTGTACGGTAGCGTACTTATTGTTACAGAAAAGGGGCGGCTGGGGTAGGTGGTGTAAGTGATTGGAACTACATGACTTCCTTGGGTCGGGCTGGGCTCCGATCGGGACTTCGAACGGTCGCGTCGGCTGTTGATTTTACAATCTCTTAACAACCTCGGGACGAGCTCTGGTTCACTGCCGGCGTAGGATGACCTTACCGGGAACGCCGGGAACTTCGTCTGGAGGCATAGCAGATGCACGCGCGCCGTCAATTCTCTTCGTCTTTGTATTTGTGTCCCTCTTCGTCTTCGTCTTCGTCTTTGTCTTCGCGGGTCGGCGGGACGGTGGGAACTCGGATTCTGCTCTGTTTTGCTCTGGCAGTCAGCTTGGCGGGAAGCGCCTTGGCGACGAATACGCCGGAAACCTTGCATGCTTTTCAGGCTCCGGGGGATTCCGGCGACGGCGGCAGCCTTTATTCCAGCCTGACTCTGGATTCCGCCGGCAATGCCTACGGAACAACGGTGGATGGGGGAGCCTATAACGCCGGCATCGTGTATGAGCTGTCGCCCGAGGGTGGCGGCCAGTGGAAGGAAACGATTCTCTACAACTTCAAGGGCGGAAGCGTGGATGGGTCCGGTTCACACGCGAACCTGGTTTTTGACAGCGCGGGGAACTTGTACGGGACGACGGTCGGCGGTGGCTTGACGGCCAAGGGATGTGGCTCGGGCTGCGGGATCGTTTTCAAGTTGTCGCCTTCGGCGGATGGCGGGGAGTGGACGGAAACTATCCTGCACGAATTTACCGGAGGAAGCGATGGCGGAGTTTGCTACTCCGGCGTGATTATGGACAGCGCGGGGAACCTCTACGGGACCAACATTGTCGGCGGAGTGAATGGGGTTGGAACCGCGTACGAGTTGTCGCCGACATCGAATGGCGACTGGCAGGAAACTGTGCTGCACAGTTTCGCCGGAGGCAGCACGGATGGGGCGACGCCGTACAATCCGTTGACGTTTGACGCCGCGGGCAATCTTTACGGCACGACCTACACGGGTGGCGCTCACAATCTCGGGACGGTGTTCAGGTTGACGAGCCAGCGCTCCGGTTCGTGGAAGGAGCAGATCCTGCACAGTTTCAGCGGAGGGCATGATGGGGCGATGCCGTTTGCGGGAGTGATCCTCGACCAGAGCGGGAATTTGTATGGAACGACGCAGGGTGGGGGCACGGCGGGGGTTGGGGTCGCTTATGAACTGACCGCGGCTGGCAATTGGAAGGAAACCATTTTGCATGAGTTTCTCGGATTAGACGCGGCGGATGGGGCGAATCCGAATGGTTTGGTGTTTGACCAGAGCGGTAATCTTTATGGGACTACGGTGGGCGGAGGGAAGTTTAATCCAGGGACAATTTTTCGGCTCAGCCGGCACGGAAGCGAGTGGAAAGAAACTGTGCTGTACAGCTTTACCGCGGGGAATGACGGGGCGTATCCTTCGGCGGCACCGACGCTGGATTCGGCGGGAAATCTTTATGGAACGACGCTCTGGGGTGGTCCTGCCGGGGACACGGTGGGTGGAGTTGCGTTTGAGCTCGTGCCGTAAGTCATTCGCGTTTGCGGAGGAGCTGCCGGAGGAGGAGTCCGCCAAGCGCCATTGCTCCGAGGCCCAGGGCGGAGCGGGTCATGGAGGATCGGACTTCGGCGCTGTGCTGACGAACCCGGCTGGATTCGGGGTACGGGCCAACAGCAGGTTCCTCCACTGCGCCGTCGCTAGCGCTCCGGCTTCGGTCGGAATGACAAGACGTGGCGCCGAACTCAGAGTCGGCGGACTCAGAGTCGGAAGGACAAGATACAGGCGGAGAGTCGAGCGCCATCTGCAGGACTTCAGAGAGGTGGAGGGCGTGGCGGGCGGTGCCTTGGGCGATTTGTTCGCGGCAGCTGAAGCCGTCGGCGATGATGAGCCAGTCCCGCGGGGCTTTACGGACTGCGGGGAGAAGTTCGAGTTCGCCGATGGCGGCGGAAACGTCATATTTCTCTTTATCTCTTTCGAAGCCGAAGGAGCCGGCCATGCCGCAGCATCCGGGAGCTGGGGATTGGAAGTCGATACCGATGCGGTGCAGCAGAGATTCTTCGGCGGACATCTTCATGATGGATTTGTGATGGCAGTGTCCGTGAAGGAGCGCTTTGCGTTTTAGTTGAGGGAGAATCGGCTTGGCGGCGTTGTGGTCTAGTTCGCGCTCCAGGAATTCGCTTAGGAGGAATGTCTGGCGCGATAGGGCTTGGGCGCGGTGGTCGTGGGGGAAGAGATTGAGCAGTTCGTCGCGGAAGACGGCGACGCAGCTGGGCTCGAGGCCGATGACGGGGATTCCGGCTTCGATCTCGGGGGAAAGTTCGTCGAGGATGTTGAGCAGCAGGGATTGGGCACGGTCGAGCATGCCGAAGTCGTAGAGGGGGCGGCCGCAGCAGAGATTGGCTTGCGGGAGGATGACGCGGTATCCGGCGGCTTCGAGGACTTCGACGGCGGCTTTGGCGGTTTCGGGGTGGAAGTAGTTATTGAAAGTGTCGGGCCAGAGGAGAACGGGAGGGATTGAGTCATTGAGTGATTGAGTCATTGAGCTATTGGAAGGCACTCCCCCTCGCAGAGAACGGGAGAAGGGTGGGGCAACCTTCGCATTATTTCGTTGCCTGCGCGAGAACCATGACTTGAAGGTTTCGGGGGCGAGGGCGGGGATGGTGCGTTGTGGAGCGACGCCTGCGGCGAACTTGGCGATGTCGCGGAGGAACGGGAGCTGCGTGGTTAGATTGACGAGGCCTGGCGCGTGCGACGCGAGGCGCGCCCAGAGGTCGATGTGTCCGAAGGCGTAGGCGCTGCGCGGGCGCATGCGGCCTTCGTAGTAGTGCGAGAGGAATTCGGCTTTGTAGTTGGCGACATCGACGCTGACGGGACAATCGCTTTTGCATCCTTTGCAGGCGAGGCAGAGGTCGAGTGAGTGTTTGACTTCTTCGCTGCGCCAGCCATCGCGGATGATGGCGTCTTCTCTCGCGGGGCTTTGCGTCATCTCCCAAAGAAGATGCGCGCGGCCGCGGGTGGAGTGCTCTTCTTCGCGCGTTACGCGATAGCTGGGGCACATCACTCCACCTTCTTCGCGGCGGCATTTGCCGACGCCTACACAGCGCAGCGTGGCGGCGGCGAGGCTGCCGTGGCCGTTGTTTTGATCGTCGGGAAACTGGAATCGGGTTCGCGGTTCCCATGTGGCGTAGTTGGGGCCGAGGCGTAGATTTTCGTCGAGCTTGTTTGGCGGCTCTCCGGGTAAACCGATGAGCTTGCCGGGATTCATCTTCCAGTCCGGGTCCCAGGCGGACTTGAATTTGCGGAAGGCCTGCATCAGTTCCGGGCCGAACATTTTTGGGAGGAGTTCGGCGCGGGCTTGTCCGTCGCCGTGTTCGCCAGAGAGTGAGCCGCCGTAGCTGACCACGAGGTCGGCGGCTTCTTCGACGAACTTGCGGAACTTCGCGATGCCTTCTTTGGATTGAAAGTCAAAGTTCAGGCGGGTGTGCACACAGGCGTGGCCGAAGTGGCCGTAGAGCGAGCCTTTGTAACCGAACGACGCCATCATTTTTCGAAGGTCGCGGAGATAGCTACCAAGTTTTTCGGGAGCGACGGCGGCGTCTTCCCAGCCTTCCCAGTTCAGCGGCTCGCCGGGGACGTGCGAGGTGACGCCGAGGCTGGACTCGCGAATTTCCCAGATGCGCTTGGCATCGCGGCCCGAGAGTAGACGCGTGTTGGGAGAAGTTGCGCTGCGATTGAGCGCTGCGATGAGACCTTGCGCCTTTGATTCCGCTTCCTGAAGAGTCTCGCCTCCGAACTCAACCATGAGCCAGCCTCCGCCTTCGGGGAGCAGGGCGAGTCCTTCGGGATTCTTGCCTTTGGTGCGCGTGTAGTAGACGAGGAGATCGTCGAAGCCTTCGAGGCCGATGGGGTGGTGCGCCATGATTTCGGGGATGCGGTCGGCACATTGGAAAATGTCGGGATAGGCGATGACCAGGAGGACGCGGTGCGGCGGACTCTCGACCAGGCGGCAGGTTGCTTCTAACACCGTCGCACAGGTTCCCTCTGAGCCGACTAGCGCGCGAGCTATGTGGAAGCCGTTTTCTGGGAGAAGGTAGTTCAGGTTGTAGCCGGAGACGCGGCGGGGGATGTTGGGGAATTTCTGGCGGATGAGGTTTCCGTAGTCGTCGGCGATTTGCTTTAGCGAGGTTTGGATTTGAGTGGCGCGGGGTGATTTTATGGGGTCGGGGTCGCTGCGGCCCGATGAACCCGGGTCGCTGGCGGGCGAGGGCGCCCGCCCCACATAATCACGAACAAAATCCTGGCCGAGTTTCAGGCGGGTGCCGTCGTAGAGGATGACTTCGAGTTCTTCGATGTTGTCGTCGGTTTTGCCGGCCATGACGGAATGGACGCCGCAGGAATTGTTGCCGATCATGCCGCCGATGGTGCAGCGGTCGTGGCTGGCGGGATCGGGGGCGAAGGTGAGGTGATATTTTTCGGCGGCGTTGCGGAGGGTGTCGAGGACGACGCCGGGTTGCACGCGGGCGATGCGGCGCGCGGGATCGATCTCGACGATGCGCGACATGTATCTCGAAAAATCCAGCACGACGGCGACGTTGCAGCACTGGCCCGCGAGCGAGGTGCCGCCGCCACGGCAGAGGATGGGTGCTCCGAAGTCGCGGCATACGGAGATTGTGGCGAGGACATCATCGGCATCGCGCGGGAGAACTACGCCGATTGGGACCTGGCGGTAGTTGGAGCCGTCGGTCGAGTAGAGGGCGCGGCTGCCGGGATCGAAGCGAACGTCGCCTCGAACGTCGGCGCGCAGGACCGCGGCCAGGCCCGAAGCGTCGGCGCGAGAGGTGTTCAGGATCGGTACGAAATCTGGCACTCTATTTTCCGTGGATATTCGTTTTCCGTGGGCATCGGTGGGCTGGCATGGGCCGGATCCGTTCGTTTAGTCGGAAGACTTTTTGGTTACCGAGGCAATGGCAAATTTTGAGATGTCGCCGTTGCGTTGGACATTGATGGTGACCATATTTCCCTTCCGGTCGTTAGAAACAATGGTGCAGTGATTTTGATCGGAAGATGATACCGAGGCATTGGGGAACCGGGATTTGTAGAAGCTGCAGACTTGATCGACCGAATCGCTGCTTTCGAAACTGGCGGTAACGGTGTGCATGTTTCCGAACGACACGGAGGCGCTGCCGTTCTTCTGGGCCTGCGCTCCGGGATAGACATCGATCCCCAGATCTTTGGCGAGCTGCGCCGGATCTTTGGAAGTTTCGACGGAGCCGAAGGGAGTTTCGACTTTCACGTGATCGCCTTCCTGGGTGACATGAGCGTTCCGGGCGAAGCGATAGCCGATGAAGCCGATGGACGCGAGGCTGAGGATGCCGAGGCCGATGACTACGGCAATGATAATGAGGATGATTTTGAGAGCGCTGCTGCCGTCCGTGGACGGCGGAGGCGGCGGAAGGGGCGAGAACACTGCGCCCGCAGCAGCGGGGCCGGGGGCGATGGCAGCGCCACATTTGTTGCAGAATTTCGTGTCTGCATTCAGAGCTGCACCGCAGGAATTGCAGAATGCCATAAGTCACCTCGTGGAGGGCGGGGATATCGCTCGACGCGCGAGTATACCGCAGATTCTTTCGGGGCGGCTAAGGCCGCGATTGTCTTTTTCGGCCTTGCGCGGCCCTAAAGGGCCGCTCTTCCACAAGCCGCGCTCCGACGGGCCGCGCTTCTACCAAGGCTTAGCCCCAGAGGCGGGTGCCGTAGTCGGCCATGGAGAGTGCCAGGAGGATTAGGAGGAAGAAGATGGTGGAGATTACGACTAGTTTCAAGAGGCGTTCGTGGGCGTGACGGAGGTGCATGAAGAAGAGGGCCACGAGAAGGGCTTTGGTGGTGGCGATGATGAGGGCGACGGCGGCGTTGAAGCGGCCGAGATCGAGCTTGGCGGCATAATAGGTGAGCGCAGTGCCGACGAGGAGCGCGGCCCAGACGGCGAAGTAGGTGGGGAGCGGCGATTTCGAATGCTCGGATGAATGTTCGGGCGTGGAGTGTTCAGACATGGAATGTTCCGACATAGGGTTTCAGCGATCGTGTTCCGGTTTCGTTCGAGTTCTTGACGCCCGTTTCTTTCGCCCCTTCAGGGCTTGTTCTCTCTTGCTTCGTTGACCCACGGCTTGCGCCGTGGGCTGTAATCTTGCGCCGCTTCGCGGCTGGTCGAACTCTCATCGACGTTTGCTTCGTCAATGGCGGTCGATCAGATATAAGAGCGGGAAAAGATAAATCCAGACTATGTCGACGAAATGCCAGTACAGGCCGCCCATCTCGAGGGGCGTGTGATATTCAGGAGTGAAGCGGCCTTTCCAGGCCGCCCATAACAGCCAGGTGAAGAGGCCGAGACCGATGATCATGTGCAGGGCGTGCAGGCCGGTCATGATGAAGTAGAGGGCGAAGAAAATCTGCGCGTGCTGCGGGTTGGCGTATTGACCGGGATGGCCGGGAATGGGCACGTGATCGAAACTGAACGATGCACCGGGAACGTGGTGCTCTTCGAATTTGTCTTTATATTCGAAGCCCTTAATGCCAAGGAAAGCGCAGCCGAAGAGCATGGTGAGGACGAGCATTACGATCAGGAGGCCGCGGCGGGCGGTCTGCGCGGCCCAGATGGCGAGAACTACGGTCAAGCTGCTGCAGATCAGGACGGCGGTGTTGGTGCCACCGAGCGCGGCGTTGATGGAGGTGCTGGCGGCGGCGAAATCTCCGAAGTACCATCCGCGGTAGATCAGGTAGGCGCAGAAGAGGCCGCCGAAGAACATGACTTCGGTGGCGAGGAAGATCCACATGCCGAGGCTGGCGGAGTCGCGCTGCTGCTCCTCGGTGGCGAAGTGGTGCAAGAGCGCGGGGTTGTGAGCGTCGTGGGCGTCGTGAGCTTCAGCAGGAATCGTGGTGGAGACGTGGCTCGAACTCAATGGGGACCTCCTGGCTGAGGCGTGTCCAGTTCCTCGTAGTTGTAGGCTTCCCAGGTTACGACGGGCTCTTTATCAAAGTTGAAAGTCGTGGGTGGGGATTGCGTCTGCCATTCAAGGCCGGCGGCGTTCCAGGGATTGTCGGGCGCGGGCTTGCCGTA
>JBEKRY010000148.1:0-15642 GCA_049517555.1 Candidatus Sulfotelmatobacter sp. | reverse complement strand
ATCCTCCGCGAAGTCACGGCCCACGCCCTGATCGGCGTGGCCATCTTCACCTTCGTCCTGTTCACTCGCGACCTGGGACGCATTCTCGAACTAGTCGTGCGCGCCAGCGCCCCGCTGCCCAGCGTCGCCGAAATCTTCTTCTTCACAGTCCCGCTCGCGCTCACCTACACCCTGCCGATGAGCGTGCTGGTCGGAATCCTGCTCGGCCTGAGCCGTCTTGCCGCCGACAGCGAGATCACAGCCATGCGCGCCAGCGGCATGGGCATCTGGAGCTTCCTGCGCGTGCTCTCAATCTTCGTCCTCGCCGCCTGGTTCCTTGCGCTGGCCAATGGCCTCTACATTGCGCCCAGAGCCCAGGCCGCACTCGGGCATCTCGAAGACCGTCTCAAAGGATCGCAAGTCTCTTTCGAAGTGCAGCCCCGGGTATTCTACGAGGGCTTTCCCAAGATCGTGCTCTATGTGCAGGATGTAAAGAACGCTCAGGGTGCGGCCTTGTGGAAGGGCGTGTTCATGGCTGATCTGAGTGACGCCGCCAACCCGAAAATCACCCTGGCCAAGGAAGGCATCGTAGTCAGCGAAGGTCAGGACCGCCTGCACCTGCACCTGATTGACGGCTCGTCGCACGTAACCGACCCGCAGGACCCCAGCCACTACCAGATTTCCACGTTCCAGCAGACCGACATGCCACTCGATCTCGCCTCGTCCGAGAACAAGCCCGACGAGTCGCTTCCCGCCGAGGAATTGGATACCTCCGCCTTGTGGCAGAGGGCCGCCCGGGCTGATTCCGCCAGCGTCCGGCTGTATCGCATTGCGTTCCACAAGCGCTTCGCGCTGCCTACGGCTTGCCTGGTGCTGGCTCTGGTAGGCATCCCGCTGGGGCTGTCGTCGAAGAAAAGCGGCAAGTCCGGCGGATTCGTGCTGACCATCCTGCTCGTTTTCGCGTATTACACGGTTTCGCTGATTGGCGTTTCGCTCGCCCGGCAAGGCAATGTTCCTCCCTGGTTCGGAGCCTGGCTCGCCGACTTCGTGTTTCTGGCGTTGGCGTTCTTCCTGCTGTTCCGAGCTGAGAAACGGCCTTTCGAATTGACCTCGTTCCGCGCTTTCTGGAAGCGCGACGCCTCCGGTCCTCAGCCAGCATTCGCCCGCAGCCGCCGCGAAAACGCCTTCGAGCGCGCTTCCACCCGGCGCCGCATGTTCAGCGCCAGCTTTCCCACCCTGCTCGACGACTACGTCCTGCGCGACTTCTTCGTTTACCTGGGGATGATCCTCTCCACATTCCTCGTGCTGGTCCTCGTATTCACTTTGTTCGAATTGCTGGGAGACATTCTGCGCAACCAGGTTCCCGCAACCGTGGTGGCGGAATATTTACTCAACGTCACGCCTTATTTGATGTACAACGTGGCTCCGCTGGTCATGCTTCTGGCTGTGCTGATCACCTTCGGCCTGATGCAGCGCTCCAACGAAATCACAGCCATCAAAGCCACCGGAACCAGCATCTACCGCATCGTCACGCCTGTGATCATGGCCGCGGGAGTAGTCGCCGTGGGACTGTTTCTAGCCGACCAGTTCTACCTGCCTCGCACCAACAAACGTCAGGAAGCTCTTCACAACCAGATCAAAGGCAGGCCTCCGCAGACCTACCTGCGCCCCGATCGTAAATGGATTTTTGGTCAGAACAACGACATCTACTACTACCAGTTCTTCGATCCCGATCGCGACCAGTTCGGCAACGTCACCGTTTTCCAACTCGATCGGGCGAGCTTCAACATCACACGCCGCATCCACGCCGACCGCGCCCACTGGGCGGACAATCTCAATCGCTGGGTTTACGAGCAGGGTTGGGAGCGCACCCTCAAAGTCGCGGCCATGGCCGACTACCGCACCTTCGACGTGGCCACATTCCCCGATCTGCCGGAGACGCCGTCATATTTCAAGAAGGAGGTAAGACAGTACACCGAGATGAACTACGAGGAGCTGCGCCGCTACATCCGCGATCTGCAGCAGAGCGGATTCGACGTCGTGCACTTGCGCGTACAACTCAACAAGAAGCTGTCATATCCTCTGATCACCCTGATCATGGCTGTGCTCGCGGTTCCGTTCGCATTATGGGGTGGAAAAAAAGGCGCGATCACTGGAGTCGCGGTCGCTGTGGTGATGGCTATCAGCTATCTCGTAGTGTCTCCCCTTTTTGACGCCATGGGCAATGCCAGCCTATTGCCTCCAGCCCTGGCGGCCTGGTCGCCTGACCTGATCTTTGTCCTGATCGGTGGCTATCTGATTTTGAAGGTACCGACGTAGGAAGGCGAAACTGCAAACGGGTCCGCGGGATCCGAGCACTGGCCACTCACCACTGGCCACTCACCACTGATCACTATCCACTCCCCTACTTCACCGCCACGCCCCACGGATAATTATCCGTCTGGATTATCGGCTGCACCACGAGCGCGCCGCTTTGCGGGATCACCGCGTATTGCGACACGGTGGTGCCTCCCGGCGATGGATTGGTCCCTCCCAACGTGGTGGCGCCGTAGTTCGCCACAAACAGCCAGCTGTCATCCGAGCGAATCGCGATGGAAACAGGTCCAAACCCCGTGGCCACGGTAGGCGGAGTCAACGCCGCGAGAGCTCCGGAAATCGGGCTGATTTTCAAGGGATCGATGGTATTGGAAAGCGTGCCCAACACGTAGACGAAATTTCCGTAGGGATCCACCACCAGCGGCCCCGGACCGTTCGTGCTTCCCGACAAACTGAACGGCGAACCCACAACCGGCACCAAGGCACCCGGGACGCCAAGCGCCATGCAAGTCGTCGACTGGCTGGTCACCGAGCCGTTGCACATGGTGTAAGCGCTAACTTTGTTGGTTAAGCTGTCGGTCACGTAAACGAATCGGTTGCACGGGTCGACCGCCACGCCAGCCGGAGTCGGATCGGTAGCAAAGGCCGGTACGGAGATCGGTGCGGAAGTCTTGGGCGACGGATTCGTCAAAACTCCCGTCGTAGTATTCACGGCAAACTCAAAAACCTGGTTCCCAAGGCTGTCCACAGCGTAAAGATATTCCAACGTCGGCGGGTTGTTGCCCACGTCCGAACAGACCGCGCTCTGCACTCCGTTGAGGCCGATCGCCGGAAACACCGTGGGCGTCGCTGCAACGCTCACGATGTTGAGCCCTGATTGCAAAAGCGTGGTCGGAAAATTCGACGTAAAGAAAGGCGAGCCTGGCGCTTCCGTCAGATTTCCGCCACTTCCAATAACAAACACTGAAACCGCCCCCGGCACGTTACGCCCGGAACTGTCCGTCGTCCACCCATCCGCTACGAACAGAAACTTGCCGGCCGAGTCCATTACCATGACGGGTCCAGTGTGCGGCGTCAATCCTGGGCTCACAGCCACTGTCTCGGTGTTTGCTGTCCCAAGGATGGTGACGGTTTCCGGGTTGAACGGAACCAGGTTCCCAACCTGGGTCGTCGTCCCATCAGAATTCAACTTGAAGGCCAGGATGCCCGTGGCGCTGCCCGGACACGCATTGTTCTCGTTGATGATCGTGTACGCGTAAGTCCCCGCGGGGTCCACTACAATCGACGACGGCACACCATTCAGGACACAAACCAGGCTCGAGGTGTCATTCGGATTATTGCTGATCGCCGAAATGTGGCCGTTACTCAGATTGAAGCTGAACGTTTCAATCAGCCCCGAGCCCTGGCTGCCCACCAATAACAGCCCATCGTTCGAGGAGTTGTAGTTGCTCCCGCAGGCCACCAATGCCCCGATTGAAACCAGTACCGCCACTCCGAGCAACCACCCTAATCGTTTCGACATTCTCTGCTTGATCTCCGTCGTTATACGAAATGTTTAAACAGGGCTAAGTTTATGCGAGGGTTAAGGGTGCGAACGCCGCCCGGCGCCCCGTCGGCCGGGTGCTGCACTTTCTGAAAAAGTGGGAAATTCTCAATCCATTTGTGTATCAGGAAAGCACGGCAAGAGCAAACTCCCACAACCGCTATTGGAACCCTGGGAGCGCCGCTGAGTTGCCCGATCAACCAGCACTTCTCAGTATACGAGAGGATCGCACAAGATGCTGGATGCCGACTGGTAGCGGTAGTGGTGCAGTCTGGCCCTTACACGACTGTGTCATCCTGAGCGTAGCCGTTTTTCAGGCGGAGCGAAGGATCTCCCGCTTAACCGGCCCAGTGCGTAAGCCAGACTGCACCACCACCCCGAAAGCTTCGAGCGGCAGAGTTACTACGTTACACTTCACTGGCCAACGGAACCGGTTCTGCCCGCTTGTCAGTCCCCACATCAGGCGCAGGTGATATTAAGGGCAGCCGAATCTCCACCATCAGCCCACCCTCCGCTCGATTGAAGGCCGTAACCTTCCCCCCGTGAAAGCGCACCGCTCTTTCCGTGATGGCCAAACCCAGGCCTACGCCACCGGTGAGACGTCCCCGAGCATCGTCCAGGCGATAAAATGGTTCAAACAATTTTCCCAGCGCATCTTCAGGAACTCCCGGCCCCGAGTCGCTCACCCGAAGCACCGCCTCGGAATTGTCCTTGGACGACCCACTGCTGGATAACACAATCTCAACCGACGAACCTTCGGCCGTGTAGCGAATGGCATTGCGCACCACGTTCTCGACCGCGCTATGCAGCAAAGAATCGTTCCCCCGCACGCCCCAGTCACCCTCGGGAATCACGGTATGCACGTGGCAGTGCCGCTCCTGCGCCTCAAACTCCGCATCTTCAGCGACATTGGCAACTAACTCGCCCAGCGGCACCGGAGTCTGCGGTACGCCCTGCTCTCCGTCTTCCAGCCGAGCCAGAGTCAGAATCCTGCCAATCAATTCGTTCAAGCGGCTGGCCTCGAGCTCAATGCGATCCAGCATGTCGGCGCTCCCTACGCCGGCGCGCTGCCGCGCCAGGCCCAGCGCCACATTTAAGCGCGCCAGCGGCGACCGCAGTTCATGCGAAATATCGTTCAACAGGCGCGACTGCGCCTTGACCAGCATCTCCATGCGCTCCGCCATGGCATCGAAGTCGCGCATCAGGCCCGCCACTTCGTCCTTCCTTTGGGTCACGGGAGCACCGCTGCGCGCCGTGAGATCGCCCGCCGCGAGTTGCCGGGTCGCAGCCCGCAGCCGCACGATTGGCTTGGTCAAATACCACGAGAGGAAATAACAGACCAATCCGGACGAGATAATCGCAATGATGAGTCCCGGAAAAGGCATTCCCCTAGGTCCAAACATTACCCGCGGCCCGGGCGGCAATCCCAGAACCAGCGTGTAGCGATGTTTGCCGTCGGAAGACGCGCGCGAGTCGCGCGGCATGGGCGGCGCGGGGAAGACGAATCCGTCGCGCGGCATGCGCGGTCCACCTGAGGCCACCCGAATCGCCCAATCCGGAGCCGGACGCCCGGAAATCTCAATTCCCCGCTCGTCGAAAAGATAGGCGCGCAAATGCTGCGTCGCCTCCAGGTTGTCCATGTACTGCCTGAGTTGCGGTCCGCCGCCTTCTTCGTAGGCGCTGACCGAATCGTTGAGCACGGTCGTGCGCAAAGCTTCCCAGGTGGAACTCCGCGGCCGGAAGGCCAACGTGACCAGAATGGCCATCACCATGAACAGCGCCAGCGCCACCCAGAACGATAAGAAGATTCGCAAGAAAAGACTTTTCATCGTGGACTCTTAATTATCCCAGAAATCTTCAATCTCCCAGTAGAGTTGCGGTCGAACAGCAGCCTGGACTCGCCGTGGAAGAGCAGCCCTTCAGGGCCGCGTAAAACACCCGAAACGAGCGGGCTTCAGCCCCTGTGGTCGTTTTTCCTCGCATCTGAACTAAGCCTTCACTTTCTCCCGCGGCCGGGCAAAAATATATCCCACACCGCGCACCGTCTTGATGTGCTCATCGCTGTCAGTATCGCCCAATTTTTTCCGCACCTTGCTGACGTGCATATCGATGCTGCGATCAAACGGCGAAAACTTGCGGCTCAGCACCGCATTCACCAGCCGCTCCCGCGGCACCACCCGCCCCGCCTCGCGCAGAAGCACTTCCAGAAGATTGAATTCTACCGAGGTCAACTCCACCGGCTTGCCTTCGAGCCGCACCGTCCGCGTCGCCGGATCCAGTTCCACGTCACCCACCGCGACCATGTCCGGCGCGGCAGCCGATCCGCTGCCATCGGCCCGCGTTCGTCGCAGCACCGCTCGAATCCGCGCCACCAGTTCCCGCGGATTAAACGGCTTCGGCAAATAATCGTCCGCGCCGATTTCCAGCCCGACAATCCTGTCCACGTCCTCGCCCCGCGCCGTCAGCAACAGCACCGGCAGCCGCGAAGTCGCGCGAATCCTGCGCAGCACTTCAAATCCATTGATGCCGGGCAACATAACATCCAGCACAGCCAGCAAATATTCTCCGGCCATCGCCTTCTTCAGCCCGCTCTCGCCATCATGCACGCATTCAATCGTGAACCCCTCCGCCCGCAGATATTCACCCACCAGGTGGCAAAGTTCCACGTCATCGTCAATCACCAGTATTCGTTCCATACTTCTATTATTGTGCACCCGCTGGCACGGCCCCGTAGTAAAGAATTGTCAAACGCCAACTGGGGGCCCCATTTCTCGCGTCTTCTGCGAGGAAGTGGGGATTTCCTAACAAGCTTGTCGAACCCAACCCATAAACTTTTTACAAAACTTTACTCCCGTTGACCGTCTTTTTACCGCCTTTCTCTCCGCAGCCGTGTTCCTATCAGAGTACCCACAGTCCCGGGACATCCCGGAGCAACTCCAGGAGTCAAAAATGACCGCATCAGAAATGACTGCATCACCGATGAAATCGTCACACCTGAAAGATTCACACCTGAAATCAATCAGCTCTCGTTTATTGATTGCCGCCCTGGCCGTTCTGCTGGGCAGCGCCATCGCCCGGTCGCAGACCGCCGACACGGCCGCCCCGCCCCCACCGCCAATGCATGGCCACGAATTCGGCATGGGTCCCGAAGGCCACATGATGGGGTTTTTCGCCAAAAGTCTCAATCTGACCGATGAGCAGAAGACGCAGATGAAGACCATCATGCAAGCAGCGCATCCCGCCATGAAGCCGCTGATGCAGCAGGAACACCAGATCGACCAGCAACTGCGCCAGTATGTCGAGGGCACCTACAACGACGCCAAGGTTCAAGCTCTGGCCGCGCAGAGGTCGCAGGTGGAGGCTCAGCTGACGGTAGCGCAAACCAAGCTTCACAATCAGCTCTACCAGGTGCTCACTGCGGAGCAGCAATCGCAGTTGAAGCAGATGGAAGCGACCCACGAAGCGCACATGCAACAACACATGCAGGACGCCCCGCCCGCGCCTCCAGAAGAGTAGGTTTGTGAGGCTATAGCCTTCAAAAGCAGTGCCCCACCCTAACGTCGCAAGCAGCGCAGCGTTAGAGTGGGGCATTTTACTTTTTGCTCCGGCAGCCCCTTAAATCACGATTAACTCACGATCGACCAAATCACGATCGACGCGTGCAGCCTACGGTATGTACTTCCACAAGTCGCTGAACGAACCGTTCACGCCGCTCAGTGGCCCGTTCCCGCCAAACAGCCAGAGATTCCCGGACGAATCGATCCAATTCGCCGAGCCTCCCCGCGAACCGGGATAGATGGTAGGGCAAGTTCCTGCGACTATTTGGTAGCAGCCCACTTGACCAAACGTGTCCGCCCCACTTTCCCAGGTCCAGTCGCCCGTCGTCGGGTTGTACTGCCACAGATCGTTGAGCTGGCCGCGATTATTCTGGGAGTCGAAACCGAACCCGCCGAACAGCCAGAAATTCCCGGACGCATCTGTCCACGCAACCGCCCCTCTGCGCGAACCCGGGATGTTTCCAACGTTCGCCGCACCCAAGTTGCCGGGACCCGGCACGCCCAACGTTCCGTAATTTCCTTGCCAGCCGGCGGTTTCGTACCCGCCCTTCCACGTCCATTGGCCCGTGCCGATGTTGTACTCCCACAGATCGCTCAGGGCAGCGGTAAATGGCAAAACGCTGACTCCATCAAGACCGTAGCCGCCGAACAACCACAGATTACCCTGCGCATCGGTCCAACTCGTGGACAAGTATCGCGCTCCGGGGGTGTTCAGAGGGCCGCTCTCTCCGATTGTTCCATACGTCCCCTTCACACCCGCCACGTTCGAGCCACCAACCCACGTCCAGATCCACTGCTTGCTCGAGTTGTAGTTGCCCTCCCACAGGTCATTGAGAGGACCAACAGTCCCCGCCGAGTCCAAGCCCATCCCACCGAAAAGCCAGAAATTTCCGTTCTTATCAATCCAGCTCACGGCCGAATATCGCGCTCCCGGAACGTAGCCGGTGCCACCGGTTCCCGCGGTGGTTGGGTAGATTCCCGTCTGATCCACCGTGTCTGACCCGCTCACCCACGTCCATTCTCCGACGTTGGGGCCAGTGGTGGCATACTCCCAGAGATCGTTAAGGTTATCGGCCGTCCTGGTCGAATCGTAACCATGTCCGCCGAAGAGCCAGAAGTTTCCCAACGGGTCGGTCCAACTGGCGGCCGAGTCTCGCGCTCCCGGAAAGTTGCCCGAGTTCGGCGTTCCCGCGGTCGTGTACGCCCCTCCTTCGCCGACCATGTCATCCCCGCCGACCCAAGTCCATGACCATTGGCCGCTCGAGTTGAAGCTGCCCTCCCACAAGTCGTTAAGGTCGGCGCCATTGCCTACCGAATCGAAACCATAGCCGCCAAAAAGCCAGAAATTCCCCTTTGTATCGCTCCAGCTCGTGCCCCAGTATCGCGCCCCAGGAACGAAGTTGGTGCCACCGTTCCCCGCAGTACTTGGATAGGTTCCCGACTGGTTTTCCATGGAGGAGCCGTTCTCAAACGCCCATGCGTTGATGTTGCTGCAGGTCACGACAACATTCACACTCGCGCTTGCTGTTCCGCCGCCTTTGGTCACCGCGCAACTCTGCGGCGGATTGATAGGCTGCGTTAGAACGGTAACGTTATAAGTGGCGATGCTGTCGAGCTTGGTTGCGAAGGCGAACGCTGCATTCGAGGTAACCGTCAGATTGTCGCCATTGTTATCCTGCAACACCAGTGGCGTCCCCGTCAGACCAGACACTGTGCCGCCGATGGTATACGTGGTCGTCGTGCAAGTGATCCCAACGTTCGTGACATTCACACTCGACGTTCCGCCGCCGTTAGCCACCACCGCGCAGTCCTGCACCGGGCCCGAAGGCTGAGTAGCCACGGTCACATCATAGGGCAGACCCTCGCCCACACCCGCCGTGAACATGAACCCAGCCGCGCCCGCGGCGATAGGTAGGCTGCTGCCATTGTTCTGCAATACCAGCCCTGTACCGGCCAGGCCCGAAATCGTACCGCTGACGGTGTACGTAAGTGTCGTGCACGCGATGCGAACCGTCGCGACGTTCCCGGAAACCGTTCCGGTACCCCCAGTCACCACGCAGCTCTGCGTCGGCGTAGCAGGCGAAGTAGCCACGGTGATGGCATAATTTCCGCCGCCCGCGACCGGAGTTGCGAAGGTGAACGAAGTTGCTCCCGCCGGAACCGTCAGGTTGTCCCCGCCGTTGTCCTGCAAAACCAGGCCCGCCCCGACCACGTTCGAAATTGTGCCCCCGATGGTGTACGTGGTCGTGGTGCAGGTGACGCTCACGTTCGTGACATTCGCCGTAGCCGTTCCGCTGCCGCCGGTCACTGCGCAGCTCTGCGTCGGGCTGGAAGGCTGGGTAAGAACCGAAACTTTATAAGCCGAACCGCTGGCCACTGCCGTTGGGAAGGCAAACGAAGTCGCCTTCGCGCTGACCGTCAGGTTGTTGCCGGCGTTGTCCTGCAAAACCAATCCTGATCCCATGAGGCCAGACACTGCACCGCCGATCGTGTAGGTGACGGCCGGAGGCGGGGCCGACGGGCCACTAGTGCCGCAACCCGTTAAAAACAAAGACACTACCAGTAGCAGCATGACGAAATATAGCTTCATGGGCCCTCAATTCCGATGGAGATTTCAAGTGATGGTTTAGGGGGGATAGGTCAATTCTACCCATCGATTCAGGAGCCAGACAATGGCCTTTCCGGGGGATATACGAGAAGAAAGGCTCCAAGGGCAAAGACTCCCGCCAAAAAGACTAGTTAAAATGGCTTATTCTATATAAGCCTTTATGCATCAATGTTTTGCGTATAACTACTCGCCCGACAGTTCGAATCTTTATTCCTGCGTCATCCCGAACCGTGGCGTAGTTCGGCCGCGGGAGGGATCTCGCATCTCGAAAACTTGGCACCCCGGCTGCTAGAATTTCATCTACTGGATCTGCATGCTTCTGAAGAGTTTGCGCCCGCTGCTGCCGTATTTGAAACGCTACCGCTGGGGTTACAGCGCAGGCACGCTCTTCGTCTTCCTTACCCAAGGCATCTGGATCCTCTTCCCACTCGTGCTCGGCCGAGCCGCCGACGATTTGCATTCCGGCGTCACCCGCCACAAACTCCTGCTCTACGCCGGATTGCTACTCGCCATCGCCCTCACCAAAGGGATATTCCAGTTCCTCACCCGCTGGATCGTTATCGGCGTCTCCCGCGACATAGAATTCGACCTGCGCAACGATCTTTTTCAGAAGCTCGAAAGCCTGTCGTACTCCTACTACCAGCGGAACCGCACCGGCGATATTATGGCGCGCGCCACCAACGACCTGAACGCAGTCCGAATGCTGCTCGGGCCCGCGATCATGTACTCGGCCAACACGATCGTCTACACCGCGGGCGCGCTGGCATTCATGATCGCCATCAGCCCCTGGCTCACGCTCTATACATTCCTGCCGCTGCCGGCGGTGAGCGTCGTGATCCAGACTTTCGGCCGCCGCATTCACGAACGTTTCGAACGAATTCAGGCCATGTTCTCCGACATCTCCGCGCGTGCGCAGGAGAGCCTGAAACTGGTGCGGCTCATGGGCATGCTCTGGCCCACGCTCGAATTAATGCTGGGCTGCGCCGTAGTGCTCGTGCTGTGGCTTGGCGGCCGCGAAGTCATCCACGGACTCTCAACGGTCAAGCTGGTTACGAATGTGGGAGCTTCGATTCCCGGAATCACCGCGCCCGCAGTTACCACCACGCTCTCGCTCTCCGGTTCGATGAGCGTCGGACAATTCGTCGCCTTCAGCACCTACATGATGCAACTCACCTGGCCGATCATTGCGCTGGGCTGGGTCATCAACCTGTTCCAGCGCGGCACCGCTTCGCTGATCCGCGTCAACGAAATCATGCAGGAGAAGCCCGGAATCGAAGACGCTCCTGGCGCGCAAGAACGAGAGATACAAGGCGAAGTCGAATTCCGCGGCCTCAATTTCAGCTATGAAGGCAAGCAGGTCCTGCACGACGTGAACCTGCGCGTGCCCGCCGGCAGCAGCCTGGCGATTGTCGGACCGACCGGTTCAGGCAAGACAACTCTGGTCAGCCTGATCCCGCGCATTTATGACGCCGAAGCGGGAACTGTCCTGATCGACGGTCGCCCGATTCGCGAATACTCGCTCGCATCGCTGCGAACAAATATTGGCTTCGTTCCCCAGGAAACTTTCTTATTCAGCGACCGCATCCGCGAAAACATCGCGTTAGGCGTGAACGCCGCCACCGACGCGGAAATCCACGCAGCCGCCGAAGCCGCCAACATTGCCACTGACATCGAGAGCTTCCCCGAAGGCTATGACACCATGGTGGGCGAGCGCGGCATCACGCTCTCTGGCGGACAGAAGCAGCGCACCGCGATAGCCCGCGCCTTGATTCGCAATCCGAAGATCCTGATCCTCGACGACGCGCTCTCCAGCGTCGACACCCACACCGAAGATAAGATTCTCAACCACCTGCGCGATGTGATGCGCGGCCGCACCACCATCTTCATTTCCCACCGCGTCTCGACCGTGCGCAACGCCGACCGCATCGCCGTGCTGCACGGCGGACGCATCGTCGAACTCGGCACCCACGACGAACTCCTGGCCTTGAACGGCTACTACAGCGACCTGTATAACAAGCAACTGCTGGAAGAAGAACTGGCCGAAGTGTAAAGACCGCGCATCAGTGTCGCGCGTCAGTGTAAAGATCGCGCATCTTCGAAATCGCGCATCTTCAAATTTGTTTGCCATTAAATTTACTTGTCATTCCGAGCGCCGTTTTTTGGCGCGAGGAACCTGGGTTTTGCTGGCGCAGGCAGAAAGCAGATTCCTCGCGTCGCTCGGAATGACAAAATATGCGTTGAATTTCATTCCCATGCAGCGGATCAACACGCAAGAAATCCTCGACTCAGCCGATTGCCCTCCGCACGAGATCGAAGCCTCGCTGCGCGACCTGAGCCGCATCAACCGCTGGTTCGGAGGCGTCGCAACCACCCGCAAATTAATCGAGCGCGTCTCCTCCGCAACCGGACAAAAACATTTCTCCGTGCTCGAAGTCGCCGCTGGATTCGGCGAGGTCCCGAAGATTGCAGCCCAGCAACTCGCGTGCAAAGGAATCACACTCGACGTAACGCACCTCGATTGCGTGCCTTCGCACCTGCTGCGCGGAAACCGCTCCGTGGTCGCCGACGCGCTCGCGCTTCCCTTCCCCGACTCCAGCTTCGATCTGGTCAGCAGCAGCCTGTTCGCGCATCACCTCGAACCCGCCGAACTGGCACGCTTCGCCGTTGAGGCGCTGCGCGTGAGCCGCCGCGCAGTCCTGATCAACGATCTCGTCCGCCATCCGCTGCACGTGGCGCTGGTCTATGCCGGCTTCCCGCTGATGCGAAGCTACGTCTCGCGCTTCGATGGAGTCGCGTCGGTGCGTCGAGCCTATGTTCCCGACGAAATGCGGCAGATGCTTTCGTCGGCGAGTTCGGCCCTGTCGGCGCCGCGACTGGAGATTTCCCGCCATTATCTTTTCCGCCTGGGAGTCATCGTCTGGAAGTCGGTCAGGTAAAGGCGGCCGGACAAATGCCTTAGTGGAAGATTTGCCTTACCTGAGATGTTGAGATTTCTCAGCAGGCGCATGCATTGATACTCACGCCCGACCGTAACCTTGACCCGCCGCAAGCCGGGGTGTCTATTGGGGATCATGATCCCCGGCAACCGTTTAGAGACGGATAGGACAAGGCGCTGGCCAAGGTACATCGGCTTGGGTTTGCTCATCCTGGCCCTCTTCGTGGGCGCCCTTTACGCATACGTCTTTGTGCTCATCGTGCCACCGATTTCTGGAGAGATTGTTGATGCGATTACCGATAAACCGATCCCCGGAATGGACGTCTGCCTGCAGGTCGACACTCGCGTGTGGGGCGGTTACAGAACGGTGCGAAATGCGATGTCCACCAGCAGTAGATCCGGCAGGTTCTTTTTCTATCCATCCGTCCATAGCATGAGTTTCCTGCAGGGGTTCGATGGGTACTGGCTCAGGGTGGCTGACCCAAGCACGGAAACGGGTGGGGGCTGCACAGCTGTTAGCCAATGGGGTCCACCTGACAGCATTATGAAATGGCCAATCTACTTGGGGCCAGACGAGCACGGCAGGCGGAAGTATTTCGCGGTAGGTATGGCAAGGTCCGCACCGGATCCGCGAGTGATCCCGGCCGGCAGCTATTGGAGGGCGATGCACCGAACGATGGGATTTCCACTCGGTGTGCGCATCCGACTCGTCCCGGTCTTAGAAGATGCGGAACGGTGCAAAGAGATTCAAGATGCTTCGCTCGCGGAAGATTGCCGACAACTGAACATGTACGCCGCGGCGATGTCTGTGCGGGAGAATGACGACGACGAAAGTAAGAATCGAGCCGCTGAATTCTGTCGCGAAGTCGACCATTCCCGCTTCTCCGAGATGTGTCAAGCGAGCCTCAACGGATCTGCCTTGGGACTTCGAACGCGGCACCTGCGTGGAGACCACACTCTCACCGCCGACGTGCCCGCGCGTGTGCCATCTGATCTGTTTCCACCAGTCGCGGCAGGAGTGCCGCGATATCACGCCGCTATGTATGACGACGGCACTGACGGAACTGGCAGGCGCGCCTACGAGGCGGAATATCTGCAACAAAACCTTGCGGTCATACTTGCCCAGATTGAGGAGTTCCCCAACGCAGAACGGGCGAAAAGCCGACTGGCAGAACTTCCGGGCGGCTTCACCGACCACGCCTCAGGGACCGACAGCGAAGTTGAGTTCCAGCCCGGTCAAAAAATCGAGCGCCATCGCGGAGCGCCGCAGTCTGGCGCTTTTTGGCTGAGCGGGAATCGCGTCGTCCTCATCCGGTTCGATTGGCCGTTCGCAAAAGAGGACGAGGTTATAGCGACCTATCTTGCAAACTTCCCGAGTACTTTGTAATCAGTCGACTACCGCACGACCAGCACTTCCCTGACATTGTCCCGCGCAAGGAAGAATTTGATCGAGGCGACGAGCCTATGTGCCGACGGAAATGCGGAAGATGCTTTCGAACGGAAGCCGCTTCGCCGGCAGAATCGAAATCTCGCAGCATTACCTGTTTCGCATGGGAGTGATTCTCTGGAAATGAGTACCGGGCGCGTGCTCTGACGTTTAGTTTTTCACTACGGAGACAGAGAGTCACCGAGAAAAACTTGAACGCTCAAAACCAGAAGCATCAGGGTTTGCCAGACAATCTCGCTTTCTCTGTGTCTCTGTGACTCTGTGGTGAAGAAATTGCAAATAGGTGCGCTTGCTTTTGCGCCGCGAAAACGGCATGATTACCGGCGGCTCAAAAGCCCCTTGCACGCGGGAACTCAGACAACAGGTCAAACAATCAAGTCACACAAGCACCTCAGACAATCAGGAGTTAAAACAATGATTCGCTCTCTTAAAACATCCACGATTCTTGCGACCACCGGCTTTGCCGTCGGTCTGTTCCTCGCCGCGACCCCTTCCCCAGCTCCCGCGCAGAGCACCGAAGGCGTTTTCAACGGCCACCGGATCATCATTCCGCAATCCAGCATTCCTCAGCCCGGCCGTCATCACACGAACTACTTTTACGTTGACTCCAACCAGCCCTCATCGGGGCCTCCCTCTGGCGTCGAGACGCCGGGCTCGGTGGCCTGCGTCTATCAGCTGGTGAGCGGTCCGTCAGGCTGTCCCGTGGCCACCAGCACCGCCGTGCCCACCGGCGGATGGGGAGCCATCGCCATTGTCGACGCGGGCGACTATCCCACGGCAGCCAGCGACCTGGCGGCCTTCTCCAGCTACTACGGAATTCCGGCCGCCGATTTGACCGTGACTTGGCCCGGAACCACCAAGCCTCCCGTCTATTCCGGTTGGGAAACCGAGGAGGCGCTCGATATCGAATGGGCGCACGCCATGGCGCCGCAAGCCAAGCTCTATCTCGTCGAATCCAAGTTGGCCAATACCGATCCGACTTGGTCCGCCGTGCGACTCGCCGCCCAGCTCGTCGCTGCAGCTGGCGGCGGAGTGGTCAGCATGAGCTGGGGTGACCCGGAAGTCAGCCAGGAACTTTCCTGGGACAAGTATTTCGTCTCTTCGGGAGTCGTTTTCTTCGCCGCCGCCGGCGACGGCGGATTGGGCGTCAGCATTTATCCCGGAGCGTCACCGAACGTAGTCGCGGTCGGAGGAACGTACTTCAACCGCAATTCGCAAGGCGACTTCACCGATGAGACCTACTATACCGACGGCGGA
>JBEKRY010000147.1:0-11213 GCA_049517555.1 Candidatus Sulfotelmatobacter sp. | reverse complement strand
GACGGCGTCTCTGCGCTCAAAGGAGACGCTATATAGAGGCGCGAGCTCGGCGGTGGTATGAGGGTTGGAGCCAGCGGCCTGCCCCTGAGCATCGCCAGTAAGGTTCGGCTTAGTAGGTTCGACTCAGTAGAACAAATACTTTCTCCACTTATCGTCCGACCGTCCCATGAGCCGCATGATATGGCGGCTGGTGTGTAGGTTGAAGGCGCGGGGCTCGCGCATCAGCTTCATGCGGGCTTCGGCGGGATTTTGGTTGCCTTTGCGGCGGTTGCAGGTATGGCAGCAGGCGACCAGGTTTTCCCAGGTGGAGGAGCCTCCGCGGGAGCGCGGGATCACGTGGTCGAGCGTGAGTTCACTCGAGGGCAGCACCGTGGCGCAATACTGGCAAGTGTTGCGATCGCGCAGCAGGATGTTCTTACGCGAGAGCGCGCGGCTCTGGTGCGGAATGCGGCGATACTCGAGCAGCCGGATCACCGAAGGCAGCCGCATTGCCACGCGGGCCGAGTGCAGAAAGTGTCCGTTCTCTTCCTCGGTCATGGCGACGCCCTTGAGCACCAGCACCAGCGCCCGGCGGGCAGCGCAGACGTTGATGGGCTCGTAAGACGCGTTCAGCACGAGCACGGGCGCGAGCAGAGCATGGCCGTCTCCCGGCCGGTGTGCGGCCGCCGGCAAGAACAGGCCGGCGGCATGCCGGGATCCTGCATCGTATTCCATGCCCAGTGACATAACTTCCGCCCTCAGGGGCTTAAGCCCAAATCCTGGTGCCGTCGCTACGGCACGACTTGAAATCGCGCCCTTCCCAACCGTCGACTAACTCCCCGCGGCCTTCGCCAGGACTTCCTCGTCCCCTTCAGCCTCATCGTCGTTCAGATCGGAGGCGTTTTCAGCACCATTAGATGCCAGTTTCATGGTTGCCAGCTTCATGGTCCGCGCCACGGTCGCGACCCAGACCTGCCGCGCCCCGGCACGGCGCAACACCCGAGAACATTCGGTCGCTGTCGTGCCGGTCGTGTAAACATCATCTACCAGAATCACGTCGCGGCCAGTGACTTCCGCGGCACGCGGCACCACAAACGCTCCGCGGAGGTTTTCGCGGCGCTGGTTGCCGGTCAAGCCGATCTGGGATTGCGTGTCCCGCGTACGCTGCAAAAGCCCCGGGGCAAACTGAAGGCGCTCGCCTGCTGGAATGATCTTCAGCGCAACTCGCGCCACCAGTTCCGCCTGATTGAACCCACGCTGCCGTACCTTGCTTTTGTAGAGCGGGACGGGAATTACCAGAACGCTGGCCCGCTCAAACATTCCCTCCGCAAACCGGGCCTGCTCCAAGTCAGGCTCCAGCGCGGTGAAAGCCTCGGCCAGCATTCGTCCCAGGACGCTGGCCGCCGGGCGCACGCCGTTGTACTTCAGCAGGTGAATCAACTCGCGCAGCCCACCCGCATAGCTTCCATAGGCCACGGCCCGGCTAAAGGGACGGTCGATTCCAATCCGTCGGCAAACGGGACATCGCCTCCGGCCATCGGTGTCGCGATCCACATAGGAAGAGAGCAGCCTTTCCCCGCAAATGTCGCAGACTTTGCCGCCAACAGGATGGATGCTTGCCAGGCAGTCGGGGCAGACCGGGAGACGAGAGAGGTTCAACTGGGGTTCGCCGCAAATGCGGCAATCGGACGGGAAAAGAACGGAGAAGAGACTTTCAGCGAAACCAGCGGCTCGGCGGGCCCATACTTGTGCCAGACCAGTCGAAGTCTGCCGCGAAACAATCTGCCGCGAAACAAGCTGCCTCGAAACATGCTGCCTCGAAACAATAGAATGCCCTGCTACTGCGGCACTGGCTTGGCTAGCCCGGATTCGGTCCTCACTACTGCTGAAGACGGCCTCCTTTATCACTCCGCGGCACCAAGGCGCCGCGATCAACTTTGCGCCAACATCAGCAGTATAACGGCGATCGCCGCCACTAGGCAACGTTTCGGCTCGACGGCGTCGACTGCTTCGCCGGCGCGACCGGTTTGCCCGGCATAATTCCCGGCATAATCTTTGATGCTTCTGACCTTGATGCTTCTGACTTTGGCCCATCCGATAGGCGCTCGCGAACCTGCACAAAAATCAGCCGGTAGTCGCGCCGGAAACATTCACTGCAGCGCACTGGCCGCAGAAGAAGCAACGGAAGGATAAAGCGTTCAATTAAGGTACGCCGGCGCGAGCGGAAACCTGCCTCGCTGCTACAGTCACTACAACGGTACGCCAGAATCAACGGTGTATCGGGGGAGTCGTTCATCACTGCACCTCACTGCGATTGCGGGAAATGACGAAGTGCGACGGAGCGGTTTACGTTTCACAGCTTGTTGTTAATTTTACACCGGGAAGGGCCCGAAAAGGGGTCGCGGGTCCAAGGTATCTGTCTCCGGAATTTCAAATCGGGACTTCAGAAATTCTGCACCTGGTAGTTCGAAAAATCCGCCGGCGGGGCTACATTCACCGCCGTGCTGCAGCTCCCATCGGAAGTGAGGGGCCACTGCGTCAGGTAAAGCACCTTCTGCCCGGTGCTGTTCGCTTCCGCACGCTGCGCCGCTGCTTCGGCGGCGTCATTGTAAAACGCTTCCCCGATAATCCACGGGACACCTTGATACCCCTGACTCGTCAAGGAGCTGTACGCCGTTGCGAAGCTGTTTCCGGTTTCGTCGTAGATATGAACGTCGAACACTTGTGGCGAGCCTTGATTTCCATATGCGCTCGGCCCATACACCGCGCTGACCTGGCCCACGTGGGCCGCATCGGCGATGATCGAAAAGCCGAGCGTGTCGCTGCTGCCGAACTCCGTCACGTAATCGTTCCACAGCATTTGGTCGTACTGCAAAAGTGCCGCGTATCCCAGCGGAGGAATGCCTTCGTTCAGGAGATCGAGGTGATACGGAATACCAGCCCCGGCGATGATCGGACGCAGATTCTGAATCAGGCTCCAATTTTCCTGAAAATAGTCGTCGCTGAAGGTGGTCCATTGCGTGGGGTTATTGCTGCTCTGGGGATGAAAGCTAACCTCAATCTCGACAAATCCCGCCGCTTTGACAGCCGCCAGGAGGTTGGCGAGGTTGGTTAGGAACTGCGTAGCGAGTGTACCGCCAGTCGAATCCATGACGGTTCCGGTGTTGATGCCCCGGGCGTGAAAAATTGGAATGCGCAGACGGCGCTGGCCGTTGCTGTACATTTGCTGCAACTGCGTATTAATGGTCGCGGTCGCCGTGTTGTAGTTGTAGACCACGCCGTAAGGCTCGCGGTTGCAGGGCGTAGCCAGGTAATACCAGCCGTAGTTGGAACCGCCCAAAGCCGCGGGCGGCGGAGGAGCTCCGGACCCTGTAGAGGAACCAGCGGAGTTGCTACTGGAACAACCCACGCCGCAGACGATCAGGGCCAGGACGATCAAAGTCAGGGTAATCAGAGCGAGCGGCGCTGCTACCAGAACGCGAAGATTATTTTTAGGAGGGATGATCACAGCTTAGATTTTATTCCCGAGAATGCAGATTGAGCATCGGCTGCGCCTCAGACCCGAACTTGCCTCCCGCGCTATACTATCCTCGGCGTACAGGACGCCGCCCGTCCGCGGAGAGGACCGAGTCCACCTGAGCGAATTTCTTGAATCCAGGTTCTTACGAACCTCCTTTTCGCCCGCCGCAGCGGACCCCGGGCATGACCACGAAGGAGGTCCGTCTGATGTCGTCCAGACCCGCAAAGCAGTTCCACGATCGTCACTTTCCCGTTCGCCCTAACCTCGATCAACTCAAACATCAAGCCAAGGACTTGCTCCGCGCCATCCGGCAGGGTGATCCGGCCGCAGTCGCGGAGTTACGCAAACATCATCCGGCAAAAAACGCCAAACCAATCGCTCCCGCCACTGCCAAGCTAGCAGACGCCCAGGCCGCGCTGGCCCGCAGCTACGGTCTGCCGAATTGGCCGCGTCTGGTCACCGGCTGCCGCATGACTGACGCGATCTGGCGCGGCGATGTGGATACGGTCCGCCAGTTGGTGCTGAAGAATCCGCAACTGCTGCACGAATCCGCTCGCGGGATAGCCGACAGCAACTGGGGTCCGCCTATGTCGTACGCGGCCAACGTCGGGCAGGACGCGATTATCGCGATGCTGCGCGAGATGGGAGCTAAAGATCTTCAGCATGCCTTCGACCGGGCGTGCCTGCAAGGCCAGCTCGAAACCGCGCGCCGTCTGCACGCCATGGGCGCGTGCGTCGTTCCGGGCCTGGCCCTGGGGCCGTGCGAAACGCTGAATGCGGACGGTCTCGCCTTCTTGCTCGAACTCGGCGCCGAACTCGCCGATAAGGACGGCGACCGCCTCGCTCCCGTAGCCTTGCTTCTGCAAACCTATTGCCGCGGTCCGAAGCAGAAACATCGCTGTCTCGAGCTCGTGGCCAAACGAGGCATCGCTTTGCCCGACACGCCGGTGATGGCGCTGCACCGCGGCCGCATCGATCTGCTGGAAGCCCATCTGCGCCGCGATCCGCAGTTGCTCGCGCGGACTTTTTCGCATGAAGATATCTATCCGCCCGCGCTAGGATGCAGCACTGACCACTCTTTCGGGCTGCACGGCACGCCGCTGGCCGGCACGACCCTGCTGCACATCTGCGTGGACTTCGACGAGATCGAGATCGCGCGCTGGCTGATCGAGCAGGGCGCTAATGTCAACGCCAAAGCCGAGATCGATGCCGACGGCTTCGGCGGGCACACGCCGCTGTTCGGCTGCGTAGTCTCGCAGGCCTATCTCTGCGGCCGGCAGCAGGACGCCGAGTTCGCCCGGGTTCTGCTCGATCACGGCGCCGACCCCAACGCCCACGCGTCCCTGCGCAAGCGCCTGCGCTTCGTCGCCGACGACTCCATACACGAGTACCGCGACGTCACGCCGCTCTCCTGGGGCGAGCGCTTCCACGGCCCGGGCTATCCCGGTCACACTTGGGTCAGCCAGCCGGCGATGAAGCTGATCGCGGAACGGGGCGGCCGCCCCTGAACTCTTAATTTCTGGTGTACCACCTCCTAGTGCACTTGTCATGCGGGCAGGCCGCGTGCTAACGTGCGCCGTTCCCTTCTTTAAACAATGGCTTCACCGAATTAGCTTTTATCCCACGCTCTAAGAGGATTCATCCATGAGTAGTCCCGCGAACGGCGACCCCGGCAAGAAGAAGCATGTGCCCTACGTGCCCGAAACCATGGAGATGAAGGAGTTCACGCTGCGGGCCATCCTGCTCGGACTCCTCATGACGATCGTGCTCGGTGCGGCCAATGCTTACCTGGGCCTACGCGCCGGCATCACGATCGCGGCCACCTATCCCGCCGCGGTCATCGCCATGGCCGCGATGCGGGCATGGAAAGGCTCACTGCTGGAAGAAAATATTGCCCGAACCGCAGGCTCAATTGGAGAATCGGTCGCGGCAGGCGCGATTTTTACTATTCCCGCGTTTCTGATTGCCAAGGCGTGGCCTTCTTTCGAGCCTGGCGTCGCATACTGGAAATCAACGGCGCTGATCATGGTGGGCAGCATTCTGGGAGTATTGTTCATCTCGCTGGTGCGCCGTGGCATGGTGGAAGATCCCGAGTTGCCTTTTCCGGAATCGCTGGCGGCCTCGGAGATTCACAAAGCTGGCCAGCGTGGAGCGGAGGCCGCGAAATATCTCTTCTGGAATATCGGTGTCGGTGGCGTGGTGTACCTGCTGGGGCGTTTTGGTTTGTTTGCTGCAGATAAAGACTTTCACTTTGGCGTTGGGACCCTGGGCCGCAGCCAGGTTCGGTTGGGTTCCGTCGGAAGCACAAATGTAATCGGGGTGGGCGGGGCCAGCATGGCTTCCGCACCGAGTGTGAGCCCAGCGTACCTCGGTGTGGGGTACATCATCGGGCTGCGCCTGGCTGCGCTTCAATTTTCGGGGGGCGTGCTGGCCTGGGGTCTGATGGTTCCACTGCTCATGTTTTTTCTCGGTCCGCAGCTTAGGCACTACATTCCCGCGGATACGCCTGACGACTGGGCGGCCATGGCAGCAGCCGTGTGGCGATTTATCGTGCGCCCAATCGCTGTCGGCGGCATGCTGGTGGGTGCGGCTTACACACTCTACAAAATGCGTGCCAGCCTGACTGCGGGACTGGGCAAGGCATTCTCCGATCTTCGCCAGACTGCGGCCGACCAAGCCAAGCTCTCTCGCACTGAACGCTACATGAGCTCGAAAATTGTGTTTGGGCTGATCGCGGTCATGTTTGTGCTGATGTGTTTCCTCTATATCCACATTTCCGGCCTGATTTGGCCGGCAATACTAGCTGCCGTCGTGATGCTGGTGGTGGGATTCATCTTCGCGACGGTTTCCGGCAACCTGGTTGGATTTATTGGTTCTTCCAATAACCCGATTTCCGGTCTGACTTTATCGACTTTAATTATTGCCGCGCTGCTGATGGTTGCCCTTGGCGTTCACGGAATTTCCGGCGTCGCCACGGTGCTCGGAGTAGCCGCGGTAGTTTGTGTCTCAGCAGCTGTCGCGGGCGAGTTGTTGCAGGACTTCAAAGTCGGCTACATCCTTGGCGGCACACCGAGCAAGATTCAAAGCGCGGAACTGATCGCAGTCGTGGTGGCGAGTCTGGTAATGTATTGGCCGCTCTACCTGCTGCACACTGCGTTCGGTTTCGGAAGCCGCGAACTTTCGGCGCCTCAAGCCGGGCTGATGGCCACTCTCGCCATCGGCATTGTCGGTGGCGACATGCCTTGGCCTCTGGTGGTGGTCGGCGTCTGCTTCGGAATTGCGCTGATCATGATGCAAGTGAAGAGTCCCATGCTGGTGGCGGTGGGAATGTATCTGCCATTCGAGACGACCTTCGCGATCTTCCTGGGCGGAGTCTTCCGCGAACTCGGAGATTGGATGGCCAGGCGTCGCGGCTTGAATCCGGCCCAGCAGGCGCGAGCGGAAAATGCCGGAGTTCTCACCGCATCCGGCCTGATCGCGGGCGAGGCAATCTGTGGCCTCCTCTGGGCCGGCGTGATCGCACTGTCTTACGCCCAGCAACCGTGGTTGCACCTGGCCTCGGCGTGGGCCACGCGGGTCAAGTCGGCACAGATCTTCGAGCATCCGCTGTATCTGAGCGGAATTGTTGTGATGGCTCTGTTGGCCGGCCTGATGATCTTCCTGCCGCTGTCGAGCGCGGGCGATCCGAACGAACCAGCGCCGCCGACCGCGATGATGTAAGTTTATAAACCACAGAGGACACGGAGTGCACGGAGGATGTAGAGGATTCCTCCGTGTACTCTGTGTCCTCTGTGGTTAAGGTTCTTATGTCCATCGCTGAGAACATTGCGGACGTATGCGAGCGCATTGCTGCGACCGCGCCGCGGGCGGGACGGCGTCCAGAAGAAATCGCACTGATGGCCGTCAGCAAGACTCATACCCCGGAAGGTATTCGTGAAGCCTACGCCTCCGGACTGCGCCTGTTCGGCGAAAATCGTGTTCAGGAATTTGCGGGCAAGGCGAGCGCTCTCGCCGATTTAGCGGGAGCCGGGTGGCACATGATTGGGCATTTGCAGACCAACAAGGCCGGCAAGGCGGCGGAATTATTCAGCGCGGTGGATTCGCTCGATTCCGTGAAGCTGGCCGAGAAACTGAATGCGGCTGCGCTCAGCTCCGGAAAGAAGCTAAGCGTGCTGATCGAAGTCAACGTCGGCGGCGAAGCCGCAAAGACCGGAATAGCTCCGGATTCTCGCGCGCTGGAAGAACTGCTCCTGGCTGCCCCGGGGTTCGAAGCGCTGGAGTTTCACGGGCTGATGACTGTGCCCCCTTTTGCCGACAATCCCGAAGGCGCTCGCCCTTACTTCCGCCAGTTGCGCGAATTGCGCGACGCCATCGCCCGACGCAAACTTCCTGCCGTCGATATGAGCGTGCTCTCCATGGGCATGTCGCACGACTTCGAAGTAGCGATCGAAGAAGGGTCGACCTGCGTGCGCGTCGGGACTGCGATTTTCGGAGAGAGAACAAAACCTTAACCACAGAGGACACAGGGGACGCAGAGGAACACAAAATGATCCCCCTCCACGAATCGGGCGGCGCCGTAACTTTCGCCATCAAAGTTCGCCCCCGCGCACGGAAGAACGCTATCACCGGCGAACTCGGCGACGCACTCAAGGTATCCTTGACCACGCCTCCGATCGAGGGCCGCGGCAATCAGGCCTGCGTCGAGTTTTTCGCGAAACTTTTGAAGGTGTCGCGATCTTCCGTTACCATTGCCTCCGGCCAGAGCAGCCGGAACAAAGTCATCCGCGTGACCGGGAGAACGGCGCAGCAGGTACGGGAGCGGCTGGGCTGATTTGTGCGGCAGTCGCGGACAGGAGTGTCCGCACCACATAACCACAGGGGCAACTTTGATCTCTCAACGCTTCGAAGAAATCCGCACCGGGTTCGAGCGGCCGTTCTGGGTCGCCAATATCAGCGAACTTTTTGAGCGGCTTTCGTACTACGCCGTGTTTGCCGTGCTGGCGCGCTACCTGCACGAAGGCCTGCACTTTGACGTCGAACGCGCCAGCAGCCTGACCGGGATGTTCGGCGGTTGGGTATGGTTCCTGGCCGTGATTGGCGGGGCTCTCGCGGACCGGCTCGGCTTCCGGCGCGCCCTTTCGATCGCCTACCTGATTCTCACCTTCGCTTATTTCATGCTCGGGTCGATCGGCTCGGCCTGGCTCGCTCCGTTGCGCGACCGCGTGCCGCTGGTGGCGTTGGTGGCATTCATCCTGATGCTGCCCGCGCTCGGGGTCGCTCTGGTCAAGCCTTCGGTGGTCGGTACCACCGCTCGTGCCTCCAAGGAAAACGTCCGCTCCGTGGGCTATTCGATCTATTACACGCTGGTCAACGTCGGCAGCACCGCCGGACCATTGCTCGCCTCGTGGGCACAAGAACATGGCGTCGTGGAAAACGTATTTCGCATCGCGGCGTTGAGCGTGTTTCTCATGTTTTTTGTCGTGCTCCTGCTTTTCAAAGAGCCGCGCCGCGCCGACGAAGGCGAGCAAGCCAGTCTTCGTCAGGTAGGGAAACACTTCCTGACCGTGCTCTCCAATCCGCGCTTCATGTTGTTTCTGCTGATCTTCACGGGATACTGGGTTGTCTTCTGGCAGGAATTCATCGCGCTGCCGCTCTACATTTCCACCTACATCGATCCCAAAGCCGACACGGCGCGAATTCTCGCGACCGATCCGATCGTGGTCATCGCGTTCACCATGGTGATCGGCTTTCTCACCAAACGCATGCACGCCTTTCACGCTATCGTGCTGGGCACGCTGATCACGAGTCTGGCCTGGATTCTTCTGATCGTACATCCCTCGGTCTGGATGGCGGTGGCAACGCTGGTCGTGGTGGCGATCGGCGAGATCGTGCAGCAACCACGCTATTACGACTACATCTCGCGTCTCGCGCCTGCCGGCCAACAGGGCACGTATATGGGGTTCGCATTTCTCCCCCTCGGCATCGGATCGTTCATCGCGGGCAAGTTCAGCGGATGGCTGATGCACCACTTCGGAGAAGAACTGCACCAGCCGAAGCTGGTATGGTGGTCAGTGGTCGCGGTTGGCATTGCCACCACGCTCCTGCTCTGGATCTACGACCGCCTCATTCGAGTGGAGGGAGTGGAGGCAGTGGCCAAGGTGAAATAGATGGCGCGTGTCGCGAAGCCGAAGGAGTCAGGTCATACGGTCCAGTTCAGCGGTGAGCCGGCTAAGGTTGCTGGGCAGATTCGCAGCGCGCTCAAGGGCGGCGGATCCGCTGAACACGCCGCCGGCGTGCAATGGTACTTCAAAGATGAGATCAAGTCGCACGGCTGGTACACGGGCGATCTACGGCGGGCGGTGCGGCGCTCTCGCCGCGAAATTCTGCGGGAGCACGACTTTTCTTTTCTAGCGCGGCTCGCCGACGAATTATTCTCCGGCTCCGTGCTCGAAGAAAAGGTTGCCGCCGTATTTTTCCTCGAGAATTTGGACGCGCAGTTTGGCGATCGCGAGTTTCAAATGTTCGAGTCGTGGCTCGGCCGCATCAGCAGCTGGGCCGATCACGATGCGCTGGTGCACAATCTGATCGCACCGATGATCGCGGCTGAGGCGCCGCGTGTAAAGAATACGTTTCGCTGGGCGAGGTCCCCGAAACGCTGGCATCGGCGCGCCGCCTGCGTGGCTCTGATTCGCGGAACGCGGGCGAAAATGTTCTTCCCCCAGATCGTGAAGCTCTCCAACTCCCTCCTCGCCGATCAGGACGACATGGTGCAGAAGGGTCTGGGCTGGCTGCTGCGGGAAACCGCGAAGTACAATGCGAAGCGAACCGTGCCGTATCTCATGAAGATTCGCGGACGTGCTCCGCGCCTGGTGCTGCGCACGGCGTGCGAAACCCTGCCGGCCGTCGAGCGGCAGCGCATTCTAGCCCTCGGCAGCAAGTCGTCGGCTTCGCGTCGTCAGAAGTAACTCAGCCATGTGTCACTCCGCCGCTGCCGCACGCCCGCAAACCAACGGCACAACGGATACAGCGCCAGCACCACAGACACCCACACCAGATAAACGACGGGCAAAGAGTATCCCCACCCCGGCGGCGGAGTAATGGGGAAGTCACGCAGGTCTGGCGATTCGAACATCCAGTGCGCCTGCCCATAGCGCGCATAGCAAACGGCGAGGGCAATCAGATGGATGAGCGGAACGTGCAGCAGGTAATAAAACATCGGCACTTTTCCAACGGTCATCGCGGGCCGCAGCCAGCGCGGTGTCCCGGCATCCACCGCCCACAGGAAAAGCGTTGCCGGGCCCAGCGTCATCAGCAGGTAAAGCAGCGACGGTGGGTATTTCGTGGTATTCAGAAATGACAGCGCCGTAAATACCGCTGACCTTTGCGTCGACCACGGCTGCGGATCGCCGTAGATATTAATCGCGCGCAAGAGGATGAAAGCCACGATCACGCCCAGGCCCAGCGGCAACAGAAAAGCCCGGCGTCGCGCCGACGGCCAGTTGTAGAGTTGCCCAAGCCCATAACCCGCCGCAGTAACTCCAACCCACGGAATGAGGACATACGTTACAAACACCGTGTGTCCTGGACTGTTCCAAAGAAAGTTGGGTGAGTGCAGAATCGTCCTTAGCGGATTATTCGAGTCCACGGAATCGAACAGATTGTGGCTCGCGCTCATCACCACGCCGAACGTGGCTACCACCCACGCCGGCAAATA
>JBEKRY010000146.1:0-21611 GCA_049517555.1 Candidatus Sulfotelmatobacter sp. | reverse complement strand
CGCATCATCTGGAACCCGCTTATACGTTCAACGGGTTAGTCGATCCTCACGCTTCGCCGCGCGAGTACCTCAATACGCTCGACGGCTGGTTCGCCGGCAGATTGCCCGATCTGAATCCGGACGATCCCGCACTCGCGCTCTACTTAGCGCAGAACGCAATGTGGTGGACGGAGATTGCGCAATTAGATGGTTTCCGCCTGGATACCTTTCCCTATTCCACGCGCCAGTTCTGGAGCGGGTGGCACGAGCGGCTGCATCAGGTGTATCCGCAGATCAACGCCATTGGCGAAGTGTCCGACAGCGATCCGACCATCACATCATTTTTCGAAGGTGGACGAAAACAATTTGACGGAATCGACTCCGGCCTCGCCACGGTCTTCGATTTCCCTCTCAGCCATGCCCTGCGCGATGTAGTCATCAAAGGCGCGCCCGTGGAAAAGATCGTCAACGTTCTTCGGCACGACGAACTCTATGCTCATCCTGAAACTCTGGTTACCTTCATCGGAAATCATGACCAAACGCGCTTCCTGAGCGAAAAAGATAGCAACCCGGCCAAACTCAAAGCCGCTTTTGGATTGCTGCTGACCTTGCGCGGCATACCGCAAATTTATTCCGGTGACGAAATCGCGATGCCGGGCGGCGCCGACCCCGACAACCGCCGCGACTTTCCTGGAGGCTTTCCCGGTGATTCGCGAAACGCCTTCACCGCCAGCGGACGTACCCCCGAACAGCAGGAGGTATTTGCCTACGTGCAGTCGCTGCTGGCGTTGCGCAACAGCCACGTTGCGCTGCGTACCGGGAAGCAGTGGCACATCGGATGGGACGACACTTATTACGCTTTCCTGCGTGAGCTGCCGGAAGAGAAGCTGCTGGTTGTGTACAACAACGCCCCAGCAACGCGCGAGCTCAATATTCCCGTCGAAAACACGCCGCTGGAAACTGCCCGCCAGTTGCAGACGCTGTTTGGCAATAGCGCTGCGGAGATTTCAAACGGCAACGTGCGCGTCTCACTGCCGGCCCAGACACTCTCGGTTTTCGCAGTTCGCTAGAGCAGCATAAACGAGTTGACTTTTGTTAGCCGTCGACGGAAGCTCATGACTCGGGCTCTCCATATGGCAGGGGTTCTGCAGCAGTTGAAAACCCATTCCTGGCTTGCAAATCATCTCCGAGCCGTCCTGCTGTTGCCGCTGCTATTTGCTGCGGGAAAATCGGCCGTTCTGGGACAGAGTGCAACTCATCCCGCCGAGTCTCTACTGATGCGGCAAGTCCAGCAGGCGCTCAGCCTTGACGAGCACGGCGATCGGCAGGCGGCGATGAACCTTGTCCTCCATTTGCTTGAGCAGCACCCGAATTTTGAGCCGGCAATCAAGCTGAATGGTCTGTTGCTGGAGGAGGCAGGCCGCCGCTCCGAAGCCGCGGCGGCCTACGAAGAAGCTCTGAAGCTCGCGCCCAACGACGCAGATGTCTTGCTAAAAACTGGCGCCTACAAACTGGCGGCGGGCCAAAAGGAAGAAGCCATCACGCTGCTGCAGCGCTGCCTCAAGCTTCTTCCCGGCGACGGAGACGCGCAATATTATCTTGCCCAGGCCTATCACCTGAACGGGCAAGACGACCTGGCTCTGACCGCAATCCAGCTGAGTTTGAAGGCCGAGCCCCACAATGCATCGGTGTGGCAGAAGTACGGAGAACTGTTGTGCGTTTCGGAAGATTGCGAGACGGGTTTGAAGTGGCTGCAGAAGGCGCGGCGGTCCGATGCCGCCCTGCCGAAAATTGATTATGACATTGCTTTGACCGATTTGAAATTGATGGATCTCAGCGGCGCCGCACAGTATGCCGCACGAGCGGTTGAAGCCCAGCTCAATGATGTGGCCGCCTTGCAACTGCTTGCCGACGTGGATGTAAAGCTCGCTAAATGGCAAGAGGCCAGGAATGCCTTCGAACGCATCCTCGCCTTCAAAACCAACGATGTCGATTCACTGTTCGGGCTTGGCCAATGCGAATTGGAACTAAAGAACTATCCGGCCGCCATCGATAAATTGCAATTGGTGTTACGGCTCGCCCCGACGCGGCTGTTGGCGCATTACTATCTGTCACGGGCGTATGCCGCGATGGGCAAAACGGACGATGCTCACCACGAAGCTGCACTACATCAATTGATGATGGAACAGATGACGTTCGTCCGTTCCGTCGAGAGCGAGGGAAGCGAAAGTCCCATCACGCCCCGGGCCTCTCAATTGCTGGCTGAGCATCGCGAAGAGGATGCGTTGCAGCTGTATCGGAATCATTTCAAGGGAACAGCCGCCACTCTAGCCGATGCCTATGTGTTCATCGGGAAGTTATATCTCGGCTTGGGAGATAGGGATTCCGGCGTGCGGTGTCTGCATCATGCGCTGGAAATTCAGCCCACCGTTCGCGGAGCTCATACTTATGAGGGAATCCTGGCGCTGAAATTGGGCGACCTGAGCGGAGCCGAGAGTCAGTTTAAGGCGGAGTTGGCAAATGACCCCAACTATCAGACGGCGATTGCTGAGATGGGTGAGGTCCGGTACCACCAGGAACGCTGGTCCGATGCAGCGGACCAACTGGCGAAATCCAGAACCATGACCCCGGAGCTGCTTTACATGCTTTGCGATTCCTATTTCCACATAGGAAAAATCGCAGATGCCGACTTGAACGCCGAAACAGCCGCAGCATATGGCAGAAACAACCCAGAGCTCATGAAAGGCCTTCTCGCCCTTCTCCAACGGAATGGGCAAACGGAGCTAGCGCAGCGTTTGTCGGTCGATCTCAAGTAAAAATAAAGTGAAGATCAAAGAGAAGTGTGGCTCAGGGGGCGGCGCTCTCCGTAACGGTGAGGATCTGATCTGCTTTTACGTTTTTCAAAACCTGCCTGATGCCGCTCGGCCATGTGAGTTCTATATTGTCTACGACGGCGGCCGAACCCAGCCCGAAGTGTACGCGCTTATCGCTCGAAGAGTTGTAGCTGACCGCGGTCGTTGCCTGGTTATATTGGGTGCCCAGAGAAGTAGTTATCTTGACCTTTGTTCCCAGCCCGTCGCGGTTGGATTTAACGCCGATCAGTTTCAGAATGATCCAGTGATTTCGGTTGCCCCCATTCTGAGTATCAGACCGATTCATCCATATCTCCGGCGGTCCGTTCAGAACTGTCACCACAACATCGATCTTGCCGTCGTTGTTGAGGTCACCAAAGGCCGCACCGCGATGCGGCGCGGGAACCTGGAACGACGTTCCGACCTTGGAACTCACATCCTCGAAGGTCAGGTCACCCCGGTTGCGAAACACTCGATTGGGAAGCGGAAACGGCCGGTGCGCCAGCTCCATGGCATTGTCCAGAATGTCGGCGTTGGCGGTGAACAAGTCTTTGTTCCCGTCGTTGTCGAAATCGAAAATCCCCACTCCCCATGCGGTTGAGCGGCTGGTCAGGGCGCTCAGCCCGGCCGCAGCGCTGACATCCTGAAATTGACTATCCCCTAAATTCTTGTAGAGAGGAAAGCCTTCCCCGAACATCGCGGTTTCAAAAATGTCCGGCTTTCCATCGTTGTCGATGTCCCGGAAATCGGAACCCATGCCGGCAATGGCTTTACCGAATGCGTTGTACGCAACCCCAGCGAGCAGCGCGACGTTGGTAAAGGTTCCATCTCCGTTGTTGTGAAAAAGATAATTCTCGAACGTATCATTGGAGACGAAGATATCGGTAAAGCCATCGTTGTCATAGTCGGCAAACGCCAGGCCCATCCCTTTGCCGACATATTTGGAAATGTCGGACTGCTCGGAGACGTCGGTAAAAGTACCGTCGCCGTTGTTGCGATAGAGAATGTTCGGCGTACCCAGAAAATCGACTGGCGAGCAGTAGGCCGGAAGTCCTTGCTGAACGCAATGCGTTGCAGTCTTGATGTTGTAATTGAGGTAGTTCACTACAAAAAGGTCGAGCAGCCCATCGTTGTTGTAATCGAACCATCCGGCCGCTACGGACCAGGCCTTGCCAAGCTTGGGGACGATTCCGCCGACTCCCTTCTTCTCAGTCACATCCGTGAAGGTGCCATCTCCATTATTATGGAAAAGCTGGTTCCGGTTGACGCCGGTGACGTAAAGATCGACAAACCCGTCATTGTCGTAGTCGCCGGCAGCCACTCCCATGGAATAGCCGATACCCTGCAGGCCGGCCTTCTCAGTTACATCAGTGAAAGTTCCATCCCCATTATTGCGGAAGAGCCGGTTTGAGTAACTGGCATCGCTTTTTTCCAGCGATGGGATAGCGGCGCCGTTGGTAAAGAAGATGTCGAGCAAACCGTCGTTGTTGTAATCGAACAGCGCTATGCCGCCAGCCATAGTTTCAAACGTGTAGCGCTGGGGACTGACGCTGTTCTTGAGCGTGAACTTGATCTTCGATTGTTCGATCACGTTTTCGAATTGAATGGCCGACACGGCCGGCACCGCTTTTCTCACGGACTCTTTGCCGGAAGCAGCCCGCCCGGCCTGCGTTGTCTGATGCGGCGCTGGCACTTGAACTGAAGTGGCCCGTGCGTCTTGGGCATACAAGCTGAGAAAGCTCCACGGCAGGAAAAGGGCCAACTGAGCAGCGAGAACAATTTCGGTGGTCCCTCTGCTCGAATCGGCGCCGGTGATGCGCGAGGAAGCCTCTCGGCGAGGCGGTTGCAGATGCTTGCGCGCATGCCGGTGCCAAAACCCGAGCAGATGCCAAACTCCAAGCCCGCGAATGGTCTCAATTCCGCGCCTGCGCAAAAGCCAATTCGGCCTGATGAGCAGTACGTGAGCGGCTACAAGCAGAGCAATCAAGGCGAACATCCGCACGTGACTCAGACCGACGTTCATTTGATCAACCGCTCGCCGTCGAGTGGTTTGTGCCGGCGCGAGAGACGCGAGAAAGTAGCGCTGTGTGAGCAAATTCAGGAGAGTCCGACTCAAAAAACCACCACGGCAGAGAGTAGCACAGCCTTCAGCAGCGGTCGATCGAGTCGATCTGCGAATTTGCCAGGCCCTGGCCTAACCGCCGAGAAGGTAAAAAGGTGGTTCCGCGGGCATGTGCTGTCCGAGCGGAATTCCAGAGCGTTCGCAATCCGAGTGCCGAACAACCCTCGAATGGTACTCAATGTTGACGGTCCGCCGAGTTTTTCGACCGCATCGTGCTTTCGTCGCCAATCTTTCCTGCCTCCTTCCAACATACCTTCGCGGGGAGGCATATTGGCAGCCGGACAAGGCAGTGCTGCCGCGACCGAGTTTCAGAAGATTCTCGACCACAGCGGCATCGTCTGGAACTGCTCGACGGGAGCGTTGGCGCATCTGGGAGTGGCTCGTGCCAATGCGTTGCAGTCGACAACCGGGCAGGGAGCGGATGCCGGCGCCGCCCGCGTCCGGGCACTCGCCGCCTACAAAGATTTCCTCTCGCTCTGGAAAGACGCCGACCCTGAAATCCCCATCCTGAAACAAGCCAAGGCGGAGTACGCGAAACTGCAATAGCAATTGTCAACTGATGCTAACAGGCCATAGCACAAGCTTGCGCCGTCTGTTCGCCTTTTTTCGTGACAATGAGTGAAATGGGGATTTATCGCCAACGATTCGACGCCGGATACGCTCCCACGTGCTCCAGGCCGCGGTGCAGAATCACATCACGACGAGGGGCGATTCAATGTCCGTGATGTTCCGGGTTGGAAAGGACGGTAAGCGAACCGAGACGCCCGTGGACTCAGGTGGTGTTCCGCCCACAAAAATGGTGGATGCTTATCTCTACCTTGGCCGCGGGATTTGATGCTGAAGGACCCCCGCCCCGCTGAAGTATTCCTCGACAAGGATTACATGGCCGAAATGAAAAGAAGGGCGGCCATCATGGGAGAAGGACCGGTGAAGCACGCTCTGTCGCTGCTGATGAGCGGACTAAGATCTGCGAGTAAGTTGGTAAGTAAGTCAGCCGAATAAGATAGGGAGAGTAAGAAACCCAGTTAATATAATCCGAATTAAGATAAGCGAGTAACATCTGCCGAGTAGCATCAGGCGATTAATATCAGTTGTCCCATTTTAAATATTTGCCCTCGACTCCGCTTTCTAACCGTGCTCTCATCGTCCATTCGCTGTCCAAGGTTCATCGTACGAATGACTAGTACATGCCGCGTTGCGCAGTGCTCCGTGCGCCCTATCATTGAGTTGCAACTCTTACTCAAATTTTTACGAAACGGATGAAGCGCTTCCCCCTCGCTTTTCTGGTTGTGGATCGTTTCTGTATTGGGTCATGTGTAGATTGATTCGTGTTCTCTTGTTAGCTGTTCCTCTTCTGTTCGTCTTCCTTGTCGCGCCGTCGGGCTTTGCGCAATCGTGGATCAGTGCCATCGCTGCTACCACGACAACGTCCACTGCTACCATCACGTGGACCAGCGCCGTGCCTGCGAATTCGCAGGTCATGTACGGCACGACGACTAGCTACGGCAGCAGCAGTGCTCTGAAGTCGAATCTGGTGACGACGCATTCCGCTGCCCTGAAGTCGCTGGCCGCCGGGACCACCTACCACTATCGCGTGCTGTCGGCCGACTCCACTGGCGTTCTGGTCACGGGCTTGGACAACGTCTTTACCACGGCCGCGGCCATTAGTGTCTCGGTCACGCCCACTACGGCGACGGTGGCCTCGGGCGGAACAGAGCAGTTATCGGCTCAAGTCACTAACTCCACCAACACGGCGGTCACCTGGTCGGCTACCTCTGGCACTGTGAGTACTACCGGGCTCCTCACGGCTCCCATCGTAACCACGACGACGACCGTGACCGTAAAGGCTACCAGCGTCGCCGACACTACCAAATCCGCCAGCGCCACTGTCACTGTAACTGCGGCGGTCGGCATACTGACGCTCAATCCTACGAGCCTCAACTTCGGCAGCGTCACGGTCGGCCAGACGAGCCCCGTCCTGCTGACCACCTTGACCAACACGGGGAATGCTTCGTTGACGATTACCAGCGACTCACTTTCCGCTGGTGACTTCAATTGGGGCGGCGCGGGCACCTGCAACGACAGCACACTGGCACCGGGGGCGAGTTGTACGTACAGTGCGAAGTTTACGCCAACGGCGACCGGGACTCGGACGGCCACCATCACGATCTACTCGACGGCTTCGGATCCGACCGTAACGCTTCCACTCTCGGGGATTGGAACGACTGCGGCCGTCGGCACTCTCAGCGCCAGCCCGGCCACCCTCGCTCTGGGCAGCGTGGTCGAGGGCACGGGCGGGACCGCAACCGGGACTCTTATCGCGGGCGGATCGAGTGTTACTGTCAGCGCGGTCAGCAGCAACAACTCTGCATTCACGGTCGGAGGCCTGTCGCTGCCGGTCACGATTCCAGCAGGGAACAGCGCTGCGTTTACGGTGACGTTCAGCCCTCAGACCACCGGCGCCCTGACGGCCGCGCTCACCTTCACGAGCAATGCCCAGTCCTCGACAACGGTTGAAACCCTCACTGGAACCGGTGCTGCCGTGCCCGTACACTCGATCAACCTGTCGTGGAACGCGAGCACGTCCGAGGATATCTCTGGCTATAACATTTATCGCGCGGTCTATGCGAGTGCCTGCGGATCTTACTCCAAGATCAACTCATTGCTGAATGCAGGCACCGTGTACACGGATTCCGTCGTGGTCGATGGCGCGACCTACTGCTATGCCACAACCGCGGTCAACACCAGCAACGAAGAGAGCGGGTATTCCAACATAGTCTCCAACCTACAGGTGCCTGCCCCGTAGCTGTCCGAGCGCCCGAAGAATAAGTCTATTTCTTCTACGTGTGCGGCCAACTTACACCAGAGGGTTTTTTTGCTGAGGCCTCAAACGGAAATTTCCACCCACCTGAACTGCCCCGCCGCGGGTTCATCGGCGACAGCACAAGAGAGTCATCGCCTATGGATTTTCTTGGGGACGGCAAGGACCAAGGCTGTGCAAGTTTATTCATCCGAAAGTTACATTTAACTTTCCATAACAATGGGGACGTAGTGTCGTTAGTTCTGATTCGCGCCCAGGTTCGACCTCTACCTGTGCATGTGTGTGGCGAATTCATTACCGCTCTCCGTCGGCGACGCTTTGTCGCCATAGCGGTGAACTTTGCGACTGGCATTCAGCCTTTCGAAAGGAAGCTGATGATGAGCTCCGCACTACAAGTCCGCAAGTGTTAGTCTGTTGCTCCTGAGAATTTGCTGGTCTTCGTGACGTCGACCGAACCGATAATGGGGAACAAGGTTTACCGGAGGAGACCCAAGTGAAATGTGAGCAGACCGACGATGAACGTTGTTTTCTCCACGTATTTCAATTGGCCTCGGGTACACAGCCTTTCACGGTTTCAAAGACTCTTCAAAGAGTAGTGCGATCCGCAATGGTTAGGTAGTGACTTGTGTCGCAGTTCTTTTGCAGTTCTTGCCAGACACGGGCGGCAGCAAGCACAAGAGGGCGATTCAATGAAAATCAATGTGAAAACGACCGCGTTTCGTCTAGTCGCCGCAATCCCGACTCTAGTCGCGACCCGCTTGCTCCTCGCCGCATTGTTGGTAGCGGCCACGCTCCAGGTGCAGGCCCAGAATTCTGTGTTAACGGGTGCAATTGGCGGCCGCGTCACCGACAGAACGGGAGCGGTGGTGCCGGGGGCGTCGGTGGTGGTGAGAAATCTGGCGACCGGACTGGAACAGTCCGCGGTTGCGAATCATGCCGGACTTTACCAGTTCATGGCTCTCATGCCGGGAACATATTCGGTCACGGCGACGGAAAAAGGCTTTCACGATGTGGAGGCTCTGGTGCGCGTGCTGGTGGGAAACACCACGCTGCAGGATCTTACGCTGGAAGTAGGAGTTGGCGGGGAAACGGTTAAGGTCAGCGGGACGATGCCGCTTTTGCGGCCTGCCCAATCCTCGGCCAGCACCGTACTTGACCGCTCTTTCGTTGAGGAACTACCCCTCAACGGACGCCGCTACACCGATTTCACGGCACTGACGCCCAACACCAGTTATGACGGCGATACCGGCTTGATCAGCATTGCGGGACAACAGGGCGGAGAAGATTCGGGTTACGCCAACGGAAACGGCTCCAATGCGTTCACCGTCGACGGAGCGAATGCTACTAACAATTACTTTGCCGACATCATCGGTCGTTATCGCATTCCGTATCTGTATGGTGAAGAGGCAATCCAGGAATTCCAGGTTTCAGTCAGCCCGTACTCGGCCGTCTATGGTGGTGGAGCAGGATTCGTGAACGCCGTGACTCGTTCGGGGAGCAATACGCTCCACGGCAGCGCCTTCTATTACAACCGCAACTCTGCTACCGGCGCCAATGACGCTATCGACGAGGCGGCAGGTCTTCCGAAACCGCAAGACACTCTGCAGCAATTCGGTGGTGGGGTGGGCGGGCCAATCGTCCGAAATCGGCTGTGGTTCTTCGTGGATTACGAGCAGCAACTGCGCAGCGATCCGTTTTCCGTGATCAACCCGGCGCTCGACGCCACGCAGCCCGGTTTTTTGTCCTCTAACTTTGGCATCCCGGACGGGACACCTCTCCCGCCAGCCAACGGACCCTTGCCCATCCCCGGTACCGACACCGTGCCCGATGTCGGTAATCCGGTCTACCTGCAACAGGTGTCGAACACCATCAACAGCTTGAATTTGAATCTGGGCAGCAGAGCAAGGAACCGCAACGATCTGGTCATTACGCCACGTTTGGATTACCAGCCAACTTCTCAAGATGGCTTCTTTCTCAGCATGAACTTCAATCATTTCAACTCGCCCGGAGGTGTGATTACCGACCCCACCGTGGGCAATTATGGTCTGCAAACCTTGGCCAATGCCGAGGTGCGCACGTTTGAGACCAGCCTTGGATGGACGCATGCCTTCTCTTCCAGACTGTTAAACGAGCTGCACGCGGGCACGTCCCAAGACAACGAAATCGCGAGGCCCAGCGGGTTAGCGCCCAACATGCCAACCATCATTCTGGACAGTCCGGCCGCCTTTACCGAGGGAAATGCGGCGTTCTCCATCGGGAGAGTTTTTGAAAGACAGTACTCTCTCTCCGAGCGCGTCGACTATGTGATTGGCAAGCACACGCTGCAATTTGGTTTCGATTGGAGTCGTTCCTCAGATGCTGACACCGACGACGGTGGCGCCGATCCCAACGAGGCTGTTGATTTCGGATCTCCGCTTGGGCTCTACGAATTTCCCAGCCTGGAAGCCTTCGCGCTCGGACAATACATCAACTTCAGCCAGGCGGCCGGGGAACCAAGATTTTCCTTTTCCGTGCCCTATTACGGGTTCTACGTCCAGGACACGTTTCGCGCCTTGCCGAACGTAACTCTCGAAATGGGCCTACGCGAGGACTTCCAGGTCTACCCCCAGCCCGCCGAGAATCCAGCCTTCCCTTTGACCGGGCAGTACCCGAACCAGTACCGGCGGTTGGCGCCGCGGTTCGGATTTGCCTGGCAGCCCGTGTCAAAGACCGTGGTTCGGGGCGGATTCGGTATGTTCTATACGAACATGAACGGCCTGAACTATCGCAATGCCGTCATTTCGAACGGACTCCCTTCACAGCAGTCGGAGGTGAGTGCGCAATATGATGGGGGCGCGCCGAACCAGCAGGAGCCGACATTCCCGTTTATCCTTCCTTCAAATTCGCCGCTGTTTCAGGCTGCTCCGGATATTTCCCTGATTTCTCCGCAATTCCGGGTGCCCTACATTCTGCAGTCGAGTCTGCAGATTGAGCGCGAGATTGCGGAAAACACAACCCTCAGTATTGGCACCATGTTTAATCACGGCGTTCACATCCTCTCCGGCAGCGCGTATGACTTGAACTTGATGCCGCTCACGGGAACAACGACGTACTACATGTGTCCCCCCAACACCACCGCCCTGCCCTGCAACGGCCCCAGCTACGTCCTGCCGACCATGGACAACGGACTGCTCGCCGAAGGCCGCATCAATCCGAACCTGGGAGAGATCAACGAACTGATCAGCCCGGCGCAGAACTACTACAACTCTTTCTTCGTGCAGCTGCAACGGCGCATGTCACGCGGACTTTCGTTGCAGGCATCGTACACGTTCGCCAAAAGTATGATGCTCGACGGCATGGACTTCAGCAACCAATTCGACTTCGGCAACACCCATGCTCCTTCGCTACTCGACCAGCGCCAGCGAGTGACCCTCGCCACGGTCTACCAGCCGCGCTTCGAAAGCCGGATCGGCCCGGGCACTGCCCGCAACTTGCTGTCTGGCTGGATACTGAGCAGCGTAATGGAGTTTTCTTCCGGGCGTCCATATCCAGCGTGTACTACTGCCAGCAACTCCGGAAGCTTGGCGAACCTGGGTTGCGCACCTTTCGGCAACGACAACCTGAACGACTCCGCCTTCAACCAGGACACCGCCAACACCGCGGGCGGCATCAACGGGGCAGGCCCAACACCGGGAATCGGTCTGAATTCTTTTTATGGTCCGTGGCTGGAGAGGATCGACGTGGGCCTGGGGCGCCGTTTCAAAATTCGTGAAGGCACGGAATTGGAATTCCAAGCGCAGGCTTTCAACCTGTTCAACCACCCCAACTACTACGTTCAAAACGGGGACGGCATCAACCAACTGCAATACAACCCGTTTGGCAGCACATGCGGGAATGGCATGACACTGAACCAGACGTGTTATCTGGTGCCGAATTCTGGTCCGGGAAATTTTGGGAGTCTTCAGGAGATCAGCCCCGACGGTCTTCCCAGGGTATTGCAGTTTTCCGTAAGACTCACGTTCTAGGTGGGAGTCATGAGAATTCTGGTCATTGAAGACGAAGCTAAGACGGCCGAATTTCTGAAGAAGGGACTTGGGCCGGCGGATCATCGCGGCCTGCGGCCTGGCGTGGCATGACTCGTGCCTGTAATGCCCCAGCAAGTAGCAGACCCGGCAGCCGATCTATCGCAGCTCCGTCGCGCGCGGGCGACGCTACGAGCCCTTCTTGGGTCCGCTGCGCGCGCTCTTCGATGTTTAATAAACGATGTGTAATAAACGAGTTTCATAAACCGACCCGGATGGCGATTGACCGCCGCGTTCCAGCAGCGCGGTGCGGGGCGTCCAGAAGTGAACAGTGATTTGCACAATTGGACGGCAAACGGTTTGAACTCGACTGCGGGGCCTGCGACTATTTCCAACGCCGGGAGCGACTTAAGAAGTTCGCAGCCGCCCAGACTCTTGGCAGGCCAATTGCGTGTTGTTTATCCCGAAGAAGCGACTCAGGAGGAGGCTTGTCATGGCGCATTTTGAGCGGATTCGCGATGTGATTTCCGGGCCGTTTAGTCCCGAGGTCATCCGGCAGCGCATGGCGGTGGGATGGCAATTGGTATCGATCGAATGGCGGCGCGAGTTGCCCGCGTCGGAAGCTCCGACCCAGGGCGCATTCAATGAGGACATCCCCTACGGACTGCGCATCTCCGACGATTGCCAGCGCCTGGAGGTCGATCCGGTCGAGGATCGGACGCTGATGCTGATGATGGAGTTGCTGGTCCAGGATTTCCCCTACTCCAGCATCGTCAGCGATCTCAATGAAAAGGGCCTTCGGATGCGGGACGGCAGGCCTTGGACGCGAGTGGCCGTCTTCAATATGACGCCACGCCTCATCGAGGTGGGGCCGCGCCTGTTCTCAACCGAGGAGTGGAACAGGACGCGACAGCGGTTTTCTTTATCAAGAGATCAACAAGTCCCTGAATAGCGTCTGGTCCCGTGCTGGCTCGAGCAGGCCGCGACCGAGCCCTCGCGGACAATGTTCTTGTTGACCAAAGCTAGTCGCTACTCGTTGGTATGAGCGATGCAACACACAAGTGAAATGGCCGCATCACAAGAGTCGGATCGTACTAAATCTGCGCCGAAGGGGAAAACGAATGGGCCAAAGAACACTCAGGATCAGGATGAAAATAATCACATTAGGAAGCTCCGCGCTTGTGATGGCAATGGGTGCGGTTTCAATGCAGGCGCAATCCAAAACCCCGTATCCCAGCATGGCCGCGCTCGACCAGTACCTGATGCCGGATCGAAATGCTGAAATAGCCCTGGCACGAAGCGCGGCTCCGGACTCCATATCCCGCGACGCGAAGGTTCTGGTTCTGGGGCCGCATGGCTATGAAACCGCTGTGGAGGGCAAGAACGGTTTTGTATGCGCCGTGGAGCGAGCGTGGATGGCTCCGTTCGATAATCCGGAGTTTTGGAATCCCAAAATTCGAGGCCCGCTCTGTTTCAATCCGCCCGCGGCGCGTTCCATGCTTCCGATGACTTACAAAAGGACTGAGATGATCTTGGCGGGTCAATCCAAGGCTCAGGTCATGGAAGGAATCGCGACATTTGCCAAGAAAGAGCTGCCGCCCCTGGAGCCTGGTGCGTTCACCTACATGATGTCGAAAGAGGCGTATCTTACCGATCATGGTGACCACAACATGGCCCATTTGATGTTCTATACCCCGGTCATGAACGGCGCGGTTTGGGGCGCGGATCTGCCCAAGTCTCCTGTCATGCTGAATCCACAGTTCGCCCTGGAAGGGATCGACGTATTCATGGTTCTTACCGGCATGTGGTCGGATGGAACGCTCGCCCCAGTCAATAATTGACGAAACAATAATTGACGAAAATTGTTCGTCGCTGGAGATCTTACTGATGGCGACCCGATGGCGACCGGAATCAGAGATCATCGGACAGCCGGTGAATCGGTGCCGGCCTGGAGAGGGTCTCGCAAGTCTTCATGGACACTGCTTCGCATAGGCGCCTGCCAGAAGATCATCGGCCGCCTTGCTCTGCTTTCGCGATGCTGCCAACAACAGCAGATGTGCTTGCTCACAGCTGGGTTCCACGACCGTCCCCTCCAGATACAACTTGGCAAGAGCGACTTCCGCCCCTGTGTTGCCTTTGCGAACGCGGCTCCACAACTCTGTAGGATTTTCATCCTCTGTCTTCGAGATCTCTCCCGGTCGAGGTCGCGCTGAGTGCAAGTCCGTGTCTTTGGCTGGGGGCTGGTCAGACCCATTTAGCGGAGCAAATGCACTTTTGATGTTGGGCTCGGAAGCAGTTGCCCCAACCGAGGGACCGGCGGGCGTCCTCTGTATCGATCGGCCTCGAAGTGCGAAGTAAGACACAGTGCAGAGCAGCAAGACGGTGGACATAACCGAAATCACAACCGCCGGTCTTCGCAATGTCGACCAAGTTCTTCTCTCAATCGATAGGTCGCTTCCGCTGGCCGGCTTGCCAGCATCGAGAGGCGCCTCATCCGCCGACGCAAGCGCTCCGCACATGGGACAGAATCTGCGGACGCTTGAGTAACAAAAACGGCAGGAGACACAAGTCACCCGTTCATCATTTACATCGAAATTGGGCGCTGACACTTTGGGTAGAGGTGAGTCGGTGGCGTAGCCGCATTATAACTCGGAGCGACCCCCGTCGGTCAGCATGGCTGGCTAAAGTCGCTCGTCCTGGAGGCATTGTTGGCATCGCTGAAGCCATGCCCTGATTCGAATCTCTTTTCAAACCGCACCACTAGCTATTCCCGCTTTACGTTGACTTCCCGCTAGCCCCGTCCCTAACATTGCACCCGGAGTGGTGTGCCCCCGTGATCGGTCAAACTGTCTCGCATTACCGGATCATCGAGAAGTTGGGCGGCGGTGGCATGGGCGTGGTCTACAAGGCTGAGGACACTGAGCTCGGCCGGTTTGTGGCATTGAAATTCTTGCCCGAGGATGTGGCGGAAGACCCGCATGCCCTGGAACGCTTTCGACGGGAAGCGCGTGCAGCATCCGCTCTGAACCATCCCAATATCTGTACGATCTACGAAATCGGCAAGCACGAAGGTCATTCGTTCATTGCCATGGAGTTCATGGACGGCATGACTCTGAAGTATCGCATCGCCGGCCGTCCCATGGACCCCGAGTTAGTTCTTTCTCTTGCCATCGAAATTGCAGATGCGCTCGACGCCGCGCACGCCGAAGGAATTGTTCATCGCGACATCAAGCCCGCGAATATCTTTGTGACCAAGCGCGGGCATGCCAAGATTCTTGATTTTGGAGTGGCTAAAGTCACACCTATCTTAAGGAGCTCCGGACTGGCTGGAGACGCAGAGCAGTCGACCCTGACATTGGAGAGGCATCTGACACGTCCCGGAGCGGCAGTGGGCACGGCCGCTTACATGTCACCCGAACAGGTCCGAGCCAAGGAACTGGACGCCCGAACCGATATATTCTCATTTGGAGTAGTGCTGTATGAGATGACGACTGGGGTATTGCCCTTCCGCGGCGAAAGCACCGGTACAGTTTTCGAATCGATCTTGAATCGGGATCCTGTTCCTCCCTTGCGGCTGAATCCAGACGTTCCCTCGGAATTACAGCAGATCATCATTAAGGCTCTGGAGAAGGACCGCACGCTCCGTTACCAGCACGCCTCGGAGATGGGCACGGATCTAAAGCGGCTGGTAAGAGATTCCGAATCAGGAGGGCGCGTAACCGGCCGGGCGGAGGCAAGGAACAGTGCCGCGACTGTCTCCGGCGTGAGTCGCAATTCGCGTATCCGAAATCGATGGTTTGGCGTAGCGGCGGGGTTTCTGCTCTGCATTTTCATACTGGGCGCTGTGATTGATCGCTATGACCACGGAACCTGGAGGACACGATTCAGTCGACCTGTTCCCAGTCAGAAGAACCTTGTGGTGCTCCCCTTTACGGCGGTGGGCGGTGGGTCTGACGAACAAATCTACTGTGATGGCTTTACTGAGACCGTTACGGCGAAGCTGGCGCATGACCCCTCGCTACAAGTGCCGTCCGCGCTTGAGATACGGGCGAAGAATGTAACCAGCATCGACCAAGCAAAAACTCAATTTGGAGCCAATCTGGTTCTCGTCGCGAGTTGGCAACGAATTGAGCACTCGGCCCGCATAAACCTAAGTCTCATCGATGCCAAGACTGGGCAACAGCTTCAAACGGACACTATTACTGAGCCCGCAGACGATCTGTTTTCCCTTCAAGATCAGGTCGTCTTAAAGGCGTTTCAGATGTTACAAGTTACGCCGTCGGGTGTTACGGCATCATCACTGACGGATCACGGCACAACTATTCTCGCTGCTTACAATTTTTATGTTCAAGGGACCGGCTACTTGCAGCGTTTCGAACGGCTAGGGAATGTCGAATCTGCCATAGCTTTATTTCAACTTGCGATCCAGGAAGATCGCAAGTATGCGCAGGCCGAAGCTGCCCTGGCGCAAGCCTATTGGTACAAATATAGCGCCACCAAAGACCCTCAATGGGTGGAACAGGCGAAAGCTGCAGTAAAGACGGCCGAGGATCTTGACAGCCGACTGCCGGAGGTGCAGTTAGCAATAGGGAATCTGAATTTTCGAACCGGCTCTTTTCCCGCTGCGATATCCGCTTTCCAAGGCGTACTTGGAATCGACGCTGAGAACTCGGATGCCTACCTCGGCCTCGGAAGCACTTATGATTCGCTTGGTCGCACGGCTGAAGCTGAGCAAGCGTTCCGCAAAGCCATTGAAATTCGACCCGGCTGCTGGAACTGTTACAACCAGCTCGGAATTTTTCTGAACAAGCATGCACGTTATGGCGACGCTCGGGTAGCGTGGTTAAAGGTTACGGAGCTTGCTCCTGACAATGTCTGGGGTTATATGAATGTTGGCGATACATACTTCAGCACGGGCCAATTTGAGATGGCGGAAAAATACTTCCGCCGAGGTCTTCAATTGATGCCCGATGACCCAGACCTTTATTCGAACATTGGAACCGTGAGCTTCTTTCTGGGGCGCTTTAAAGAAGATGTGGAGTTTACGCAACGAGCGATTGCGCTGCGACCCCAGAAGTATGATTATTGGGGTAATTTGGCCGACGCGTATCGTATGATTCCCGGCCAGACAGATAAGGCAAGCCCGGCCTACAGGCAAGCCGCTTCCCTGGCGGAAAAACTGCTGGCAGTGAATTCGAGCGACAGTGACGTACTCAGTTCGCTTGCCCTGTACCATTCTCGCTTGGGCGACGCTGCAGGAGCCCGGCAATATCTCGCGCGAGCCTTGCAGGTGAGTCCCAATGATATGGATATTCTTCGCATCGCTTGCCTGGTTCATTTGGACTCACGGGAGTCACAGGAAGCTCTCAAATGGCTCGAGAAGTCGGTTCGCGCAGGCTACTCCCGGGAGCAACTTATCGCCAATCCTGAATTGGCTAGCCTACGCTCTCAACCCGAATTTGATCGACTGGTAAAGGAAGCCGTTTCGTTCAATTAAATCTGCTATGCAAGCTGTCGGTTGCGGGCTAAAATCCGGCGGTTAAGGAGACTTTTATGCATATCAGCTCAGACGCCTCGAACGTGAGCCGGCGACAGTTCCTTGCGGTGGCAGGGAGTGTGGCTGCAGCGAGTACTCTGGCGGCAGGAAGCGATGTCGAATCGGGCAAACCCTCACCCGTGCCCGTAACCGCGGCTCACTATCTCGTGACCATAGACGTCACGCAAAATCCGATCAAATATACGGGCGAGAACACCGACACTAGTACCTCCGTGTCTATGCCCAATAACACCCTCACCGTTAATAATGGCGATGAGGTCAAATGGCAAGCTAAAACCAGTGGCACACATCCCAAATATCACGCGGGGATACACTTCACACCAAACTCTCCCTTTGCCGTTTCAGACATTAAGTGGTCAGAAAACGCACCCGGGGGAGGCGTAACGAAGAACCCAGGCAGTTTTTATTATTGCGTGGGAATATTTGATCACCTGAACCATGAAATCTATGCGGATGACCCCAAGATCATCGTAGGCGGAACCCCTGCCCCCGCCCTCCAGGAGGCTGAAGTCGAACTGAGTGAAATAAAAGAAAAGATCGACTCCATCCAAAAGTTATTGAAGCAGGCGAGTAAGGAATAGTCGTGCGGCTCGTTGGCTGTCTGTTTTGCTTGCGGTTGGAACCTTTCTGACGCGAATGGAGTCGCTTGCCCGGCAGCAGAAACGGGCCAAACAGGAACCATCGAGCAGACGGCTACCGGGCGCGCGAGCGAGATCCCGAGGCGCCACAATTCTCGCTATTCGCTGTAGCATGCCCGCCGAGCACGGGTTCGTCCGTTTTTTTCGTTTCAACGTAAGCGTTCCCATCTGTTCGTTGACGGGATAGTGTGTACGTGCTGCAACATTGTACACACCCTCATTTTTAGGTATGAGAAATAACCAATATTAATGCGGCTAATAACGTCACGACATGCGTTGCACCCGCGTCATTGCTGCGTTTCCGTGACATCGCTCTGCACTTCTTTTGGGCGCAAAAGAGTCAGGTTACAGAGGCGTCAAATGTGGGGCGGAGCGAGGTGGATGTTCATTTGCGAGAGTGTTTGGCTTTGGAAATGGACATCAGCTTCGTCAGTGGAGAGTGACGCGAGTGCTGGGCGGGATCGTGGCCGAATGGGGACGGTGCGACAACCGCCCGGAGCTGACGAGCGGGATTTTCTGGCGTGGTGCCCTGGAACGGCAGATTGAGTTTAATGCATATTCAGCCGACAGGCCGACGCAGAACGCGTACGTCGAGTATTTCCATGGACGGCGGAGTGGCGCACGGTTTTGCTCGTCGCTGACCATGTCTTTTGTCCACACGCCCTAGAGCGCGTGTTCAATCGCAATCAGGATCGTCTCCATCGGGGTCGCTTGCATCTGTGTCATTGCAGGTTCCCGCGATTGGGGACGCATCATAAGGCATTTCGGCAGTAAGCGATGAGAGGTCAATAGTTACAGGTGAACCCGTCAAGCTATCAGCGACTGGATCGTAGGGCGCCAGACTCATATTGTAGTAGTCGTAACTTTGTACACCCAGTGGGACGATCAGACTATAGTTGTCGTCGGTGCCAGCGAGGGTCGAAAAATCGGTGCCTGTATTCGGCTCGGACAAATACGCGCCGCTTAATGGGGTCAATCCGGGGCCAACGGAATAGTTGACTATTGTCATTCCATCTACCAGGCCGAAGGACGTTCCTGATGCAGGCACCTCGGCATTCGACTGATCCATCGTTGCGCCATCAGCGCTCATCTCCTGCCCATTCTCGGTGACCGCGAGTCCGATCACACTGTTGATTAGGGAGAGTCCCTGAACCCCAATCCCGGTGCCGCCTGTCTGCGCAGCCGTCAGCACGTTGACAACATCGGCACCCACCCCGATCTCATTGGCTACTTTATACGGGAAGCCAAACGCACCGAGAACGCCGCCAACAAGATCGACTGCGAAATTCTCTTTGGCATCGAGGAGTTGGCTTTCTGCAGCAGCAAGCCCAGTCGGGTTGAGGGCAGAGTCTACTGCGTTCGAAGCGTTATACCACTTATATGAGTCATTCAAGACAGCTGCTAATGCATAAGCCGTGCCAACGAAAGTTGCGGCTGCAACGAGCGCTGGCGCTTCCGCGATAGTTCCAATTACCAAGGCAGCAGTGGTAACCCCTTGGCCGAATGAGATGGCCGAATCGGTTGCGTTCTTTGACGTGTTGTATTGAATGGCCGCGTTTCCAAGCCCAACCGCGCCGCCAGTAACGCCTAATGCATCGATGATAGCTGCCGCGCTCGGGGCCGTCTCCGGGAAAGTACCGTTGCGTTGACCATTACTAAAGTTGGGTTTGGACGAAAGCGCGGAGTTTGTTTGTCCCGGCGCACCTCCAATAATAAATCCATCGATGACGCCTTTGGCCTCCAGGAAGAAAAGGTCGCGCCGACTGTCACGAACATTGGGTCTAAACGAACGCGCGGGAGTTGCAGGGTAAATCGTCGATGGCAAATACCCTATCGACTGCAGATACATCGCGAGAATACGATCTTGTACGTCGACGGAGTTCGCATCAAAGCCAACGGCGAGGCCATCACTTGCGGTTCCTACACTCAACGACGACATTCCACCGCTGATGATAACGTCAACGTTACTTCGCGCTTCGATGGCGCTGATCTGCTGAGCGGCGAGATGGCCCTGTACAGTCGTCGTGTCGGTCTGGCTGGTTGGGAGAGCCTGCATCGCCTGAAGTGCGTTCACCGTCATGCCAAAGTAGATAGCTTGGGCGTTGAAGAAACCGCGTGAAATGTCGCCGGGATTCACTCCGTAACTAGCGACACTAGGAAGGTCGGCGATAGTCCAGGGGATTGCGTTCGAAGTCAGGGCCCCCTGGGTAATCTGCACGGAAGCCGCCAGGGGCGCCGTATTTCCAGTGGTCGGATCGATGTAGAGCGGAGCCGCCACTACGACCACGCCGTTGGCGGCGTCAGTACGAACTGGTTGAAGCACCCCCGAATAGCCGGAAGAATTGACAAGCTGGACCGTGAAGGCCGGTGTAAAGTCAAGCCCCGTAACATTCAATACCACCGGCGTGAGGGCGGTTGGTGCGGTATTTGACGATGAAATCACAATCGCGCCATTGATGGTCAGCTGTAGGCCGAAGGTCGTGCTTCCTCCCGCGTTCATAGCGGTTACAGTGTAGGTTGCGAGCGCCGCACCTTGAGTAGGAGTGCCGGAAATCACCCCCGTCGACGTGTCGAGGCTGATGCCAGTGGGAAGAGCTGGCAACACCGAGTAACTCGATACGGCTCCTGTCACCGTCGGAGACAACGGAGTCAGCACTGTGCCCACGGTCCCGGTGGCCGGGCTTTGATAACTCAGTCCGCTAGGAGCCGCGACCGTAATAGTCAGTTGCAGGCCGAATGTGGTGCTTCCCGCCGGATTGGTAGCAGTTACGGTGTATGTTGCGAGTGCTGCCGCTTGGGTAGGAGTGCCGGAAATAATCCCCGTCGATGTGTCGAGGCTGATGCCGGCCGGAAGAACTGGCGACACGGAGTAACTCGACACACTCCCCGTCACCGTTGGTGACAATGGAGTCAGCGTTGTACCCACCGACCCGGTGGCCGGGCTTTGATAACTCAGTCCGCTAGGAGGCGTCTGACCACCTGTATTAGAACTGCTGCCTCCACATCCAACTAAAACGGAGGCTGTCCCGCTGACAGCAGCACTTACTCCCAGCTTTATGACTTCACGCCGAGTTGTCTTCATCTGTAGCAACCTCTAGCAGGAGCGAAGCGAGAAGCGCCCGAGTGCAGGTCACCCCGCCTGTCCTGCTCTCTCTCAAGAGCGAAACGCTTGCTTTTCAAAATGTAATCAGCAGACAGAGACGATTTCTATCTCCTGGATACAGGGCTTGGGGAACACGAAACAAACATCTGGCTGCGTTCTTAGTCCCTACTGATAGGAACCAGTCGCTACGAGCGACACTGGTCCCGGAGCAGTTATTTGTCCCGTGGGTGTCAGCGCTGTAAGCCCAGACGGTCCCACCGAATATTGGCTCAAGAAACCCGACGCCCAATCAGTTACGTAAGCATAGCCTCCCGAAATGATAATGTCGCTCGGTTCCCCACCAAAAGCAGGGAACGGCGATGCACTCAGTTGCGCCAATGTCAAAGTGGTACTACCCGATAGCGAATAAGCCAATATTCCGCCATTTTGCGGATTCTGAAGGGTAGGTGGAGGATAAGAATATGTGAAGTAAACGAGCTCACTCGCGGGATCGATGGCCACCCCTGTCAAATAGCCGGGAGGGTTCCCGGAACTCGGC
>JBEKRY010000145.1:0-11505 GCA_049517555.1 Candidatus Sulfotelmatobacter sp. | reverse complement strand
TTTGATGGTTCGGAGGATTCGTTCGGAGCGAGAATCAAGGGCATCCTGCTCTTGGTCCTCCTATCCCAAGGCCGCGTCTGAGACTGACCCCGCCGCTCAAATTGATGTGCTGAGCGGGGCAGACGAGAGTTGCTGTTACCTCGTAAGATAGCCAGCACCGGGCGGAAGGGCCGGGTTCAATGGCGCATTCCGCGCAACCCGAAATCCATTGTGCGATTTGCAATAAACCTGTCGATCTTGAAACCACTAAGACCGATGCCCACGGTAAAGCGGTCCATGAGGAATGTTACGCGCTAAGACAGGCCTCGAAATCCGCTGCGCAACCGCACATACGAGTATGAGATTCCACAACCCTCTCTTCGTCAACTCTTCGTTAACGGCCGCTAACAGGCCTTTACACGCATTGACCCGGCGTGCGAAACCGGGCGGTGCGCTTTTCAATTGCCGATCGATCTTCTGACGATCGATCTTTCCTACCTTCGCTACGCCGCCAGGGTTCCGGTGAGCGCGCCTTCGAGTTGCAGGAGTTTGCGCTTTATGTCGAGGCCGCCGCCGTAGCCGCACAGGCTGCCATCCGATGCGATCACGCGATGACAGGGGACGACGATGGCCACCGGGTTGCGATTGTTCGCCATGCCGACGGCGCGAAATCCCTGGGGGCGGCCGACGGCGCGTGCGATGTCGGCATAGGAGCGAGTTTCGCCGTAAGGAATCTGCAGCAGGGCTTGCCAACAGGCGCGCTGAAAATCGGTGCCGCGGAGATCGAGCGCGAAGCTGAAGGCGCGGCGTTGTCCGGCGAAATATTCTTCCAGTTCGCGGACGTAGGCCTGCATCGCGGTTGCGGATTCCTCGAAGCGGACGGCCTTCGACTCGGCTCGTTGGTTTCCTGAAGTCCGGTCACCCTCTGAGCTTTGTTTGTTTTTCCTATTGTTTTCGGAGCGCAGATCGCGCGGGTTGGGGCGGATGGTCTGCTGCCCGGGCAGGCGAGCGTCGAACTCGAGGGCTACCAGACCGCGCTCGGAGGCGGCCAGGAACAGGGGGCCTGCTGGTGACGTAAATATCGTAGAATGAATCGTTTCCATAGAAATCTCGCTATTGCCAGCCGCCTTCGGCCAAGCCGCCAACGCCATAACAATAGCATGGGTGCTGGCCGTGGATTTCAGCTTCGTCGCGCGTAAGTTAGACGCCGGGTTGACAGAATCGTCTTTTTAGACGACAGTGTGTCGGTTGCAATGCGCGTGCGGAATGCGCGGGAAGGCTCAAGGTTGAAACGGGTCTTTATCGTTCTTACAGTGATTGTGCTGGCTCCAGTGCTGGTGATGAGCCTGGTGGCATTCGCCGCCGGGGACTGGCGCACGGTCGGGCAGACCGAGGCTGGCGACAAAGTATCCGTCAGTTCGGTGCGCGTGCTGGGGAACAATCAGCGGGTGGCGCTGGTGCGGGTTGAATATAAAGAGCCGGCGGAACTTCCGCAGGGTGGACCGTTTGTCGAGATGCGGGCACGCGTGCGGTTCAATTGCTCGAGCGGCGTCGCCGCGCCGACAACCGAATGGTTTTATTCCCGCGACCACAGCGGACGCTTCGTGGTCAGCAAGAAAGCTACGCACGACGACCAGTTCGGAAAAAATCCTGAAGGCGGGTTTGTGGGATTGGTCAGCCAGAATGTCTGCGGGCAAAGCAAGTAGCTCAGTCGCCCTGGGGCTTGCGTTAAGGCCCGGTCTCAGTGCTTTAGGTGCTGGTGCAGTTTGGTATTGACAACAAATGGCGATGCACGCCAGATTCCTCGCTTCGCCTGAAGAGCGGCTCCGCTCGGGATGACGCCCGGCGATGATATTCCGCCCGGATCTAGACTGCACCACTACCTGAACTTAATCAGAACTTTATAACGAGCCCGCCGAAGCCCTGCCTTGTCTCTCCTGGGTCTGACCGCCGAACTGAGTCAGCAGCCAAGCTGCGCGCTCGCAACAAGAATTGGCCGGAGTGAGGTCAGTATGAAAAGAAAACGCCTGACACAGATCGTTCTGGTGATCGTGGGGCTGTTGAATCTGTCGATAATCTATTTTCTATATAAGGACCTTCGGCATTCCAGCTGGCTTTTGGATGGGACGAACGAGGTCGAGCCGATGTTTCTGAGTTTCTTTATTCCGGTCGGGGTCTTTCTACTCATGGCCGCAAGGAGACCATCGGAGCATCGCTCGATGATTGCTCTAGCAGCTTGGTGGCACATCTCCCATAGCACGGTGATGGCCATTCAAACCGTGGAAGCTTGGAATCACGGCGTCCACAGGAACTTTACTGATGTGATCATATTCCTTGTGATCGGAGTCGTCCTGTTAGTACTTCTGCCAGCAAAACGAGAGGCAGTCGCGCCAGGAGTTGCGTGAGCGAGCGCAGAAGCCCCACACTCTGCTCGGATGACCGTTTCTTCACGTCTTCTTTTCGAATCGTCATGCGCTCTCAACTGTCGCTACCAGCGATTACACTCGAGAGCCCTCCCGGACTCCGGCTAGCCGTTATTTCCCTAGCGCGAAGGCCACATAGACGCCGCCTGACTTTGACTTCAGATCTTTGCCGCCGCCCGCCGCAATTACCACGAACTGCCGTCCATCCACCTCGTAGGTAGCCGGAGTCGCATTCCCGGCGAAGGGCAGCGTGGTTTCCCAGAGCAGGGCGCCAGTGGTTTTGTCGAAGGCGCGAAACTTCTTGTCGAAGTTGGTCGCGCCGATAAAAACCAGGCCTCCGGCCGTGACCAGTGGGCCACCGTAGTTTTCGGTGCCAGTGTTTTTCAGTCCCTGCGCTGCGAGGTCAGGATATTCTCCCAGCGGAATCTTCCACATGTATTCTCCGGTGTTGAGGTTGATTGCGTTCAGCGTGCCCCACGGCGTGGCGACGGCGGGGTAGCCCTCGGGATCCAGAAATTTGTGGTAACCGGTGAAGTGATATTTCATGGCGGGGGACGTGGGAGCGGAGCTTGCCAATTCCTTGCTGCTGTTTTCGTTTGTACCGCTGTCTTTGCCGCCGCTCATCACGTACGACAATAATCCGTACCATTGATCACTGTCATATTCCAGGTTGGCGAAGCCGGGCATACGGCCTTTGCCGGTCTTGATGGTCGCGGCGACATCCTCGGAGGACATGCGCTGGGCCACGCCGACCAGCGACGGAATCGCGGGAGGCGATCCGGCCATTTTGTCGCCGTGGCAGACGGCGCACTGGCTCAGGTATAGAGCCTTGGGCGTGCCGTCCGCAGTGTTCTCGGCCAGCGCGCCGGTCCAGGCTACGTCGTTGGCGTTGACGTAGAGGATTCCGGTTTCGGGGTCGGCTGCGGCGCCGCCCCACTCGGCGCCGCCATCGAATCCGGGGAAGATCACCGTATCTTTTCCCACGCCGAAGGGGACGAACTGGCCCTGGCTGCGGAAGGTGCGAAACTTATCGACGGCCCACTGATGCGCCTCGGGGGTGCGGTTGGTGAGAAGATTCTCGGTGAGCAATTGGCGGGCGAACGGAGCCGGTTTCACCGGGAGGCATTGTTGCTGCGCGGCGATTTCTCCTGGGACATCGCTTGGCGGATAATTCCGGCAGTCGATGGGAAACAGCGGCGTCCCGTTGGCGCGGTCGAATAAGAAGACGAAGCCTTGCTTGGTGGTTTGCGCTACGGCGTCAATTTTTTTCCCGTCGCGACCGATGGTGAGCAGGACTGGCGGGGCGGGGAAATCGCGATCCCACAGGTCATGTTTCACGCCCTGAAAGTGCCAGATGCGCTCGCCGGTCTCGGCGTTCAGTGCGAGCAGGCAATTTGCGAAGAGATCGTTGCCGACGCGGTCGGCTCCGTAGAAATCAAATGCCGCGGAACCGGTGGAAACATAAACTACGCCTCGTTCGGTATCGACCGTCATGCCGGCCCAGTTGTTCGCGGCGCCGCTGGTTCGCCATGCGCCCTCGGGCCAGGTGTCTGCGCCGAACTCGCCGTCGTGCGGTAGCGTGTGGAACGACCAGCGCAGTTTTCCTGCGCGAACGTCGTAGGCGCGCACATCACCGGGAGATGCGGGCAGGGTTTCGGCTTCGCGTCCGCCGACGATCATCAGGTCTTTGTAGATTACGGCGGGGCTGGTCATATAAATCGACTGCGCGGCGGGATCGCGTCCCAGATCCTCGCGCAGATCGATGCGACCGTTTGTGCCGAAACTTGGAATTGGCCGACCGGTGGCGGCATCGAGGGCGTAGACGAAGTTCATCACGCCGACCAGAATCCGGGCGTAGTTGTTATTCTTGCTGTTTCCTTCGGACCAATAAGCCAGTCCGCGATCTGGTTGCGTCCCTTTAATTCCGGAGTCGAACTTCCATAGCAGCTTTCCCGTGGCGGCGTCCAAGGCAAAGATTTTTTGTGTCGGCGTGATTCCGTACAAAACTCGCCCCACCACGATGGGGCTGGTCTGCAGGCCGCCGGATTCTTCGGAGTCAAAGGTCCAGGCGACGGTGAGCTGGTGCACATTGCTGCGATTGATTTGGGTCAGAGGGGAGAAATGATTGTTCTGCGAAGTTCCGCCATAGATCGGCCAGTCGTGCGTTTTTGCTGCTGACGCTTTTCGCGTGGACGGCGTCGCTGCCTTGAGGGCGGTCCCGCCGCTGAGATTGCGCACCGTCGCGGCGATCGATACTGTGGACGATATCGTGATCGACATCGTGAGAACAGTCGCAGCGCCAATCGTTGTCAGTGTCAATCTCATCTCATTCGCTTCTCGGTTCGTGCCACAACCGAATATTCCCGGCGGGCTGATTCTAGAACAAGAGCGGAGTTCTCGATCACAAGTTCTTGCGCTCGTGGGCCGAAGTCTTTCACAGCGTCGTCACCTCCGTAACGTTCAAACCACTTCCATGCGCTGGGCTTTCGGCTTATGCTGAAAGGAAGTCGGGGAACACTCGTCCGGCTTCAACCCACCTGCATATGGATTCAATTCGACTTTATGGGCTGGTGGCGGCAGGCGGCGTCGCATTGCTGGGCGCGTATGCGCTGCTGCGGCGCAAGCCCAAGACGCCTAACGAGATTGAGCGCGAACGCAGGGCACGGCTGGAGGGCGCGGGCCGCATCACCGACGGTACGGTGATCGATGTGCAGGAACTGCCGGCGGCGACCAACTACCATGCCGCCATCATGCTGATCTACAAATACGATGTGGCGGGTGTGTCTTACGAGTGTTCGCAGGATGTTACCTACCTGCGGCACTGGATTAATCTGCATTCCTGCCGGCTGGGGCTGCACACTTCGGTACGGTACGACCCGCAGAATCCGGGGAACTCACTGGTGGTCTCGGAGAATTGGATGGGGTTGCGGCAGTAAAGGTGCAGCGGCCTTTGCAGGCCGCCTGACCGGGTCAGAGACCCGGTCCCACACATTCATCGCGCAAACTCTGTGGGGTTCCCTCCAAATTATTCCCACGCCAATCGCATGAGCGTGTTGTGTTTGTCGAAGGTGACTTGCAGGGACTTGTTGCCGCCGCCGACGAACTCGGAGGAAATCGTCTTCGAGAGATCGATGGTTTCATCGGACGATAGGGCTCTGACACGCAGCACGTGTTTTCCTGCGGGGATCTTCAGAGTCTCGGAGTCGACGCCGCGGATTCCGCTGAACACGACCATACGTTTCTGCGTCCCACCGTGCAGAGGGCGGGTCAGGGCCAGCTTGCCATCGACCCAGACAAAAAGAGTGGCGTCTTTGAACTGATGCTGCACCGCCAGATCGAGATTGCAGGACGGAACGACGATCTGCCTGGCAACATGCAAGGTCGGGGTGTGGCTTTTACCGGGCGCAGCGGGAACCGGCTGAGCCGCTGCAGCAGTTGTCGGCGTCGGCGCCCCGGGCTCGGGCACTGCCGTTGGCGTTGGCGTTGTCATTGCGGAATTTGCGGCGGGGGTGACGGGATTTACCTCGGCTCTGGAAGTCACGAACAATTTCGACTCAAACCCGGCGACCACCAATATGACGACCGTGATCGCTCCCAGAATCAGATCCCGGACCGATGTTCTGAGAACCGCGGTACGGAGAAACCTGGCCGCCTGGGCTACGAGCAACGCGGGGTGCGGTGGCACCGCCGTGGCAACTCTTGCCGTCCCAGTTTTCGTTAACCCAATTTTCGTCAATCCAGTTTTCGTAGTCCCAGCTCTCGTCGTTCCGGCCTTCATCGTCCCAGTTTTCGTTGCGGTTTTTCCGCCGCGCGTGCCGGTGGTTTGGGAGGCCGCTGAGGACGATGTCTCCGGCGAACCTTGCTGGAACAGTTGCTGCAGCCGGCTGACATCCTCGGCGAACTCGGCACCGCTCTGGTAGCGCTGTCGCGGATCCTTCGCCATGGCGCGCGAGATGACTTCATCCAGTTCGTGGGGCAAAGTCAGGTCAAGGGCGGTGGCCGGTAGGGGTTCGCGATTGGCCACTTTGAAGCTCACCGTGGTCGCGCTGTCTCCGTGGAACGGCGAATGACCCGTGACCATGGCGTACAGAATTACGCCCAGGGAAAACAGATCGGAGCGCCCGTCGGCAGCCTCGCCGCTGAGTTGTTCGGGCGCCATATAGGCCGGGGTACCGAGCAGGCGTCCGGGCACGGTGAAATGGGCAAGATTGAGCTTGGCGATGCCGAAGTCGGCAATCTTGGCGTGACCTTCCTCGGTCACAAGAATGTTTGCAGGCTTGATGTCGCGGTGAATCACGCCCTGGGCGTGAGCGTAGTCGAGCGCCTCGGCGACCTCCTGGGTGAGTTGCAACGCGGTTGGCAGGGGAAGCTTTTTCTCGCGGGCCAGGATCCGGTTCAGTGCCTCGCCGGCAACGTACTCCAGAACGATGTAAGGATGGTTGTTCTCGGGATTTTCGCCGGCGTCAAAGATGGCGACGATGCCGGGATGGTGAAGACGCCCCGCTGCCTTTGCCTCATGCAAAAAACGCAGGCGAAATTCCTTCTCTTCGTCCAGTTCTTGCCCCCACAGGGAAACCGTCTTCACCGCGACCATACGGTCAATCTGCGGGTCGCGAGCTTTGTAGACGACTCCCATGGCTCCGCGGCCGAGTTCAGCCACAACCTCGTAGCGGCCAAACTGTCGGATGTCGGGATTTTCCATGAAGTCGTCCTTAATGGCGCAACGGCCCCTTGGCTCCAAGAGCCGGGACTGGAGTTCTTCCCATCGTAGCTTGTCCGGGGCAGCGTTTCGGTGCTTCGTCGGGCCTAGAGCATTACGCCGGTAACGCAAGGCGGACGGCCGTTTGAAAGGGCAGGGGCCGCCCGTGGGTAGACAGTAATCAGGGCGGAGAGTAGAGAGGGTTGAAAGTGAGGTTCTAGCTGCCGGCGGCGAAGCCGCCGCTGTGGGCGACGGTCATGCGGAGGTACTTGTAGGGATTGACCGGAGTGTCATTAATGCGGACTTCATAGTGAAGATGCGGGCCGGTGGAGCGTCCGCTCTCTCCGACATAGCCAATCACGTCGCCGCGATGCACTGCCTGCCCTGCCGTTACGGCGAAGCCAGAAAGATGACCGTAGCGGGTGCTGATGCCGTTGCCGTGATCGATCATGATCGCCTTGCCGTAGCCGCCCAGCAGATCGCTGAATGTGACCATGCCGTCGGCCGGGGCGATAATCGGAGCGCCGTAGCTGCTGCCGATATCTACGCCGCTATGGAAGGCGCCTTCGCCGTTGAAGGGATCAATCCGCTCGCCGAAGCTGCCTGTAACCTGGCCTTCGACCGGCCAGAGATTGGGAGCGGAGTTGGCTTTGAACCAGTCGGCGGTTGTGGCATTGCGGGTCAGGCCCATGGTCAGGCCAACCATGGTGGCACCGGTCAGGGCCGAAGTCCGCAAGGCATGGAGCTGATCGAGGGAAGAGCTAACGTCGGCGTCGTGAATCTGCTCGGTGGACGCGGTAACCAGGGTGGGTTGCGCCTTCAATCCATAGAGGGCTGAGACTTCCCCGGCAATCGAACCCAGCGACGCCACTTGTACGTCGCGCTCTTTGGCGACCTGTTCGAGGCGCGAATAATTGTTCTTGAGCTGGTCGTTTTCCGTGCGTAGCTGGTTAAAGCGGGAAACCTTCAGGAGGATTTGGGTATAAGAGCTGGCAATTCCGGTCAGGCTAAGGAATCCGACTGCGGCCCCGACAACGAAGACGTAAAAGTAATGGACGGGAATGGAGATCTTGCGTAGCTGGCCGTCGTCCCCGCGGGCCACAAAAAGGATGTAAAAGCGTTTCCGCAAATCGCTCCTCGAAAATCCCGAACTACAGATTCTTCTTCTTAAACTTCAAATTCTTGACAGCAGATTCGTGACGTCAGGCTTTGAAGCATCGGGTCCGGAACGCCAAGGCCAGCTTCTGAGATCGCAGAAACGCCTGTTCGGACCACCTGACCTTCGGGCTACGTTCCCATCTTGGGAATGGAAACTAACTCGCGCCCTACACCTACCGGAACTGCGACCTGAGCATGAATCCATGTTCGTCTGCAATCTCAATTGCCTGCAGCACTTAGCTCGGCCAAAGTTGTTGTGAATGACTGGTTAACGGTAACAAACTGGGTTCCCCCTGTCAACGACTGACAAGACCCATTTTGGGTTACGGAAGGCCGAGTAACCAGGGTCGCCGGATACGGGTTACCAGCGTGCTAAAAGCGGGGGGCGGTTTGGAATCTGGTTTTCCTGGGAACGGAGACGCGATTCGCTTAGAGCTGCTCAGTCAAACTGGCCGAGGGCGTTATAGTAGGTGCGCTATGCCTCTTCCCGAGAAAGCGCTGATTGCGGAGATTCGCCGTTTGGCCAGCCCCGCCAAGCCAAAGTCGGCTGGCAGGAAGGCGGACAGGAGTGTCCGCCCCACATATATTTCTGCCGGAATCGGGGACGACTGCGCGGTATTGCGGATGCAACCGGGGACGGAATCTCTGGTCACGACCGACTTCAGCCTGGAAGGGATTCACTTCCGCCGCGACTGGCACTCTCCGGAATCGATCGGCTATCGCTGCCTGGCCCGCGGACTGAGCGACATTGCCGCCATGGGTGGCGAGCCGGTTGCGGCCTTCTTGTCTTTAGCCGTTCCACGGGATCTGCCTCAGGCTTGGGTCGGACGGTTTCTGCACGGGCTGATCGGGCTTGCCAAGAAATTCGGCGTCGCGCTGGCCGGAGGCGACACCGCCGAATCGCTTCACGGAATCCTTGCCGACATTGTCGTGGTCGGCGCCGCGCCGATAGGCACGTCTGTGTTACGGTCCGGCGCACGCCCTGGCGACCGCCTCTTCGTCAGCGGAGAACTGGGTGGATCGGCGGCTGCCGTCGCGCGCATGAGCGAGGGGAAAGGCCGGCTTAAGAAGAGACCGAATCCGCTCGATTATCTTCGCCACTTCTATCCTGAGCCGCGGGTCGCGATCGGCCGTATTCTTCGCGAGAAAGGTCTGGCCTCGGCCATGATCGATGTCAGCGACGGGCTCTCGACTGACCTGGGGCATCTGTGTGAAGCAAGCGGCGTGGGAGCGGAAATAGACGCATTACTGATCCCCCGCGCGCGAGCCGGCAAGCCGGCGCGCGAAGTCGATCTCGACTTGGCCCTGCATGGGGGGGAAGACTACGAACTTCTGTTCACGGTTCGCTCGGGCAAGCGCGTTCCTAAGAAGATTGCCGGTGTCGCACTGACCCAGATCGGCCAGATCGTCCGTTCGCGGAAGATGGTTCTGCGCGATGGGGCTGGAGTAGTGCGCGGACTCGAGGCGAAGGGCTGGGAACATTTCCGGAAGTACTGACCCTTGTCATCTTCAGGGGTGCTCCGTAAGATTCCGATGCGCCGAATAAAGCGTTGGTAACACTGACAGCTGCACCTAACCCTCCCACTGACGTAAGGTCCCTCGCGGCGGCTTCGCCGCCACTCAGGATGACAAGGGAGAATTGGAAAGCCGCGCGGGCTGAGAGTCATTTTTGAATCGCCGGCGGGTTATTACTTCCGTTACCTCTCTCCTCTACCCTCGGGCGTGAAACCGGACTAGAGTAAAACTATGTCGTCCAACAAACTGCTCCTCTCAGCATTCGGTCTTTGGTTCGCGGTCAGCTTGACGGTTGTGGCGTCCGCGGAGAAAAAGCTGCCGCCCCCACCGCCGGCGCACGCGACGTCTCCGTCGCCCGCCGTCACCGACCAACTCATCCACAAACAATTCGGGGATAATTGTTCGCTACTGCCGGGGCCACCGCAGTTCGTGGGCGATATCGACGGCGACGGCATCGACGATCTGGTGGTCGCTGCCCGGTGCAAGAACCCGATGGCTGACAAGGACGAATACAACTTCGTCGTGGCCGACCCTTTCGACGCCTCTCTCGGCTACAGTGACGTGAAGGTCACGTCGTCGTTTGCCTCCGACGAACCCGATCGCCGCGGCATCAGCTTGCTCATCATTCACGGCGCGGACAAAGACGGGTGGCGCGCGGAAAAGCCGAAGGCTAAATTTCTTCTGATCAATCTGCCCTTTGGAACACTGACCGTGAAAAGACTCGCGCTGAAGAAGAAAACCGTCCTGGGCGTTTACATGGAAGAGAAGGGCGAAGGCGAAGGCACTGCCTCCGTTGTCTATTGGGATGGCAAGAAATATAAGTACCAGGCGCTGGGGTCGACCCTGGAGTAGAGCAATGTTTGATTGCTGACTTTGATTGCAGAACGGGGCTTTCAATCAGTGATCAGTGATCAGTGATCACTGATCAGGGGTGAGTGATTAGTAATTCACCAACAATCATTTCTGTTCGGCTCGCCAGTACGGAAATTCTGTCGTTCCCACCCGATTCACGTTGGCTTCCGCAAATTCGCAGACTCGATCGAGGGCGGCTTGCAGCTCCCCCGTGCAGCGCTCGACGTCTTCGTCCGTCGCTTTGGCGGGCACGTGGATAAGTTTGCCAAAGCGCAGCAGAACGCGCGAGAAGGGCTTTGGAATCATCAGGCGATCCCAGGTGTTCAGCTCCCAGGCGCGATCGATGGCGGCGTGAAACATACTTAACGGAACACCGGCCGACCGGCCCAGCGCCACCGGCCCCGGCTTTACTTTGCGGCGCGGGCCGCGCGGGCCATCGAGCGAAAACGCCACCGTCCAACCTTCGCCTAGCGCGCGCCGCAGGCCGAGCAAGGCCCGCACGGCGTTGCGACTGCTCGAACCCTTCACGGCGACGAAACCGAATTTCTGGATGATCCGGCCCATGTACTCGCCGTCATAACTATTGCTGCTCATTACCCGCACCCCCTCGTTCCGCCAGATGTGGGTCGCTGGGAGAATGCAGGAGTGCCAGAACGAAGTAACCAGCGGGCGCTGCTCCACTGTTTCCTGCGCGCCATCTTCGTAAGAAACCGCCACGCGCAGAGTCAGGCCGATCAGACGAATGATCCAGTAGCCTACGAAGATGATGATGCGCAGGACGATGCGCTGGCGAAGCGTGAAGCGGTGAGCGCCGGTGGCAGTTTGCGCCGTCGCGGGCGCGTCGCGAGTGCTGGCTTCGGGCACCCGGCTATTGTAATG
>JBEKRY010000144.1:0-16462 GCA_049517555.1 Candidatus Sulfotelmatobacter sp. | reverse complement strand
CAAGGCCGCGATCGGGCCCGGGATTCAGGGCTGCTGCTATGAAGTCGGAGAAGAAGTTCGCACCAAGTTTGAATCGCAGTTTGAGTACGCGTCCAGCTTGTTCCATGAAATAAAAGAATCTGATCCGGTGCGTGAAAAATATCCGCTGCTGTTTCTTACCGCCCGCGCTCCCGGGCACAGCGATCTGCCGAAGAAAATCTTTCTCGACCTGGTGGAGGCGAACCGGCAGCAGTTGCTGGCCGCGGGTCTGCCGAAGAAAAACATCGAGGCCTCTCCGCTCTGCACGAACTGTCACCCCGAGTTGCTGTTTTCCTATCGCGCCGAAAAAGGGAAGACCGGCCGCATGATGGCCGTGGTGGGAATGCGAGAGTGATTTGGTGCAGGAGTGATTTGGTGCAGGAAGGATTAACGCAGGAATCATCAGCGCGAGAATTTTCAGCGCGAAAACGACCAGCGCAAAGCAGCGCGATCTTGTAACGGCGATCGGTCCGCTCCGTGATCGCCAATCCACGGTTTATTTTGGACGACCAGGAACTCCAAACCACAGTGCTGGCACCTCGCGGTTGAAAACAGGATTGTCGTTCCGGGCCAGGAGTGTTGAGTCTGCTTTTCGCAGTGCGGGCAGGCGAGTTGGTGAATGGCTAAGTCGAGGCGAATATCCGACATGTGCGCTCCTGTCGGGGAAACTCGGCGCAGGCGACGCACCGGTGAATCCGATTTCACCGCAGCGTAGCGAAATCCGGAGAATTTGTCAGCCCCCTACAAGACCAGAGAGGGTTCGCTGGCGTACACAAAGCCGGTCGCAACACGCACAAAATATCCCCAACCCCGCGCCCGGCTATTCCGTTTCCCTACGCCACTTTGCGATTTGCGAGCGCATGATTTCGTAGCATTCGCAGGTTGCCTCTTCCAGTTTTTGCCGGTCGACAATTTTCACCTCGCCACGGCTATGGGTGGTGAGCCCAGCTTTCTGCAGCATACCCGCCGCCACGGTTACGCTGGAGCGGCGAGTTCCGAGCATCTGAGCCAGAAGTTCCTGAGTCAAGGGCACGGTCGCCGATCCAATCCGGTCGCAGCTCATCAACAACCATCTCCCCAGGCGCTCATTCACTTCGTGCAGCCGGTTGCAGGCGGCAATCTGCGCGGTCTGCAGGGTCATGATCTGAGCAAACTGCTGTAATCGCTGCTCCAGGACCGGGCACTGTCGAAGCACGCCAAGCAGCGCATCGGCGCTTGCCCGGAACGCGGTGGCTTCAATCTGCACGATCGCTCGCGTGGGCGCGCTACGAAAGCCCGCAACCAGAGGGATCCCGATCAGACCTTCCTTGCCCACCAAGCCCACTTCCACGCTCTTACCATCCGGAAAGACGGTCAGAATCGATACCAGCCCACTGTTCACGAAGTAGGCGGACTTCAAAGTGTCGCCCGGCTCATGCAGTACGTGGTGAGTCTCCAAACGCACAAACTCGAGCTTGGGGATCAGCAACTCATATTCTTTGGGGGGCAGGTCGAGCAGAATCTCGTTGTGGATTGGGTTGCCATCGCCATCCGATGGAGGTGGCTTCGCAGCGAGTCGGGCGAGCGGACGGATTTTATTGGCCATAGGGGTCCTTGCGCAGCGTAAGGGTATCTGATTTTCGCAAGGAACCGTCACCTGTCAGGCGCGGCGGGAAGATGCTAGACGAGACTCTTTAACCTTACTCCCTTCCCGATCTTATTGATATGCGGTGTCGCACCGTTGACTGTGCGCTGGGACACTTGCGCCTGCTTTGGCGATTGTCGCCATGAGAAAATTCCGAGGTCAGGATTGCAAAATCAGGCTTCGGGTACAGTTTCCCTGGGGCCGGGCTTTGCCCGAGGAGTCCATGAAAACAAGATTCAAAACGATGCTGGCCGTCCTTGCTTCCATCTGCTGCGTCATCCACGCATCGGGACAAGCCTCGCCGGCGCGAGTTCCAACGGCGCAGGTTTCAACGAAGCGGGTTTCAACGAAGCAGGTGGACGCTATCTTCTCCTCCCTGAAGTCCAGCACTGCTCCCGGAGCCGCGGTGCTCGTCGTTCGCGATGGTCGGGCCGTGTTTCGCCGCGGATACGGCGTGACCGACCTGCGCACGCGGCGGCCGATCGATGCGAAAACAAATTTCCGGCTGGCGTCGTTCACCAAGCAGTTCACTGCGGCGTGCATCATGCTGCTGGCTCACGACGGGAAGTTGCATTACGACGACCACCTCACGGATTTCTTTCCCGAGTTTCCGGCTTACGGAAAATCCATCACCGTCCGCAATCTGCTCAACCACACCTCGGGACTCGATGACTACGAAGATCTGCTGATGAAGCAGTATCCGAGCATGCCTCCCGAAAAAGTTCCGCAGATTCTCGACGCGGGCGTGTTGAAGCTACTGGAGCAGCAGAGCAGCGGCAAGTTTCCGCCGGGCTCGAAGTGGGAGTACAGCAATTCCGGCTATGCGGTGCTGGCGATGATCGTCGAGAAAGTTTCCGGCCAGAGCTTCGGCGAATTTCTGCACGAGAGAATCTTCGTTCCGCTGATGATGAACAACACACTCGCCTACGAAAAAGGCAAGAACGAAGTGCCGCACCGTGCCTACGGTCACAGCAGAATTCAGATTAAGAATGGTCAAAACGAAAAAGACGGCTGGCAACAGACCGATCAGAGTCCGACCTCAGCCGTCTTGGGCGATGGCGGCATTTACTCTTCGCTCGACGACCTGGAGAAGTGGGACCGCGCCCTGCGCGAACACACCCTGCTCAGCGAAGCGGAAATGCAGCCCGCTCTCACCCCGGTGCAACCGACCGACGGCCCGGCGAAGTCTCCCGAGGGCGCGCCCGTCAGCTACGGCTTCGGATGGTTTCTCGCTCCGTATCAGGATCATCAATATCAAGCCCACAAACGGATGTCGCACAATGGCGACACGATCGGCTTCGGCACGACAATCCAGCGCTTTCCCAATGACGACGATAAACTCACAATCATCGTCCTGGCCAACCGAGAAGATATCAATCCCGAGCAGTTCGCCTTGAAAGTCGCCGACCTGTACCTGGGAACGAAGCCGTAAGCGAGGGTTTACGTGGAGCAGCAGGTATTCGTGCGCAGCGCTCCCTCCAAAAGAAAAAGAAACGTTGCCAGCAACGTCTCTACGAGAGGACCTGTTTACGATCGAAATGAATAATGAATAATGATTGAACCGAGGACTCCGCTTACGCAGTCGGAGGAGCCGAAGTGGTTGGCGGGGCGGGAGTTGCCGCAGTCGCCGCCGCAGTAATGGCGCTCTCGTTGACCAGATCTTTCAATTCCTTACTAGGCTTGAAGAACGGAATCTTCTTGGCCGGGACGTCCACGCGCTCCCCGGTCTTGGGATTGCGCCCAACCCGCGGCTTGCGCTGCCGGGTGCGGAAACTGCCAAAGCCGCGAATCTCGATCTTGTCGCCGGCGCGCAGCGAGCGCACCACGCTGTCAAAGATGGTCTCCACGATCACTTCGCTGTCTTTCCGCGTAAGTTCCGCCAAACGCGAGACTTCGTCAATCAGATCGGCTTTGGTCATAACCCCTCTTCGTTCCGGCTGGCCTACTTCGCGGCGAACGCAATCCCGCCGGCCCACCACCCATAACCTTCTCAAATTTCAGGGGTTTCACGCAAGTTGCAGGTGTGGAACCGGCTGATCTTTTATTTAGGAACAACGAGGATCACCCAAACTTTGTTCTTTACGATAATGAAGCCTATGCCTGGATATTCCAGCGTCCGATCGCCCACAAACCCAATCGGTTCATTTTCGCCCTTCGATAGCGTAAATCGCTCTACCTTCCGGGGAACGCCATAAACCCGTTTTACTTTTTCCTCATCATCCCCAACAGCCAGACCCAAGTTGGTTCGATAGGCGGAATTTCCAATCACCAGCGTGCCAAGAACGTCGTCCTTACCAAAATCTAGATCAAGACCATCATCGTGATAGCGCTTCTCATCACCATCATTGGGAAAGACATCGGATCGTTTTGACTTACCGACTTTGAGTTCGCCGCAGCCCAGGCCAGCAACAATTGTGCAACGATCCCCTGCTATGGCGGGAAGAGTAAGCAAGCAGAACATTGTGACAACGAGCTTGTTCACAGTCCTACTTCCACAGGTAATAAAATCCCACCTGCTGCTCCAGCATTTTCTCGCGCGAGGGTAAATACTGAGAGACATCGCCCAGCAGCAAATCCATCAGCGTCTTGCGGTCGCGATCCGGACGCACCAGCGTAGGCTCACCCTTAATCCCCACCGACTTGGCAGTCTCGTCTACCACGGTCTCAAAGTCGCCGACGCCATCGATCAAATTCATCGACTTGGCCTGCTCGCCGGTCCAGACCTTGCCGTTGGCGATCGCCTTCACGTCGTCGAATTTCAGGCCCCGCCCGTCAGCCACCGCGTGGACGAACTGTCCAAACATGTTGTTGATCAAATCCTGCATGTAAGCCTGCTCGGCAGGAGTGAGATCGCGGGCCGGGTTGCCCGTATCTTTGAATTCGCCGGTCTTGATGACGACATTTTTCAGCTTGGCCCACTTCAGCAGATCGCCATAGTTCATCCACTCCGCGATCACGCCGATAGAACCCACAATGCTGCCCGAGTCAGCATAAATTTTGTCCGACGCCGAGGCCACATAGTAAGCTCCGCTGGCTCCCACGGTCTCAATCGAGACGACAATTTTCTTTTTCTTCTCGCTGCGAATGCGCTTGACCTCGCGATAAATCTCCTCCGACGCAGCCACCCCGCCGCCCGGGGAGTTGACGTGAATAATAATGGCCTTGATCGACGAGTCATCGGCAAATTTCTTAAGCTGCCCGACCACGGGCTGCGGCGACAGAATCACGCCCTCGAGACATGCAGCGTCAGGTAAACCAGCGCAAACACGGCCAGTACGAAGAGGAAAAAAGCTCCTCCGCCGATCAGAACCCAGAGCAGGGTGCGCGAACGTGCTTCAGCCATGAAGAAAGTTTAGCACTTAGCGGGATGGGGGTCGAAGCGGGATGGGGACGAGTCTTACAGTTTGCCGAGAACTTGGATTTGGGTGGCGCAGTGCTTCCACCGCTGCGATAAGGACGAAATGCCCGAGAACTAAGCCCCGGAGGGGCGAACTAACTTAGCCCAGCGCTTCAGCGCTGGGTAAAGTAGGAGGATGGCACCAGTCCCGGAGGGACGGAATAAGTTCTCACACTCATTGCTTTAGCCATTGAGGTCGCAAAAGTCTGTTAGCAGCCGCCTAGGGCGTGACGACCCGCAGCGCTGCGTGATGCGTTCCCAGCTCAACCGGCGTGCGGCAGACATATTCCCCGTCCGCATAAACATCGAGCGGACGCTCGGTCTCGACCCGCACTCGGCCAGCTTGAAAATATTCAACCTCCGGGACATTCAGATGGTTGCCGCTATAAACGGTCGGAAACAAACGTAAAAGCCTGAAGCGATCGACGACGCCAACGATGCAAACGTCCAACAGGCCGTCATCCATTTTCGCGCGAGGCGCGATCTTCATCCCGCCGCCGTACACCGGAGTATTGGCGAACGCAGCCAGGATGGTGGGCCGATCGCTGCGCGTGGTCCAGCGTACGCTTTCGTTGTTGCCCGCCCCCTTGTCTTCGGCCGGGCTTTCGGGGGGAGTCAGAATCTTGATGGGCAGTGGAGCAAACGTAAAAATCGTAGGAGCCAGGCTCAACACATAACCGCCATGCCCGCGCAACCACCGAGGCAAACGGTTGGCCCGCGCGGTCACTTCTCCGTCAAGGCCGACGCCCGCAACGCAAGCGAAGTAAACAGCCCCCGATGGCAAGTCTCGCGCAGGGGTATGTGGCGTGGACCTGCCCTGAGCGAAAGCCGAAGGGGCCCCGCCCGCGCTCCCGAGTGGAGCAATGACTCCCAGATCAATCGTGCGCACATTCTCTGCGGGAATATGGCCCGCCCCCCCGCAGAATTTCCGCCAAGCCGCCAGCGAATCGCGCACGCGCCGCAATCCCAAAGCGCGGGCAAAATCATTCCCGCTGCCCACAGGCACGACCAACACCGGCAGCCCGAGTGTGACCAACTGTCCCAGATGGCGATGAATCGTACCGTCGCCGCCGAACAGAAGGATCAAATCGGCTTCGTCGCTCGATCGCGGCATGCCCATCCGCCATTCAATGTTGTTGGCCGGGCCCTCAAACTGAAAAGGCTTAAGGTTCTTGAGAGAACATCCCAACCCGAGAATGGCCGCTGCGCGCATGTGCCGGGGAGAGGGTAGCAGATTGGCGAGCGGTAAACAGGTTCATGTGGGGATAGCCGGGGGCGGCTGTCCCCACATGGTCATCGCGATCTGCCGCCGGCGGGATCTAGGATGCGCACCTTTTTCATCCGTCGGCCAACGCGTATAACGAAGACATCTCCGATCCGAACGCGGACCCAGACGACACGCCGGTCGATCTCCTGGCCGTCAATGGCAACAGCCCCCTCTTTAACCTTTCCTGAGGCTTCGGTGTTTGAGGTAGCAAGACCAGCATAGCGAAGTAGCTTGTCGATTCTGACGGGAACTGAATCTTCTAGTGGCGTGCTCCCTCCGTTGCCTTGTTCAACGGCTCTGACATTCTCCAGAAGAATCTGCACGGTTTCGACGTCGTCCGGAACAGCATCCTTCTGAAACTGCTTCGCCCAATCCTCCGCCGCTTTCGTGGCCGCTTCCGCCGAATGAAAATCCGCCACGATCCTCCGCGCCAAGTCTTTTTTCGCTTGCATCGGATGCGTCTCGCGTTTCATCCTCTCGATGTCGGCGACCTGAACGTCCGTCAGCAGCTCGTAATACCGCCACATCATCTCGTCAGAGATGCTCATGATCTTCCCGTACATTTCGAGCGGCGGTTCGTGGATGCCGATCGCGTTGCCCAGCGACTTTGACATTTTCTGTACGCCGTCCAGGCCTTCGAGAATCGGCATGGTTAGCACGACTTGTGATTCCTGTCCGTAGGAGCGCTGCAATTCGCGACCGACCAGCAGGTTGAAGCGCTGATCAGTGCCGCCGAGCTCCACGTCGGCTTCGAGCGCGACCGAGTCGTAGCCCTGGGCCAGCGGATAGAGCAATTCATGCATCGAGATCGGTTTTTCTTCGGCAAAGCGTTTGTGGAAGTCCTCGCGCTCCAGCATTTGCGAGACGGTATACTTCGCGGCCAGGCGCACGAAATCGTCGGCGGTAAATTTTGAAAACCAGCGGCGGTTGAAATCGACGACCGTCTCCTGCGGATCGAGAATCTTGAACACCTGCGTCTTGTAAGTCTCAGCGTTCTGTTCAATCTGCTGCTGTGTAAGCGGCGGTCGCGTCACCGAGCGGCCGGTGGGGTCGCCGATCATTCCAGTGAAGTCGCCGATCAGAAAAATGACGGTGTGGCCGAGATCCTGAAAATGTTTGAGCTTGCGCAGCAGCACCGTATGCCCAAGGTGCAAATCGGGCGCAGTGGGATCGAATCCGGCTTTGATGCGCAGGGGTTTGCCCGTGGTGCGCGACTTCTCCAGCTTGGCGCGCAGTTCCGACTCGCGGATGATTTCCGCTGAGCCCTTCTTGATGTAGGTTAACTGTTCGTCGACAGGTGCGAAGGTTGACATGAGAAAGCACATTATAAGGAATGCAGACGGCAGAAGTCAGAATGCAGAAGTTAAAATGCAGAAATCAAAACTGATCACGATCCTGGATGCGGCGTGATGACGAAGTTCTTCGTTCGACGAGCGATTGTGCAGGACATCCCACGGCTGCAGCAGATCATTGAGGCGTCCGTGCGCGGACTGCAAGCCGGGGACTATTCTCCCGCCCAGATTGAAGGCGCACTGCAGTCGGTGTACGGCGTCGACAGCCAGTTGATCGCGGATGGAACGTATCTGGTCGCCGAACCCGTGTCGGAAGCGGGGTCAATGATCGTGGCCTGCGGCGGATGGAGCCAGCGCAAGACTTTGTACGGAGGCGATCAGTACGCGGGACGGGAAGACTCGCTGCTCGACCCTTCGCGCGATGCCGCCAAGATCCGCGCTTTCTTCGTGCATCCGAAGTGGGTGCGGCGGGGGATTGGCAGCCTGATCCTGCAGGCCTGTGAAGACGCCGCCAGGATCGCAGGGTTTACTCGATTAGAAATGGGAGCTACGTTAAGCGGTGTGGCGTTCTACAGAGCAAAAGGGTATGTGGAAGTTGAAAATCAGGCGGTGCCGCTGGCGAACGGGGAAACGTTGCCGATTGTTAAAATGACGAAAAACTTCAAGTAGAGAGTCTGGCCGCAGATAAAAACTTGTTTTCGCTCCTTCATTCCGACCTCCGCCCTTGACTCAGCCCGAACCGTCGCCCGACGACCTCGAAATTCCCGCGCAGAACAATATTGATGGCTTCCGTGTACGCGATATGTTCCTGCTCCAGAATTCGCGCCGCCAGAGCATGTTCGTCGTCGCTGTCAAGCACCGGCGCCGTTCTCTGCACGATGATCGCTCCGTGGTCCAGTTCTTCGTCGACAAAGTGCACGGTGCAGCCGGAAACTTTCACGCCATAGGCAAAGGCCTGTTCCTGCGCTTCGAGGCCGGGAAAGGCAGGCAGTAGCGAGGGATGGATGTTCAGAATCTGGTGCGGGAATTGCTGCACGAACCACGGAGAGAGCAGCCGCATATAGCCGGCGAGGCATACCAGTTCGACGTTGTGTTGCTTCAGTGCGGCGACGACTTCGCGATCGTGCTCCTCGCGCGGTTTGCCCTTGGACGGAATCACAACCGCGCTCAGCCCGCGCTGGCGGGCAGTTGCGATTCCCGGCGCGTCCGCTCTGTTGGAGATGACAACGGCGATCCGCGCATCAGGAATGCGGCCAGCATCGATGCTGTCAGCGATGGCGACGAAGTTGGAACCGCGCCCGGAAAGGAGTATGCCGAGGGAATGCATTTTCTAGCTGTACGTAACTTTGCGCTCACCCTTGACGATGCGCCCGATCGTATAAGCCTTCTCGCCCACGCGCTCCAGCACCGACTGAGCCTTCTTGAATTTCGCCGACGGAACCACCAGCAGCATTCCCAGGCCCATGTTGAAGGTCCGCAGCATCTCGTCTTGCGGAACGTTCCCCAGTTGCTGCAGGTGTTCAAACAGCGGAAGCACAGGCCAAGTGCCCAGTTCGATCACAGCGGCCGTGCCGCGCGGCAAGACCCGCGGCAGGTTCTCGGTAATGCCGCCGCCGGTAATGTGCGCCAGCGCCGCAACACATTGTCCGTCAATCAGTTTTCGCAATGCAGGCCAGTAGCTCTTATGCGTGCGCATGAGTTCGTTACCGACTTTGTTCTTGATTTCGTTAACGTAGGTCTCGGACGAATAATGTGCCACTTCGAACAGCAGCTTGCGCGCCAGCGCATATCCGTTGGTGTGCAGCCCATTCGAGGGCAGGCCGAGGATGATGTCGCCGATCTGCACGTCTTTGCCGGTGATGATTTTCTCTCGCTCCACCACGCCAACAATAAATCCCGCGAGATCGTATTCTCCATCCGGATAAAACCCTGGCATCTCCGCGGTCTCACCGCCAATCAGCGCGCAGCCGTTGTGTTTGCAGGCGTCGGCGATGCCCTCCACCACCTTCTCCGCAATCGACGGATCGAGCGTACCCGTCGCCAGGTAGTCCATGAAAAACAGCGGCGCCGCACCCTGCACCGCAATGTCATTCACGCAATGGTTGACCAGGTCGGCGCCGACGGTGGAGTGCAGGTTCATCTCAAACGCGACCTTCAACTTCGTGCCCACGCCGTCGACGCTGGAGACCAGCACCGGGTCGGTGTACTTGGTTTTGTCGATGGAGAACAGGCCGCCAAAGCCGCCAATCTCGCTCAGCACGCCGCGGGTAAAAGTTTTGTGCGCCAGATACTTGATGCGCTGCTTGGTGCGGTTGGCGCGGCTGATGTCCACCCCGGCATCGGCGTAGGTAATCGGCGTCGGGCTGGGTGTGGGAGTCTTGGCCACAGATTTCTTCCGTGCGTTGCGCAATCCTTGCGTGGGGTCAGTGCCGGGTACCGCAGCGACAAACTAAGGCTGCTGATTGTAGCACGTTCGATACAGACGCTTGGGAGACAGGCGGTACAAGTTGGGAGTCTCCAAACGGTACCGAGCGGATCGGATTTCACTGAACAGATTTCGATTCAGCAGTAGATACACTTCTCCACATTCCGCGGACGCGCACGTCCGTTCGGCAACGCGGGCCTGAACTCCTGAACCTCGACTAGTGAGCGACGAAGTCCGAGAAAAAGTAGGCCAGAACTCCGAACAATGCCAGCCCGGAGATCCCGTAGGCAGTAAGAACCCACGCTCCGCGGCCTTCATGTTTCCTTATGCTTGAGGTAGTAGTAGAGGACTGCTCGGCATCAACAGAGGACACGACAGGGGCCCGATCTTCCATGCAAAACCTCCGACGGAAAGATCGTGGCGCAAGTACATTATGCGTCACGCCTGCCCCGCGTCATGGCGAAAGCAGGAATATCTGAGCGGCATTTTACCCCGAATTCGGCCCTCCGGCGGACAAAAATGTGAAGAAGCTCAGAATGTCAATGTTCAGGCTAATCTTACAGGTAGCCTTCTCGTGTTACTTCGGTTTCGGGTACTCCCCGGTCCTCACGGGTTTTCCGTTGCTCAGCCCGCCCTGCGCGCACGCCCTCACCGCTACATGGGATAATGACTAGGTTCGCCCAAATCCTATGCGCAATCATTGCCTTGCTCTTATTTCTTTGTGTCTGCTGACTGTCGGCGCAAGTTCACAGCAATCTAGCCAAACGCCATCGGCCTCCGCGCCCACGTCCCAGGACGCCGTCCCTGGGACTCCGCCGAAGCAGGCCGTCAAGACGCCGACCGCAACTGCCGCGGAAAAAGCCGCCGACGCGGTCAACTCCGAAGCCAAGGCTCATGACTATTCGCAGGAGTCCTTCGTCATCGAGCAGATGCACTCGCACTACCGCTTCGAGGCCGATGGCACGGGACGCAAAGAGACCACGGCCCGCATCCGCGTGCAGAGCGAAGCCGGCGTCCAGCAGTGGGGCCAGTTGCAGGAGGGTTACAACTCCGCCAACGAGCGCGTCGAAATTCCCTACGTCCGCGTTCTGCAACAAGATGGCACCGTGGTCAAGGCCGGCGACGATGCCGTGCAGGATCTCAGCGCTCCCGTCGAGCGCGAAGCCCCCGTCTACACCGATTATCGCCAGAAGCACATTACGGTTCCCGGCCTGCGTCCCGGCGACGTACTGGAATACGAGATGGTCACGGTGATTCACACGCCGCTGGCCGCCGGACAGTTCTGGACCGAATACGACTTCGACAAGGCCAACATCGAACTGGACGAAACCGTTGACGTCGACGTGCCCACAGGCCGCAACCTGAAGCTGAAGTGCAAGCCGGGCATGGATCCGAAGATCACAGAAGCCGACGGCCGCCGCATCTACCACTGGTCGAGTTCTCATCTCGAGCGCGAAGACGATGCAACCAAGGCCAAAGAAGACAAGAAGAAAAAGAAACATCGCGACGAGGACCGCCCCGATATTCAACTCACGACCTTCGAAACCTGGGAGCAGATCGGCCACTGGTACGCAGGCCTGGAAAAAGATCGCCGTGCGCCTACGGCCGATGTGCGCGCCAAGGCGCAGGAGTTGACCAAGGGCCTGAACACGGATCTAGAAAAAACCGAAGCCCTCTACGATTTCGTGGCGAAAAACTTCCGCTACGTCAGCCTCTCGCTCGGCGTCGGACGCTACCAGCCGCACTCCGCCTCCGACGTGCTGCACGACCAGTACGGCGACTGCAAAGACAAACACACGCTGCTGGCTTCGCTGCTTGAGGCCGAGGGATTGCATGCCGACTCCGTTCTGATCAATTCCACCCGCAAGCTCGACCCCGACGTTCCTTCGCCCTCGCAGTTCGATCACGTCATCACCATGCTGCCCATGGGGCAGGGAATCAACCCGCAAGGCAAGAAAGAAGAAATCTGGATGGACACGACCGCCGAGGTCGCGCCCTTTCGCTTGCTCTCATATTCACTGCGCAACAAGCAGGCACTGGTAATTCCACCGGCCGAGCCGCCGTCCGACGTGCCGCCGCACCTCGAAATGACGCCCGCCGACACGCCCATGCTGGACCTCGAAGCCTCCGAGATCACGGGGAAGGTCAATGATATTGGCAAACTCGAAGCCCACGTTCACTATGAGTTTCGCGGCGACGAAGAACTGCTGCTGCGCTCAGTCTTCCGCCGCGTCCCGCAGGCCAACTGGCAACGCGTCGTAGAAAACATCAACTCCGGTCTGGGCGGCGACGTCAGCAACCTCAAGATCAGCGATCCGGCCGCGACCCGCGAGGCGTTCACGCTCTCTTACGACGTTTCCAAAGTAAATTTTCTCGATTGGTCGAAGAAGAAAACTGACATTGCTCTGCCGCTGGTGCAATTCAATTTGCCCGACGTCGATAGCGACGACACGAATGCGGATTCCGACACCGATGCCCTGAAGCTCGGTCCCAAGGCCGAATACTCTTACCAGATCACGCTGGACTTGCCCGCCAAATACACGGCACACGCGCCCTTGGCGTTCTCGCTGAAACGCGACTACGCGGAATATCTGGCGACTTACAAGGTCGACGGCGGCGTCTTCACCGCGGGCCGCAAGCTGACTCTGCGCGAGGACGAAATCCCCGTTTCGCGCGCGTCGGATTACGAATCGTTCCGCCGCGCCGTGGTTGCCGACCTCGGCCAGCGCTTGTCGGTCGAAAGCTCGGTAGCCGGAGTTCCTGTCCCGCCCGCCGACATGAAGGCTGACGACCTGGTCGACAGCGCCCGCGCCGCCGCGGAAAACGGCAACTTCCCCGTGGCCATCGCCCTGCTGAAACGGGCAACCGAAGTCGACCCCAAGAACAAATTTGCCTGGAACAATCTGGGACTCATTTATCTGCAGATGCGCGACAGCGATCAAGCGATCGCCGCCTTCCAGAAGCAGATTGAAGTGAATCCTTATGACGAGTTCGCTTACAACAATCTCGGCCGCGTCTATTGGAACGACCGCAAGTATGACGATGCGGTGAAGGCTTTCAATAAACAACTCGAAAACAATCCGCTCGACAAGTTCGCCCACGCCAATCTGGGCCAGATGTACTCCGAGTGGCACAAATATGATCTGGCCGTGGCCGAACTCGAAAAGGCTGTAGCCGTCACGCCTGACAGTGCTCCGGGAAGCGCCGAGTTACAGGTAAGCCTGGGCGACGCCTACCTCAATCTTGGTCAGGACGACAAAGCGCTCGCCGCTTTCGATCATGCCGTAGAACTTTCCCCGACGCCGCTGATATGGAACAACATCGCCTACCAGCTTTCGCTGAAAAACGCTCACCTCGACCGCGCCCAGCAGTATGCCGAGTCCGCGGTTTCGGCGACGGCCGCCACGCTGCGCAACGTTTCGCTCGACCGCCTCTCCAACAACGACTTGCCCGTAGTTCGATCGCTGATCGCCTACTGGGACACGCTGGGCTGGGTGCTCTTCAGCGAAGGCAATCTCAACAAGGCGGAAAAATATGTAGCGGCCGCCTGGGAACTGGGCCATCACGGCGAAGTAGGCGACCACCTCGGACAGATCTACCAGAAGCGTGGCGATAAAGACCGGGCGATGCGCACCTATGCGCTGTCGATGAATGGCCTACGCCCGCCGCCCGAGACGCGTGGCCGCCTGGCTGCGCTGGCCGGAGGAGACGCCAAGGCCGACGCCCTCGTGGCGCATTACAAAGACGAACTGCAGCGGCTCAGCACCATCGACCTCGGCAAGGCCAAGCAAACCGGCAACGCCGATTTCTTCATCCTGTTGAGTGGCGGCGGTGGCGCGACAACAAAAGTCGACAGCGTGAAATTTGTCAGCGGAGACGAAAAGCTGAAGTCCTTCACCGAAGCCCTCAAAACCGCCGACTACCACCTAACCTTCCCCGACGACACCCCGGTAAAAGTCTTCCGCCGCGGCACTCTCTCCTGCGCCATCGCCACCGGCAAGTGCGAGTTCGAGCTGACGCTGCCGGATGATGTGAGGTCGGTGGACTGACCAGTGATGCCGCCGGCGAAACTTCTGGGTTTTCAAATCGAAAATCCGGCCACGTTCTGATCCAAATCAACGCTCAGGATCAACAACGTGGCCGGGCCACAGTAATTTGAACGGCGCGGGGATTACCGCATCTGCCGGTAAACCGTCCCGCAATTCACCGTGTTCCCTCGTTCCGCAACACAGCCCCCGTTGCCTCCGTAAGCGGTCGTTCCGTACAGGTCGCCGCCCTTCCCGAAGACGACTCCCGTATTGATGGGGATGTTTCCGTCGCTGCGAGCGTCGCTGAACGAGTGCAGCACCGTTTCTGTCCATGCACCGCCGGCTGCCGAAGGCGACACTTTGAAAACCACGCCGCACCCGTCCTCTGGCGAGATCCACCCGCACTCCGTAGTGAGTCCGCCGGTGTAGGTCGTGCCGTACAGGTTGCCGTCCTCGTCGAGAATGACCGGCGAATTCGGATTCGCTCCGTCAGCCCCGCCGGTAAAATCGTAAAGCACCGCTTCCGCCCAGGTTCCGCCCGAGGTCTGAGTCAATTCGAAAACCGTGCCCCAGTTGTCCTGGCCACCGCCGCCTGTAACGCCATACATATTCCCATCCGCGCCGAACACCACGCCACCCGGACCAGCGCCATCGCTGCCGCTGAAGTTGTAGAGCACCGTTTCCGTCGTGCCGCTGCCCATCTGCAATTCGCTGCCCATTTTCACTTTATAGATCAGGCCGTTGTTGGACGGGCCTCCGCTAGCAGCCCCGTACAGAGCCCCGCCTTTCAGCGTGATGCCTGCCGGCCCCGAGCCATCGGTCCCGTTGAAGCGGTGCAGCACAGTCTCAGTCCACGCCCCGCCTTTCTGCGCAGGAGGCTTCAATCGGAACACGGTGCCGCAGCCCTGCGGGGCGCATCCTGTCCCTCCGCTTGTGGTCGTGCCATAGAGATTTCCGGCAGCGTCCATCACAAGATTGTCATACGGACGTTGTCCATCATTGCCGCCCTGAAAGTTGTACAGCACGGTTTCCGTCCACGTTCCACCAGAAACGGGAGGACTCAATTCAAACACGACACCGCAACCCACACGGCTGCTGCCGCTCGAGCAGTTGCCGGTGCCGCCCTGCGACGTGTTCCCGTACAGGTTCCCGGACTTGTCAAGAATCATCGGTCCTGCGGGAAAACTGCCGTTGGCGCCGTCGAACACAAACAGGGTAGTCTGACTCCAGCCACTGCCGGACGGCGATAGCTCAAACACCGAGCCGTTCGGCAACGAATCTCCCCAAAGGGTAGTGCCATACAGGTTGCCGGCAGAATCGGCCACTAACCCGGCATAGGGAGTTGAATTGCTGACACCGAAGCTGTAAATCACGGCTTCACTCGGACCGCTTGCCAAAGCGCTTCCCAGCAAAATCAGGATTGCGGCAAAACTGGCCAGTAATCCGCCTAAGGCGACCCGGCATTTTGTTGATTTCATCGGAGATACTCCAGAGGTTTAATTGAGCGGTGACATTCAGATGACGCAGAAGCCGCCATGGTTGCCGTAGTCAAAGGCGACCGGCTGAATCCGGATTGCAGGTAGCGCAGCCGTTCAATGGCGTAACGGAATTTCGCAAGCGTGCCAGGCCGTCGCCTGCTCGTAAGCGTGAGCTAGCTGCAGCACCAAATCCTCCCGCCAGTGCGGCCCAGCGATCTGCAGCCCAATAGGCAAGCCCCCCTGCGTGAATCCACAGGGAACCGAAATCCCCGGCAATCCCCATACATTGAACGGACGCGTATTGCGCAGCAGTCTAAGTTCCGCGGGACGCAGCGCCTCCGGATCAGCTTTCAGGTCAGCAATCGAAGGAGCCGGCATCGGCGTGGTTGGAGTCACCAGCACATCCACATCGGCGAAAACCTTCTCGATGCCGCGCCGCGCATCTTCCAGTTCGCGCCGCCGCTCGATGTACTGCGCCGCCGTGACCGCCTCGCCGCCGCGGATGCGCCGCAAAGTTTCAGCCTGATACAACTCCGGGGGCTTCGCCAAGTTCTCCGCGTGATAGGCATAGGCTTCGGCCGCCTGCAAGGTACGGTCGACCGGAACATCGAGCTGCACTTCTTTTATCTCCGCTCCCAAACTCGAAATCTCCCGCAGCGCGCCATCGATCGCCGAAGCAACCTCCGGGTCGAGGTCGTCGAAGAAATATTCTCGCGCCACGCCCACGCGCAACTTCTTCGCGCCCTCGCGCAACCCCGACAAATAATCCGCCACCGGAACATCCACCGAACCAGCATCGTCAGCATCGTATCCCGCAATCGCCTGAAGAATGATCGAAGCATCCTCCACGGTCCTCGTCAGAGGGCCAATATGATCGAGCGACCGCGACAGCGGAATCACTCCCCGGCTCGACACGCGACCATAGGTCGGCTT
>JBEKRY010000143.1:0-11812 GCA_049517555.1 Candidatus Sulfotelmatobacter sp. | reverse complement strand
GCCATTCGTCATGGCCCCGCGTCCAAATGTTGGTCCCAAACTTGAGACCGTGGGTCCGTGTCAAACACGGGCTTGGTTTTCTAAATAAACCAAGCCCAACCCCCTCATGGCCTTGACGGCCAGAAAATTGAACTCATTAGTATCGGTGCAGCCGCCGATAAACGAGATGCCTTCGCACCGATTCACTGTACGACCGCTCGCGTCCTTTTCCACAAAGGAGCTATCGCGCGTTTTCTTGGTCCACTGGGCGATCTCATTCAAGGCCAGGTCCCAGGAAATGTCCTGCCAATCCGTCGCGCCGGGCCGCCGGACTTGCGGCTTCGTGAGCCGCCGCGGGTTCAGCATATCCTGCTCGAGTGATGAGCCCTTCGGGCAAAGCGTGCCGCGGTTGGTGGGATGATCAGGGTCGCCTTCGACATGGATTACTTGCGGCGTGACGTTCTTGGCTCGATCGCCGATCGTGTAAATGAGTACGCCGCAGCCAACCGCGCAATAGGGACACGTCGAGCGCGTCTCAGCAGCGCGTGCAATCTTTAACTCTTTGAGTTGTGCGTAGGCGGGCTTAAGGTCGAAGCCAAAGACGGTGGCGCCGATGGCACCGACAGTTGCTACTTTGAAGAAATCTCTGCGCGTTGTGGGCATCGAAGAATCTCCGCATCCGTCCAGGAATCGTGGGACTCTTTAACGTTAACGTTGGGTATTCTAGCGCATCTCCTTCGAATCCAGAAAACTTGTTTTCTGGCCCGGGCGTCCTGATGGGATCGGGACACTACTGTTTTTCCTGACGAACGAATTGCGAAACTGAAACAGCGAAACGCGGCCGGTATTAGTCGTGACCTGCCCACTTGGTCTCGAGATTCGGCGGACGCAGAAGCGTTTGCATCACCACGCAATACTGTTCTGTTTTTTCCTGCAATGCGCGCAGTTGTTCTGGGGTTGCCGTAGGCGCGGCAACATCGAAAAGAAGATGAATACTTTCAAAGCCTACTGGGACGTCTTTTGCAATGCCGAGTGTGCCTCGAAGATCCAAGTCTCCCTCGACCGTGACCTCAATGCGTTCGGTCGGAATAGCCATAGCCGCAGCCACCATCTGGCAGGTAATTTGCGCGCAAGCGGCCAAAGCCCCAAGTAGAAGGTCACCGGAACAAGCCCCGGCGCCAGCGCCTCCCACGCCCTTGTGGGCCTCGGCCTGGTAGATGGCGCGTCCGATGTCGATGGAGCATGCCACCGGTGCATCCGTCTGCGCGCCCTTTGCGCGCATTGTGATCTTCGAGGAATTTGGGTCGTTTCGGTATTGGTCTTTCAAGGGCTTTTGAAGGGATCGAATATCCATGGCAACCTCTTTCCTATGTTCTTACCGTTCTTTTCGATGCTGCTGGCTTCTCGCTAAGCGAGGGCAGCTTCGACCACGCGTCTTGAAGCTGCTTCATCTGCATGCTAGCATCTGTGCACATCAGAGGGATGCTCATGCCGAAGTACGTCATCGAACGGGAAATCCCGGGAGCTGGAAATCTAACCGACGCTCAATTGCGGGAAGTCTCCCAAAAATCGGTCAATGTTTTGAAAGGAATGGGTCCCGAGATCCAGTGGCTCCATAGCTACGTCACGGGCGATAAGGTGTACTGCGTCTATCTCGCCCCTGACGAGGCGACCATCCATGAACACGCCAAACGAGTGGGACTTCCTGCTAATCGCATCTCCGCGGTTCGCCGCCTTCTCGATGCCGCAAGCGCGGAGTAGGGGCTAAGACGGAGACGAGAGATCTTCTGTAGTGAGCACCTCTTCAATCGCTTTTTCGGCCGGCAAAGCCCAACCTTCTAACCAGGCCGTCGCTACCCCCTTGGTGGTCAATGCCTGGCGTGCTGCCTGCAGACTCGTTTCCAGTTTGGTCTGCTCCGCGGGTGTGAGTGGGGCGCCGATATCTTTGCGCAGCGCAGCGGCCGCGCCCGCCAGTCGCAGCGAACGCTCGGCTTCGAGTTGAGCGGCCGCTAAGCAGGCGAAATATTCCAGCACGCGCGCAATTCCACGCCGGTGATCCAGTTCCTGGAAAAGTTTTATGCTTCCCCGGTACATGAAGCGCGCTGTCGAAAAATCTTTCTTTTCCCTGGCTAAGTTACCCAGATCGGCGAGCGTGCCAGCAATTCCCCAACGGTCATCGACTTCACGAAACATTGCCAGGCCCTGTTCGTACAAGGTCTGCGCGGCAGCGGAATCGCCCTGATCACGCGCGACATCCCCTTGGTAGTTCAGCGACCAGGCGACGCCCGTCCGATCTCCTAGTTGCTGGAAGATCGAAAGGCACTCCGCATATAGTTCGCGGGCGCGACCATATTCTCGCTGTAATTTGACGACGTTCGCCAGGTTACTGAGTGCACGAGCAATGGCCTTCTGGTCGCCCGATTCTCTCCACAGCGCGAGACTCGCTTCGAACAGGACGTGCGCATCTTCGACGTCACCGCGGTCGCGAGCAAAGACCGCTAACGCATTCAAAGAAACGGCTACACCCGTTTTGTCGCCGAGCGCTTGCGCAATGTCTTGACTTTCATTGATCAGTGCAGCCGCCGAGGTGTAATCCCCCTGTTCCCCGGCGAGCACACCTGCGGCAAAAAGGGCGCGCATGCGCAACTTCGTGGTGGCTCCAGCTCCTGTTAACTTCAGCAGCCTGTCCAATCGGTCTCGGCCTTCGGCCAGATATTCGCGAACCTCCCAAAAGCGAAAAAGGGAAGTGCCCAGACGCAACCCCCACTCCGCATTTCCGGTTTCAGTCAGCCACTCCAGGGCCGCGCGAAAATTGTCATGTTCGAGCCCCAACCGTTCCAGCCATCCGGCGCCTTCCGCATCGCTCGACTCCGTGGCATTTTCTTCTGCCAGCACCAGGTAGTAGGCGGCGTGGGCGCGCCTGGTCAATGCTGCCTCGCCACTTGCTTCCAGCTTTTCGAGGGCGTATTCGCGAAGCGTCTCCAGCATCACGAACCGAGATTCACCCTTCCCTTGCTCGGCTTGCTGCATCAGGCTTTTGTCCACCATGGATGCCATGCCATCGAGCAGGTCCAGGTCGAGGTCGCCCTTGGCATCGCATACGGCTTCTACGCTTTCCAGATTGCATCCGCCGACGAACACCGATAATCGCCGAAAAAGCTTCTGCTCGGCAGGGTTCAGCAGATCGTATCCCCAGTCGATGGCCGCGCGCAGCGTCTGCTGCCGCTGCGGCAAATCCCGTGAGCCGCCGGTTAACAGCTGCAAGCGGCTCGCCAGGCGCGTCAACATGGAAGCCGGCGAAAGAACTTTGACGCGGGCGGCAGCAAGCTCGATCGCCAGAGGCAGACCGTCCAATCGGGCGCAAATCTCGGCGACGGCGGAAGCGTTTTCTCGATTCAGTTCAAAATCTGGTCTGGCAGCGGCGGCGCGTTGCACGAACAGCGCGACCGCTGGGCATTCCGACAGCGCCTTCACCGAAGGCATGGACCGTGAATCGGGCAGCGTCAGCGGTTGTAGTGGAAATTCATGCTCTCCGTACAAGTGCAATGCCGAGCGACTCGTCACCAGAATTTTGACATTGGGTCCTGCGGCTAAGATTTCCGCCACAGTAGGTACGGCTTGAACCAGGTGCTCGAAGTTGTCCAGCAGCAGCAGAACTGGCGCGCGCAACGAATCCTGCAAATTTCGCTTGAGTATTTCAAGTGGTGATTGTCCTCCGGCCTCGCGGATCCCTAATGCTTGCACGATTACGGAAGCGACCAGGTCGGGGTCGCTTAGCGCAGAGAGTGGAACGAAGTGAGTGCCTCCGGGGAAGTGTTCGACGAGACCATTGGCAACCTGCGTCGCCAGCCGCGTTTTGCCGATCCCACCGGGGCCGGTGATTGTGACCAGGCGAACTTGCGGACGCAGCAGGAGCTCTTTGGCAGCGGCTACTTCTCTTTCTCGCCCCACAAAACCAGTCCGCTGCACAGGAAGATTGGTGGGACGGGCTTCCGCCTGCTTAATCGGATTCTCCGAGAACCGATCGCGTATGGCTGTGAGTTCCCGAGCGAGCTCCCGGGTCGAGACATAGCGCTTCTCCGGTTCCTTCGCCAGGCATCTTTCGATCAGCCAACACAGCGGAGCAGGAGCGTCCCGGCTTTGCCCCGCAATTGGTTCGGCCGGCTCACGGAGAACGGCCACAAGTGTTTCCGCTGCCGTGTTTCTTTGAAAGGCACGCTTTCCGGTGACCATCTCGTAGAGCACCAAGCCGAGCGAGAATTGGTCTGACCGGAAATCCAATCCGGTTCCGCTGACCTGCTCCGGTGACATGTATCCCACCGTCCCTAGAACCAGGCCGGCTGGAGTTCGCGAGGTGGACAAGTTGTAAATATCCGACTGCCTCCCGCCGGATGATGCGAGCTTAGCGAGGCCAAAGTCGAGAATCTTCACGAAGCCATCCTGCGAAACCATCAGATTCTCGGGCTTCAAGTCGCGGTGAGTAATGCCTGCTTCATGAGCCTTGGTCAGACCCTCTGCAATTTGGGCCGCGATTTCAATTGCCTTTCGCATCGGCAGCATGCTGGAACCGAGTAGCTGGCGCAATGTCTTGCCCTCCACCAGTTCCATCGCGATGTAGTGACAGGAACGGTCTTGTCCGAGTTCGTAGATGGTCACTATATTGGGGTGGTTGAGGGCAGAGGCCGAGCGTGCTTCTTGCTCGAAGCGGTGCAACCGCTCATGGTCCGCGGCGAACGCGGCGGGTAGAATCTTGATGGCAACAATGCGGTCGAGGCGTATGTCTCGAGCGCGATAGACCTCGCCCATCCCACCGGCACCGAGCAACTCAATAAGTTCATACGATCCGAGCTTAGTACCGGAAAGGGCCCGCGGCGGGGTTAGCTGTAGAACTTCCGAAGCGTCGGCGGCCAGGAACGAGGTTCCCGCCTCTTCGTACGAAGCGATTAAGGATTCTAGTTCGCGGCGCAGATCGGCATCCGCCCCACACGCTGCGTCGAGGTAGGCTTGCCGTTCCGGTGACGCCAGACGAAGGGCTTGCTCAAGAATTTCTTTGGTCCGTTCCCACCGTCCCGAAATCGTCATGTTCGGGAGCTCCGGGATATCTCCCGATGCAGCCAGGCTCGGGCCGCAGTCCAGTCGCGTTGCACAGTTGCGGTTGCGATCCCCATCACTTCGGAGGTCTCCTCCACAGAAAGTCCGGCGAAAAAACGCAACTCCACGACACGGCTCTGCCGTGGATCGATTTCAGCGAGGGCATTGAGGGCATCATCGAGCGCGACAACATCGACGTTTTTGCGCTGGGGTAAAGCCGTAGCATCGTCGAGTTCCAGCAGGCAGATACCGCTGCCACGTTTGGAGGCTCGATGGCGGCGAGCGTAGTCCACCAGGATCTGGCGCATGAGTTGCGCGGCGATTGCGAAGAAATGCGCGCGGTTCTCCAACTTCGGTAGATTCTGCCCGACCAGCCGAAGATAAGCCTCATTGACTAGCGCTGTGCTCTGCAGAGTGTGGTGAGGACGTTCGTTCCTCAGGTGGTGGTGGGCCAGACGGCGCAATTCGTCGTAGACCAAGGGCAGCAACGCGTCCGAGGCACTACGTTCGCCGGCGCGCCAGCCCTGCAACAGTTTCGTAACCTGACTCGGAGCCTCATGCGCCAACAGATTCGCCCCTAGCGCGTGGGGAGCGCTGGCTGTGTAGCGTAACCCTTCCGGTTTTGCCTGTCAACGCTGAGACGGACCTGCCGACGACGGACCCGCACTCTAAAAATATTTTCACTTCTTTTCTCTTCAATGATCAAATCCGCCGGGATTTTCCGCCGTTACATACAGGGGGATTATGAAGCAGAAGCAAGTCGAGATGATTCCCCCAAAGAGAAATCACGACATTACGAAGAGCGTAATCCACGCGGAGGATCACATGAAACTCACACGAAGTTCAAAGTCAGAAGACTCTCTGTCAGCCACCACACCCTCGTCCGTCAACGGAACCCGAAAGGATCCAATGAAAAACAAGATAAAGTTCGGTTTGCTCACTGGCTGTTTGATATTTGCGTGCGCGGCGTTTTCGATGGCGCAGGTTTCAGCCCACAATTCCGAGCACGGGCAGGCGGTTCACGATCCTGCCCCTTCCGATACGCTCGTGCAACTCGTTCGCAAAGGAACGAGCCAGTACATCAACGTAAACAATGCCACTGCCGCCGGCTACGGACCATTTCTAGGTTGCGTCGCCGGCACCGACCACGGGGCCATGGGCATTCATTACGTCAACGGCACCCTGCTCACCAATCTCACGCTCGATCCCTCGCAACCGCAGGCCCTCATCTACGAACCCGACAATGGCAAGCTGACGCTCGTAGGCGTCGAGTTCATCCTGGACTCGGCGAGCTGGCTCGCGGCCAACGGCGCTCCTCCGGTGCTCGACGGGCAAGTGTTCAATTTCGTCGGCGCCCCGAATCGCTTCAACATCAACTCATTCTTTGAGCTCCACGTCTGGGCGTGGCGCGATAACCCGCAAGGTGCGTTCGTGGACTGGAACAACGATGTGACCTGCACGGGTGAATGAATCTCGAGAGGCGTTGCTCGTGATCTGCCGGGCCTTTCGTGCCCGGACATTTTGTACGTAGCCGTCGGCTGGGGTGTGGGGACGTGGGAAACACGAAGCTTTTTCCATATCTCCATCCCCCGGTTGTTCATGCGGGAGGTCGTAGCCCGCGCGATCCTCAGTGCGCACGGATCTCGAGATGAAAATAATCCGAGGCACTTGGGCGTTCATGGTAATAAGCAGGAAATTCGGTCGCGATAGATTCTCCGCTGGTACAAACTAAGAAACCGGGGTCTTACCATGCCAAAGTTCGTCATCGAAAGAGATATTCCGGAAGCTGGTACGCTTTCGTCGCAGCAACTGCAGGCAATATCGCAGAAATCGTGCGGAGTTTTACGAGAGATGGGAACAGAGATTCAGTGGGTTCAGAGTTACGTGGCGGATAACAAAATGTACTGCATTTACCTGGCCCCCAACGAAGACGCGGTCCGTAAGCACGCCCAAGGGGGTGGCTTTCCGGCCAACCGAATCTCCCGCATCCGATCGGTGATCGATCCCACAACCGCAGAATAGGCGAGCAAGTTTACTGTGGCGAATTCTCGCCCGACGTCCAGAGGAGCGGGCTTTCATTCATTTGGCCGGCTTCTGCCCTTCCTAGTCTGGTGGGTTGACTGTCAGGGTGAAATTCTGGGTGGCATTGGGCAGGACACCGTTCTTCGCCGTGAAAACGAGCGGGAACGTTCCGGCTTCAGTGGGTGTTCCGCTCAGAAGAAAGCCGGAGAATGTCACGCCGTCAGGTAGGGCACCAGACTCGGTGATCGTAGGAGGAGGAGTACCCGTCACAGCCACCGGGAAGGAACCCGGTGTGCCTTCCGTACAGGTGGTGCCATTCGCACTTGTTATGGACGGAGCTTCAGGAGGGTTGAGCGGAGTTGCCATCTTGACACACCCCAGCAGGCTGGCGGTTGCAACTGCCAACACAGAGAAAAGTTGGACGAGTGGTAAGCCAGCACCTCCGTCACGACGCAGCTTTATCATCGAACTCCTCTAAGAACTGATAAGAAGCAAATGTCTGCGGGGAAGGCAGCCGAATTGTCCCACCGCTGCGTAGCCAAAGGCAAGTTCGCCGCCCGGACGATTCGGGCACGCCTCAGTTGAAGGGTAATCCCGATTTGAAAATAATCTGCATCGCGATCCACAGGCACGAGCCAATTTGTCCTTGTTCAGAATTTCGATCTTCCCTATACTGGCGGGGTTTTACGGGAGCAGAAGAAGATTTCGTCGGGACGGCGGCGAAGTCTTGCGACCCGCAAAACAAAATCTGTCAATCTCGACAAGAAGGAAGAGGAAATCGTGAATCGGAAACTCTGCGTATCCCTGCTATCCATCGCAGCGTTTGTCTCGGCCGGAGTCATGGAAGGCCGTGCAGAAACGCTGATGACGCGCCACGTGCGCGAAGCCACGATCAACGGTCAGGCCAAGCTGCTTGGGCGCCTTCCCGCCACCCAAATCATGCAGTTGGATATCGTTCTGCCCATGCGCGACCGGGATGGTCTGCACGCCTTTCTGGCCGATTTGTACAGCTCGACCGTTCCTAACTACCGCCACTTCCTAACCCCGGCCGAATTCACCGAAAGGTTCGGCCCCACGCAAGAACATTATGACGCTGTGGTGAAGTATGCTCAGGAGCACGGCATGGCCGTGGTTGGCGGCTCCCGCGACGGCATGGAAGTGCAGGTCAGAGGGCCAGTCTCGGCGGTCGAGGCGGCTTTCCATGTGAGCCTGCTGGCCTATCAGCATCCCACCGAGAACCGCATCTTTTACGGACCGGACCGCGAGCCTACCGTAGACCTGCCGTTTGCGTTGTGGCATATTTCCGGTCTGGACAACTATTCCATTCCGCATCCGATGTTTGTGAAGAAGTCCGACTACGCCAAAGCGCACGGCATCAGTTCTGAAGATGTTGTTCGCCACGCCACCACTGGCTCCGGCCCGTCGGCGTCCTTCCTGGGCAGCGACATGCGCGCCGCTTACTATGGCGGGACGGCTCTGACCGGCGCCGGCCAGAATCTGGGATTGTTCGAATATCTGGGCACCGATCTTGCCGACCTGACCACGTACTTCAAGAACGCAAAGCAGACCAACAACGTGCCCATCACGCTGCTCTCCACCGACGGGACCAGCACCAGCTGCGTCGATTCGAGAGCTGGGGGCCGTTGCGATGACACCGAGCAGACGCTGGACATGACTCAGGCTATCGGCATGGCGCCGGGGCTGGCCAGCCTGGTCATGTATATCGGCTCGACCGATACGGCCATCATCAGCTCGATGACCACGCACAGCCCGCTGCCTACCACGATCGGCTGCTCGTGGGGCTGGACGCCGGCTGATCCGACCACGCTGGATCCTTACTTCGAAAAAATGGCTTCGCAGGGGCAGAATTTCTTCGTTGCATCGGGAGACGATTCCACCTGGAAGAAGACAGGCGATGCCGAGTCTTGGCCTGCGGACGACGCCAATATTGTTGCCGTCGGCGGCACGGACCTAACGACTGCCAGCGCCGCTGGCCCGTGGAAGTCAGAGACGGCCTGGGTGGACAGCGGCGGCGGCATCTCACCGAATGACGTCGCGATTCCATCGTGGCAGCAACTCGCGGGCGTAATCAACTCCAGCAACAAGGGCTCTACTAAATATCGCAACGGCCCGGATGTTTCGGCCAATGCCAACTTCACCTTCTACGTTTGCGCTGATCAGACAACCTGCACGGCCAACGATTATGGTGGAACCAGTTTTGCCGCTCCGATGTGGGCCGGTTATATCGCGCTGGTCAACCAGCAACTGGCAGCCGACGGATACTCGACCATCGGCTTCATCAACCCTTATCTGTATTCGTTCGGCGTGAGTTCGAGCTACGGCACGGACTTCCACGACATCACCAGCGGCAAGTCCGGCAGCTACACGGCCGTGACTGGCTACGATCTGGTGACGGGATGGGGAAGCCCCAATGGCCAAGGGCTCATCAACGCCCTTGTCGGCGAGAAATAGCGGCGCCGGCATTTCCTGTTCTAACTAATAGGGCCCGGACTTTCGAGTCCGGGCCTTTTCTTAATCCGTCAGTCTGTCAGGGAAACCGAAAAGCGTTAACCACAAAGGGCACGAAGGATCACGAAGGAAGTCATCGCGGATGCAGGTCGGCAAAAACAAATCCGTCGTGCTCCACCACTTCTCCGGCGCGGACTGCGATGGGGCTTGAAAATACCGGCGCATCATAAACGAAGGTGTGAAATTCGCCGTTCTCGCCGCAGGGGTCAATCTGCGGAGGCAGGGCTTGCAGGAGGCGCAAATCATAGTCCTGCCCGGCAAAAGACTTCTCCAGCTTTGACGGGTCCACGCAGGTAATTTTTGCTTTCACGCCGGCTGCAATCATTTCGCGGGACAGTTGCGGGGTGGGAATTTGCCAGAGAGGAAAGAGTGGTTCGAGGCCGCTCCCTTGCAGTTGCCGAATCCGGTAATCGCGAACGTCTTGTAAGAAGAGGTCGCCGAACGCGACCGCGGTGATTCCTTCAGCCGTTGCCCGTTGGCACGCGGTGCGCATCAGGTCTTCGTATTCGAGGTTAGAGCAGGGCCAGGGCAGTTCCACGGGCCAGAGCGGGATTCCGGTACGTTCAGCCTGCGCTTCCACCAAGGCTCGGCGCACCGCATGCATGGCCACGCGGTCGGCTTGGGAGTTAAAGGTGGTGAGCAAAGCGACGACGTGGATGTCCGGCTGATGGCGGAGAAGGTGCAGCGCCCAGGCGCTGTCTTTGCCGCTGCTCCACGACAGGAGTACTTGTTTCACGCTTGACTCATTCAGCTTGCAATGGCCTGCGAGTTGAGAATAACAAACGCGCGCTGCTTGTAGAAGCGGACGGATTCCTCCCTTACGAGTATTCTTTCAGTATCATCATATTGTTGCCTGATATTGTTACTTGCCTTGTGCCGTTGCGCATTGACCTCCGGTTCCTACGCGCGGATCGGCGCATAGATCTTGTGGGGAGTGGAGGGATGCGGTGCGTCTAAAGATTGTGCAGGCGGGAGAGCCGGTTTTGCGGCAGGCCGCGCGTCCGCTGACGAGGGACGAGATATTGGGAGACGAGATCCAACGGCTGATCCACGACATGAAAGAAACCATGCACGACGCTCCCGGCGTCGGTTTGGCTGCACCCCAGGTCGGCGTCCCGCTGCAACTTGCGGTGATCGAGGATCGCGAAGACGTGTTGAGGGATCTGCCGCCCCAGGACCTTATTGAGAGGGAACGACGGCCCGTCCCCTTTCACGCCATCATCAATCCACGGATCACTTTTTCGGGAGATGACCAAGTCGTTTTCTACGAAGGCTGCCTCAGCGTGGCCGGATTCTCTGCAGTGGTTCCGCGCGCCCGCGCGATTCGCGTAGAGTATCTCGACGAACGAGGGGAGCATCGCTCGGTTGAAGCTTCCGGATGGTACGCTCGAATTCTGCAGCACGAGATCGATCACCTGCAAGGCGCTCTCTACCTCGATCGCATGCACTCCCGCACGTTCACCTCGGTCGACAACTGGAATCGCTTTTGGAAGGGCCAGCCGATTAGCCAGGTTCCCACCGCTCCCATCAGCTAGTCCTTATAGTAATGAGCCGCGTGGGGGTCAAAATGGCTAGTTGCAATCGGCTGCAACCGGTTGCAAAAATTATCAGTCTTGATCGGTTTCGGACTTCGGGCTAGAGTAACAAATGTTGCGGACCGGCGGAATGCCGGACTCTGCAGCCTCAGCCTTCCCCCCGGTTTCTCTCCCTGGTTATGCGCGCGATTGTGAGGAGAAGGATGATCATGACGAATTCAAGGGCAAAATTTTCGGCGGTGGCAGCGTTGGCCGTCTCCCTATTAATGGTTTTCACCACCGGCGCTCTGGGTCAGGACACGGTCAGCGGCAGCGTTGAGGGCGGAAGCGCCGCTCTGACGCAGACTTTTCTAAGTCAGGCCCCGGTTGGTTTGCTGCTGCTCGGACCCGACCTCAGGCGCCCGGCCCCCCAACGCCCGGCCCCCCAACCCCCCAACAATGGTTGCGGCAACGGGAACGGGGGATGGAACCAGTGGGGCGGCGGCGGCAGGTGCAGCGCAGTGCCCGAGGGCGGGACCACTTTTGCTTACCTTGCGCTGGTGGGCCTGTGTTGCGTGGCGACGGCGATCTTCAGTATCCGGCGGCAGGCGCGGGGAACGAAGTAACGACCACGAGGTAGCAACATCGACGTGTCTTTCACGTCTGACACTCTCTGC
>JBEKRY010000142.1:0-11907 GCA_049517555.1 Candidatus Sulfotelmatobacter sp. | reverse complement strand
TGACCTTGAAGTAAGCCTTCTCAATGTCTTCTGCGACCCTTTGCCACTGATATTGTTCCTCGATCCGCTTTTTCGCCGTTTTTCCGGCGGCTGCCCGTACCGCCGGATTTGCAATCAGGAAGCGCAATCGGTCCGCCAGATCCACCAGGTTGCCGCGCTGGAAGGTGAATCCCGCTCCGTCGACTACTTCGCAATTTTCTGGAACGTCACTCGTCAACACGCACAAACCTGCTCCCATGGCGTCCAACAAAGCCAGCGACAGACCTTCTAGATCCGACGGCAACACAAACAGCATCGCATTGGTCAGCAATTCATCCAGGGTTTCGCCCGAAACCCAGTCCAGAATGCGTATTTGATCGGAGGCATGCGACCGCAACTCCCGGCTGTAATCGTCGCAGTAGCTCGACGCCCCGGCCATCACCAGCTTCACGTCCGTCTTGATCTGTTCGAACGCCTCAACTAATAAGTGGCACCCTTTCTCGGGCGAAAGCCTTCCCAGAAAGAGCACGTACTTTCCCGGATCGAGTCCCCACTCCAGGATCTTCCTCGGCTCGCTCCGATCCCGGAGTACTCCGCCGTTCGGCACATAGAACGCTTCGACCCCATGGGTCTCGCGATAACGCCGTTGTAGAGCTTGCGACACTACCATCGTCCCGTTCGGAAGGCTCACCGACGCTCGCTCTCCCAGCCGAAGCACCGCCGAAGCTACAGGTCCCCATTTCTTTCGCTGCCAGTCCAGCCCTTGGACCGTCACGACCGTTTTTCTGCCCAGCAGCCGCGGAAGAAACGAAAACAGCGCCGGGCCCAGTGCATGATAGTGCACTACGTCATACCTTTGAGTGAGTGCGTGCACCGTGCTCAGAAACGTATGAATTACCGTTTCCAGATGCTTCGATCGAATCGTGGGCAGCCGCACCAGCCCCATGCCGTTGTGTTCCCCCAGCGCCGGGGTGAAGTACTTTCGACAGTACACGGTGACTTCGTGTCCCATCTGGGCCAGCCGTTTGCCTACTTCTTCGTAATAGGTTTCAATCCCACTGTATTTCGAGATCACTCCTCGCCCACCGATAAACGCTATGCGAAGCGGCCTCTGCTCCGTCGAACTCGAGCTCTCGGATGGCGGCCTTGAATGCCGGCGCGGCGACTCTTCCATGACTGCGATCGCCTTCCGGTTCTCCTTTCGCGCGACCAAGCTTTCGTAAACGCCGAGAAGCCTCTGATAATGCCCTCCTGGCGTGTGCTCTTGGCGCACCTTTTCCCAGCCGGCGCGTCCCATCTTTTCCGCCAAGGCGGGGCTCGAGCCCAGCGACTGAATCGCCTCCGCCAGCTGATTCACATCTCCCGTGCGATAGAGCAATCCGGTCTCGCCCGGACGAACCAACTCCCGTCTCGATCCGGCATCCGAGGCCACCACGGCGCGCCCTTCGGCATAAGACTCAAGAATCGTCTTTCCCAAAGTCTCGTACGCATGGGAAGGCAGAACCGTGAACTGCGAACTGGCAATCAGCGCATCCCGCTCCTCCTTGCCCACATGTCCCACGAACTCCACGTTCGACAATCCCAGCGAGACCGTCAACTCCTGCAGCTCCCCTCGCTGCGGGCCGTCGCCGGCCACAATCAACCGCATCTGAGGAACCTTCTGCATCGACCGCAGCAGATCGTCAATGCCCTTCTCTGCCGACAGTCTGCCGAAATACAACAGCGGCCGGTCAACACTCTTCGACTCGCTTATATTATGAATCTCTTGAAAATGCGGCAGCACCTCAAACTTGTTTTCATCCCATCCATGCTCCACAAACTTGTCGCGCACGAAGCGGCTGGGCGCCAGGAACCTGTCCACACACTTGCCGTATGTGCCCAACCAACGATGGACGTAGGCCTCTGCCGCCAGAATCATCCGCGCCCCCAGCCCCGGATAGCATTTCGTCGTCACTACGTGCCGAAAGGCGCCGCCCTTGCACGCCTCGCATGCCTCGCCCTGAGCGACCAGGTTATAGCTCGGACACAGCAGCTTGAAATCGTTCAGGTGATACAGCACGGGAACGCCCTGCGCTTTCAACTCCCACAGGATCGACGGCGACAAATGATGATAGATATTTCGCACATGGGCCACGTCCGGCCGGAAATCCTGGATCATAGCCCGCATCCTCAGCCGTGCCTCGGTGGAATAGATCGCATGCCCAGCCCGCCGCGCCTTCTGCCACCATCCCGCGCCGGCCTTGAAATCATCCTTAAAATCGATGTGCCGCACGAAGTGCCGATCATACGGAGTCCGCTCTCCGCGCGGATCGGTCATGGAAAACAGCGCTACTTCATGCCCCTGCTCCCGCATCAGTTCCATCAACTCGAACAGATAAACCTCGGTCCCGCTGAAGGGATAGTTATATTTGTTGCAATACAAAATTCTCATCAGGAGCACTCTCTGTCTGCGGGGAAATCCGCTGGATAAAAAACTCGCCGAAAGATTCCAGATTCCTACCGCGGTTGAAGTTGTCGCGCACCTGCACCCGGGCGGCATGCCGTACCCAGTCCAGTTGCAGTGGCGCCGAATACGGGGCTGACGGAATGTTCCCGAGATGAATATTGTCTGGATCGGGATGATCCGGGGTCCGCAACCGAGAAGGAATCATCAGCGAACGAATGAACAGCAGGCGATCCACAAAACTCTCCAGCGATCCGGCTTCGTACAAAAATCCAGTCCGGCCAGCAATCACAAGTTCGGGAATTCCCGTGATCGCCGGCGCCAGCACGATCTTCTCGCGGGCCATGGCCTCCATCAGAACCAACGGAATCCCCTCGCTCCGGCTGGTCAGCACAACCACATCGGCCCGGTCGTATAGCGAATCCATGCGCTCGCGCGGCACATGTCCCAGGAGCTTGACTCGCTTCTCCAGGCCACATTCGCGAATCAGTGATTCCAGGTTGCGCCGCTCGGGTCCATCGCCGGCGATCGCGCACTCGAAACCAACATTGCGGCCGTCAAGTCGCTCGCAGGCCCGAACCAGGAACGCATGATCTTTCACTGCATGCAGTCGCCCCACCGCGAGTAGCCGCACCGCGTCACCATCCGTTCCCAAACTCGGAGCGGGAAGCACCTCGCACTCGGACACTTCTACGCCCAGCCGCGTCACTACTACTTTCGCCGCATCCACTCGGGGATAGGACTCCAGAATGTACCGCCGGTTAAACTCCGACACTGTCAGGCAGAACGTGCAGATCTCAAGCTTCGCATCGAGATAAACTCCGTGCAGCAGCAAGTCCGAGCCGTGCAGCGTCACGCTGAATCCCACGCCCAGCAAGCGTGCCGCCGTCATCCCTACCCACGATCCGAAGTATCCGTGATGCACGTGAATGTGTTCAACCTCATATCCTTCCAGCAGCACCGCGTAGCACGCGCCGATCCAGGTGTGCACCAGCGCCTTGAGCCTCAGAAGTGGGCCTTCTCTGCCGCGGAAAACAACCCTCGCCACCAGAGAAGAAATCTGCCTCCACCGCCGCACACAAAGCCACATTGCGCGCAGTAGAAGTACCGCCGAAAGCGGCCGCAATACAAGTTCCGGCGCGCATCTGCCGAATAACGTTCCATCGACAGGCTTCCGCACACTCCCCGCAACCACACGAACGCCTCGCCTTCGCAGTTCTTCGATCTCTTCGATCACATACGGTTCGACGGCCACCGGGAACCGATTGGCGAGATAGGCGACCGTCAGCACGATCGCGAACCTTCCGCTCGCCGCCTCTGCGCCGCCAGCATTCCCGCCATCGTGAACAGCAACCCATTCACGAATTGATAACTCATCACCACCATCGCCGCATTAATCCAATACACTGCCAGCAGTATCGGCCACATCCGATGAAACTGCCGGTCAAGGAACCCGTATTTCTCCCCGGCTGGAATCGCTCCTCGACCCAGTCGCCACATCTCCCACATCAGCCACAAATACAGCGCCAGGCCCACCATCCCGTGCTCAACAAGCAATTCCAGATAAGTATTGTGCGGATATAACACCTTCTCGAAGTATCCGCTGACATGCCGTGGCAACTCCGCCGGCATCTGATGAAAGCCCCATCCGGTCAGCGGACGCTCCAGAAACATGTCCCAGCCACCCGCATAAACCGCTGCGCGATAATCCAGGGGCCCGCGCTCCTCCAGTCGATCGCTCAGCTCGCCCCCTGACTCATGCCCGCTCAAAACCACCAGTAGACCCGCACCCACCAGCAATGCCAGTCCCACACACGCCAGCCGCAGCATGCGGTTCTTCGAAAGAAAGATCAGCGCCAGCACGGTTCCAGCAAATGACAACCAGACCGCCCGCGTCATCGTGGCCAGGATCGCGACCGGAACCGAGGCCAGCAACACCACGACCTTAACGCCTCGCACGCTTCCGCGCCGGTACGCATGCCAGGCCAGCAATCCCAGTATGTTCAGCGACACCCCGTTAGCCACGGCCTGCAGCAGAGGTCCGCGCGCCCGGTCGGCGTGGAAACCAAGGCTTTCATCCAGAATGAACCGGGGAAAAATCAGCGACTTTGCGCCCGCCAGAAAAGCGATCGCCGTAAAGCTCAGATAGGCCAACACCACCAGCGCAAACCCCTCAAACAACCGGAACTGTGGTTCCTCCTCGAACACCAGCCTCGCCAGGTGAAACAGAGTAAAGGGAACCACAAACTTCGAAGCCAGCAGGCTCCACGTTTCATTGTCGAACGGCTGCCCCAGCACGCTGGCGAGCGCCAGGCCTGTCAGCCCGATCATCGGCCACGTCACCCGTTCCATCACAAATATTCGCTGGCGAAAGACCACCGCCCTTCCCACCACCCCGACGATAAGAAGCCCGAACGCCACGCGGTCAATCTCATAAAAGGCCACGTCCGGATGTCGCAGCAGCATCGCCGTCAGCGCCGCAAGAAACAACAGAGAAGGCGCCGCAGTCAGAGCCTCCAGCGGACGAAAAAACGCCTGACACGCCCTGGCATAAAACTCGCCGCCGATCCCGGACCGAGGTGCTCTCAGAGAAATCGACTGCATCAGTCGCCGCTCCCCTGTACCACCGCCTGAAATGTTTTGAGCAGAATTCGCATGTCCGACCTCAAACTCCACGTGCGTATGTACTCCCGATCAAGTTCCATGCCCCTCTGAAACGATGGATCGCGGCGCGCCGTCACTTGCCACAGCCCTGTGATTCCCGGTGTCACATCCAGCCGTGCCAGGTGTTCGATCTCATAGCCCGCCACATCGTCCATCGGATGCGGTCGGGGGCCTACTAAACTCATGTCCCCCTTCACAACGTTCCATAGCTGGGGAAGTTCATCCAGGCTGTAGCGCCGCAGAATACGGCCCAGCCGCGTGATCCTGGGATCATTGGTGATCTTGAAAAATGGTCCCGACCTCTGGTTGTTTTCGCGCAGATGATCCTTTAAGCGATCCGCGTCGCTCACCATGGTGCGAAACTTGTAGCAGTGGAACAGCTTTCCCTTCCGACCCGCCCGCTGCGCGCGATAGAGAACAGGGCCCCGCGAGTCCAGCTTTATTAGAACTGCAATCGCGGCCAGCAACGGCGACAGAACCGTCAATACCAGACCAGCTCCGGCCACATCCACCACTCGTTTCAGAAGCAGCCCCGCCGGCAAGCGCTCGGCGTGCAGGCAAATCACCGGCAAGTCCCCGACTCGAGCATCTTGCGTCCCGGCCGCCTCGCATCCGAACAAGTCCGGCACAATTTCCAGATCCAGCCTCAGCCGCCGGGCCTCGCGCAGCACACTCATGGTCAAGCTGCGGTCCTGCGGCGCCGCCAGGATCACTTCGTCGACAAATCCCATACGCGCCAGCCGGGCCAGATCGCTCACCCGCCCGATCACCCCGTTGCCTAGCGGCCTCTCGTTGTCCAGAAACCCGCACACGGTTCGACCCGATTCGGGGTGCCCCTCTACATATGCCGCTACGCGCCTGCCGACCCCTCCCGCTCCCACGATCAGCACGACCCGGATGTCTCCGTCCGGCTGAACACGATGGCTTTGCCGCACCCTCTGCCACCGCCACGCCCACAGTGCGCCAAAGTGCAGCAAGCCCGCTCCGCAGAACAAAATACATGTCGCCCACGGAGCCCCCTGCAAGCCATAGACACAGCACATCAAAGTTGTCGCCAAGAGGACGGACTCTGTCAGAATCCGCGTCTGTCCCCACAGATCTCTGCCCACGGCGTCGGCGTGAAGTCCTTGGGTGTAGCCCACAAGGGTGATCAACGCCGCATGCAGCAACGCGATACCCAACAGCAAACCGGGAGCTCCAGCCGCATACTCAAACATCCGCACATGCGGAAACAGCACTCGCAACGGCACGAGGACCGCCCCGATCGACAGCCAATTCAGCATTACCAGCGCGAAGTCGTCCACCACACAGCACACTCGCCTCCTCGCCCCCCGGTTCTGCGTCGGACCCGGTATGCCTGATTTCAGTGTCGTCTCAGGCGCGCCCGCTGTTCCCATCTCCAGCAATTTTTCTGCAAGGTCATTACGAACGGATTGAGCCGGCTTCTTTCCTCCGTGAAACGCCGGAGCCTCGCCGGGTATCAACCGTGCCCAGTCGACCACTTGCGGCTTCCGTTGCTCGGGATTAAGAGAACGAGAGGACACGTCAGATCATTTCTTCGTAGCTTCACGCTACAAACGCTCACGCTACAAACGTCGATAAATTCCCTCTGGAATGGGAAAGATCCTGTCGCTCAACACGGTTCCAAGGATGCGTGCCTGCGCCCCTTCGAGCATTTCCTTAATCTTGCGTGCGGCTATCCGCCGCGTGCGACGGGCCGACACCACCAGGATGATTCCATCCGCGAACTGAGCCGTGGCCATCGCTTCGTTCGACTCTCCGGCTGGCGGACCTTCCACAATCGAATACTCAAAGGCGCTTCGCACCTCACCCAGATACGAATGCAGCGAGGCAGTCCCGCCCCGAGCCTCGTCCTTTCCCGCCCCCGGTACCAGCCACAGATTGCTCTGCACGCGGGTCGCAGCCCGCCGCAGCGGTGTATTTGTTTCCGGTTCTGGCCGCCCCGTCGGTTCCGATGGATAGTTCTCTGCGCCCTGCAGCACCCGCGGATACGCTCCCACAATCGCGACGTTCCCAACGATCTCCCGTGCGAGCGTCTCGCCCACCCTGCGGCAGATGCTCCGCACATCCGTCTCCTCGTCCAGCGCACTGAACACGACTTGCCGCACCGGCCTCTCGTCATTCGAAGAGAGGTTCGAAGAGACCTTCGAAAAGAAGACCCTGCGCACCAGTCCCTGAATCTGTTGCCGGGCAAAGTCCTCCGGATTCCATCCTCTCGCCTCTTGCACGCTGTTCGGGCTCGGATGCACCTCCTCGTTGGTGTTCGACCGCGCAAACACCGCTCCCGCGCTCATAACCTGTTCTCTCATGCAGAAAGCTTCCTTCGCGTCTCGCCGGGCAGCGATGCCAATACCGGAGAATTCAGGTAGGCCAGCACATCCTCCGGCGTGCGGAACGCCGGGTCCAGATAGTCCGCCGCAAACGCTGCACCCGTGCCCGCTGCTCCAGCCGCCGCCAATCCTATCGCCAACACCGTCCACGCGGACCAGACCGGCAATGCCGGAGCAACCGGATGCTCCGCGATCGCCACGTTGACGATGCCTCCCTGATCCAGCGCGTCGTCCATCCGCGCCTCGTCCTGCTTCTTCACATAAAGAAGATAGTTGTCCTGCGCCGCTTTCTCTGTGCTCAGCAGATCGTCCTGCGTGACCGCATCCTCGCCCAGTTGCTGCGTCATGGCCCGATAAGCGGTCTCCTGCGTAGAGGTCGCTGCCTCCCGGGCTTGCAGCGCTTTTAACTGCACCTGCGCCTGCTGCAATTCCGACTTCGCCCATTCGTAGTGCTCATTCTTGTCGGTCGTTTCATCCCGCAGCGGCAGCGCATTCTCCGCCGCAATCATCGCTTCGTTCTGCGCAATCTGCTGATCCACTTCCTGCACCAGGCGATGGCCGGGCTCGAATTTCGTCAACAACTGGGTGCGCTTCAGTTGCAGATCCAGCAGACTCGACTTCAATGCCTTCAGCAGGTCCGGATTATCCGCAGTGTGAACCTGCGTGGTGGTCCGCTCCGGCAGCTTCGTCAGCAGATCTCCCAGCGCCCACACTCGCTGTTGAGTCTCGGCCAGGTCGATTCGGGTTTGCCGGTAACTGCCATCCACTTCGCTCAACTTCTGCAGCGCCAGATCGCGTTGCTGCGCCGCTGCCACCACTCCATGCCCTGCGGCGAAATAGAGCAGTTTCCGTTGCGACTCTTCCAGTTGCCGCCGCGATTCGCCGGTCTGCTGTTCAAAAAAGTGAAACTCGCCAGAGGGTCGATGAACTTCCTTATGCTTCTCCAGATACGAATTCCCGACTGCCTGCAACACCCTCGCCGCCACCCGCGGATCGTCCGCCGCATAGCTGATCGCAATCAGGTTCGTTTTCTTCACCGGCTCTACCTCCAACTTCCTGGCCAACTGCCGCGCCGCCCGCTCTACGCGCCCCGCATCACCTTCACCGAGATGCAGAAAGTGAAACCAGTCGCGCCCGCCCACTCCGGTCTGCTCGACCACTTTCCGCAGAACTTCATCGTCCTTCAGCAACTCGACCTCGGAATTCAGTTCCTCCTCCGTGATCGACATCCGTGTCAGGTCGATGGGAGCATCTTCCGCCGCCGTCACCGGAGCGTCGGCGCGCCCCCTCCGCACCAGCACTTTCATGTTGGCCTGATATTTCGTACCCACCAGCGCATACAGGATCGCCAGCGCCAACACCAATCCCGACGCGCAGACGAAGACCCTGCGCTGCCGAAACACCACCATGGCTAGTTCCCGCATGGTTGGCGGCGACACCTGTTCTCGCTCGCGAAGCTGGTCTTCTTTCGGCATAGGATTTTGAGATTGCTTTTCTAAAATTGAGTGGGGCTTACGTACGCGCTTAGGGCAGGCTTAGGCAGAAAGCGGGCAATTTTCGAAATCGTGTTCTGCGGAACGAATATCAGATCTCCCGGCCGAAGATGGGCATCTTCTTTGAGGGTCTTATCCTTCAGCATCTTTTTCAGGTTGAGCAGCCGAGTTTCGACCAGATCGTCATTCACTCGCCGGAACAGCACCACCTGGGAGTGCTTCGATTCCTCTGTCAGCCCTCCCGCAATCTCCACCGCCTCGGCCACGGTCGTGTCCGAACGCAGTTCGTACTTGCCCGGCTTCCCTACTTGGCCGCCGACAATGAAGTAAGGATGCTCAAATTCCTTCAGCGCCACCGCCGCCTGCGGATCATGCAAGTACCCGCGGTAGGCCTTCTGCACGGCCTCGCTGAATTCCTGCAGGTTTAGCCCCTGCACCTCGACCATCCCGGCATCTTTCAACATGACGTAGCCGTCCGGCTGCACCGTCAAGGTCTGGTTGAACTCCGGTGCCACGGTAAAGCTAACGTCCACAACATCGCTGGGTCGTAACCGGTAGAGCGGATAGCGCTCCCCTCCGAGTATGGGGTTTCTCAGGCTATCCGCTCCTCCGGGTGTTGCGGCCGTCGTGCTACTCCCTCCCGACCCAGCCCCGGTAAAGCCGGATTGGGAAGTCTGCTTGTCTCCGCTCAGGTCTGTTTTTTCACCTTGAGCGAACGCGGCCGAACCACACTTCAAAACCAACAGAGCGATAGCGATGAATCGGACGAATTTAAAACAATGTCTCATTTCACCTTCGTCGCCCCTTGGCGCTGAGCATCACCGGATAAGGTGACCCTCTACTGTTGCAAAGTAAACTCCGCGCTTGAAGGCAGCAAGACATGGGAAGTACCATCCACAAAAGTGGACCGCTATCCTTTTTCGGGAAAAGGTTCTTCCACGCGAAGGGTCGTACATAATCATCGGCTTACCCGGATGCGCCTCGCCACAGCGCACGAAAAGGCTGAGTGAACGTTCTCTATCAGGAGTACCCACCAAAGTAGACTTGCATGTTTGTCATGTCACGCTGATTGGAATGAATTCGACGCACTCTTCCCGTCTTGAAACCAAATGCTGTGATCTCCGTCACAATCCATGCCCAATCCAGACGCTTCGAACCGCTCCCCGTCATTTTCTTCCACACCCTGGACCGCCCCAACTCGCGCGCCCGCGTACCAGAAATCTTGATTCCCGATTTGAGAGTGGTCCCGTAATTTTGTGTCAAGTTTGCTTGTGAACCCGACTTCCTCTCCCTACAATCGCGGCATCAGTCCTCTTTCGGTTTCTTGGGAGCTTGTTTGAAGCGTCCGCTGTCCGCCGCCACTTCCGATGCAATTGGTGTCCTCATCGCCGACTCTAATCGCATGCAGGCACAGTTGCTGACCAGCGCCCTGCGCCGCCACTCCGAGTTCCAAATCACCACCTGCCCGATGGACACGTTCTCAATCCTTCAGGCGATCAGCACGGAGCCTCCCCGCATCGCCGTGCTGTCGCTGAACGCGTTCGCCAACGTCTCGGATACCGTGATGACTCTGCGCCGCCTTCATCTTTCGCACCCCCAGATTCCGAAAGTCCTGCTGGTCGACACCTGCGACCGCGAACTCGTCGTGAGCGCATTTCGTTCCGGCGCCCGCGGCATTTTCCCCATCACCGACGCCAACCTCCGCCTGCTGTGCAAGTGTTTACTGCGCGTGGCCGCCGGACAGATCTGGGCCAACACCGAGCAACTGAACTACGTAATGGACCTCATCTCCGAAGTCCCCTCGCTGCGCGTGCTCAACTCCAAAGGCTCGTCCCTTCTGACGCCGCGCGAGGAACAAGTCGTCGCCCTGGTCGCCGAAGGTCTGAGCAACCGCCAGATCGCCCGCGAACTCAATCTCAGCGAACACACCGTCAAGAAGTATCTTTTCCACGTCTACGAGAAGCTTGGCGTCTCCAGCCGTGTCGAACTCGTCCTCTACGCCGTCAATAACGGAGATCCCCGCAACGCCGAATGGCTTGCCGGCGCCACCCGTCCCCCGCCCTCGTGAGTTATTCCCTCGGCTCGGAACGATCTTGTCTGCAGAATTAAGAAGAAGAGTTAAGAAGTAAAGCCGCTGGATTGAATTTGCCAGAATGACGACGCTCAAGTGCGGCGTGACGTACCAGGCGTGACGGGCCAGGATTGACGGGCCAGGATTGACAGGCCAGGATTGAAAACCCCACGCTCCGCCCTGTATAATTTGGGACGGAACTCCTTGCCCGACGCCGCATCCAACCCGGGTCCCACGCCTCGGTCCCAGCCAGATTCAACGGGAAAACCGCGCCGCTGGCGCATCGTTGCCGCAGGACTACTTCTTCTGGCGCTCGCACTGGTGGTGATCTACACCAGCCGTTCCGCTTTCTACAGTCCGCTCGCGCTGGTCGTCGTGGCGGCCATCGGAATCACCGCCCTCCTGCTCCAACTTCGCCTGCGAAAAGACCTGAGCGCCCAGACAGGCGCCGGGGTAAACACTGGGGTAAACAATGGGGTAAACAATGAAGTCCGCAGCGAACTAAGAAACGAAGTCCGCGCCCCGATCTGGCTCAACATACTGGGACTCGTCTTCGCGATCGCCGCCGTTTCCGCCGACGTCTTCCACTCGAGCGCCAATCTTATGCTGGTCGCCGCGCTAGGATCGGTCGTCTGCTTCGCCGTCAGCGGCACCGCCATCCTACGTGCACTGCGCAAGAAGCGTTCCTAGGCGCCAGCCGTCTATATGAGCTTGTCATTCTGAGCGAAGCGAAGAACCCCATGCCCGCCTGTCGCCACCGGAAACTTCAAGAGGAGCTTCCGTCACCGGGCGGACGATTCTTAACTTTCGCCCGATGCGAAGCGTGCGCCCAAAAAATTGCGGATCCAAAGCTATTTCTTAAACTCAACCGCCAACGTCGTCTCGACGATCGTCGGCTCCCCATTT
>JBEKRY010000141.1:0-12078 GCA_049517555.1 Candidatus Sulfotelmatobacter sp. | reverse complement strand
CGGTCCAGCGCCGCGATCCAATTCTTTCGGCTCTCGGGGGTGGTGTCGCCGACGTACATGCGGCATTGGTTATAGACAACGTCGCCAGCGACGATCAGGCCGATCGACGGGACATATAGAGACGTCGAATCCGGACTATCGGTGCGGCCCTGCTTGATGATGCGCAATTCCTGGCCCTCGAGAGTGAACGTGTCGTTCGCATAGGGCTGAGGTGGAACCAACTTGGTGGCCACCTGCCCAGGAAACATCCGGCGGGCGAGTCGCTCCACTACGGGAGTGAAAGACATCTGCATGGCGCTCACTGCCTCGGGCGTTGCTATCGCGCGAGCGCCCGGGAAACGGTCGAGCAGAATGCTCAGACCGTAGAAGTGGTCGAAATGGGCGTGCGTTATATAGATGGTCTCCAGGTTGCGGTTGTGCAGAGCAATCCAAGCCGCGAGAGCCTCGGCCTCAGCCACCGTCCCCATTGCGTCCACCAGCACGGCGTCGTACTCGCCGAAGATCAAAGTCGACGTGATCGGGTCAAAGCCGAGCGCTTCGCCAAAGGGCTTTGGCCGCTCGCCGACCATAGCCTTTCCCGGGGCGGTGAAAACGTTCACACTTAGTTTGTTCGACTCAGGCGTGTTCGAGGAGAGAGGAGCGGTCACGCTCGTGGTCTCTTTCCGTCCATTTGTGCCGTCCATTTGGCACTCCTTTCGATGTTAGAGCGAGAAACCGTTCTAAGTGGAGATTAGGCCAGAAAACAATGGGCCAGGCAACTGGACGTTGGTATTGCCAATACTTTTGTATCAACGACGATACCTTCACTCCTGAGGTACGAGCGCGGCCATTCCTCTTTTCTCGCAGATTGCTTAGACGTCCCTCAAAGTTACCGGACGTACAAAATTTCGGAGGGGATTTGCAAGTGGTTGATAAGCTTGGCGTCCCTGACGGGATTTGAACCCGTGTTACCGCCGTGAAAGAACAACCACGAGAAGCAAATCCAACGACTTGCAAGAGGCGGACGGCCACCTAAGTCCTTGCTAGTCCGTGCAGGCTGATAGCTTTACGTACCGCAATCCGTACCTCTGATCGACGGCGAGCCAGTTTGCTTCAGACTCGAAGGTTTCCACCATCATCATCTATCCGTTTAGGTATGCTGTTCACTTTTGACCAGAAAGCCTAGTGCTTGAGTTTTACCCTTAGCTGTGGAGGGCAACTCATCGATCGGGATTGGTTAGGACGTGATCTGCAATGAAGAGACTGGGGCCACGGTGTCGCCCGCTCCCAGACAGCCCTTGCGCGTTGGGAATAGTGGGCTAGGAGAATGAGATGAAAATGGATCCTGCTGTGTTTGAGAAGATGCTCCCTGCCGAACAAGTGTTTGAGGAAATGCTGCCTTATCTCGAAACCCTTGACGCTCAGATTGGCGGAATCATCCAACTATTGAAAGACAAAGGCATCACTACAAACGCGGAATTTGCCCAGTATGCGCAGCGAGGTGACGATGCCGGCAATGTGAGGGAGCGTGGTATGCGCGTGAGAATGGAATATCTATTTTCCTCGGCCGCGAAGCGAATTGACGACTAGCAACTGCACTGTGTCCGCTCCACCTGACCGGGAATTGTGGAATTTTCTCTGGGCTGCAACTCCGCTCGCTTGTCGTGGATCCCAATGCCTCGGAAGAATGACTACGGCTTTCAAACGAAACAGTGAGGTGCGCCAATGATTGAACGTCTGAAGGAAACTGGGGGAGTCGCGTTCGGCTTTAAGGTCGTCGGAAAGCTATTGGATGAGGAACTCAAGACGTTCGAGCCCCAGCTCGAGTTCTTCATTGCCCAGCACAAAAAGCATCCGATCGGCATTCTGGTGGACCTGACGGAAATGCACGGAGCCGAATGGAAGGCGCGCTGGGATGATTTGCGGTTTCTCCAGAAGCACACAAGTCATATCGCTCGTATGGCAGTCGTCGGAGCCCACCGTTGGGAAGAGCTTGTGGAACTCTTTACTGCCGGAGCCGCCGTTCTGCAGTCAGAGACGCGCTACTTCGAATCCTCCGAAATTCAGCATGCCTGGCAATGGGCGAGGACCGCGAAGCACGCTGAAGATGCTCCTGTCCGCGTGATCTCGCCGGCTTCGGGCATTTGGAAGGATTACCGTCCCGAGTTCGTGGGCGTGTAATCGAGCACCGAACTAAACACCGATACTGAGCAATAGGAACCAGTCTTCGCATGTATGCCTTGTCATACTGCGAGTGGGAACCTATGTTGATGGGTTGAAGAATTTCGGCAAGTAGCCGAGGAGATTAACAAATGTCTATCGAAAATTCAGTTGTTGCGATTTATCACACTCATACGGATGCGGATCGAGCGGTCAAAGAACTTCAGCGTGGCGGAGTCGACATGCACAAATTGTCGATCGTTGGGAAGGGATATCACACCGATGAGCAAGTGGTCGGCTACTACAATACCGGCGACCGCATGAAATATTGGGGCAAGGTTGGGGCGTTCTGGGGAGGGTTTTGGGCCCTCTTGTTCGGATCCGCGATGTTCGTGATCCCGGGGCTCGGCCCAATTTTAGTGGCTGGACCTCTGGTGGCGTGGATCGTAGCAGGACTGGAAGGCGCCGTAGAGGTAGGTGCGTTGGGCGCTTTGGGAGCCGGTCTCTTCAGCATAGGCATCCCCAAGGACAGCATTGTGAAGTACCAGACGGCGCTCACGACAGATCAGTTTCTCCTGATCGCTCATGGCACAGCTGCAGAAGTGGCCAAGGCGAGGGAGATCATCGAAAGCACGAATCCTGCCCACTCGACATTGCATACAGCGGAACCAGTGGCCGCGTAGTACCCAGAGCCGCAGAAACGCGGTAGCTCATTTCAACGAGGCAAGAGCCCATGGTTTCAGATAATCGGCGCAATAACGAGCGCGACGAAGACGAAGAGGAACGTGAAACGAACTCAGCCGGGCAGTCCGGCGACATTCAGGGCATGTCGCGACCGGCCGAAGCGGATTCCGAGAGCGTCGAGGAATTAGTGGAAGAGGGGAACGCCTTTGAAGCCTCGATTGTCGACGGTGTAGAGAACGCCAAAGATCCGGATGTCTCAGAGGTCACGACCCATGAGGTGTCCGAGGACGACGTTCCCGAAGAGTATCGAAATGACAACGACCGCGTTGCATAAACCGTCGTCCCCTAAATGTCGAGAAGGTCAGCCCGAGCGACGACTCATGCGATAACGCATAGTGACGAGGAGAAGAATCATGTCACAGAGACCACACGAACGAGCTGCAGAACTCCACAACCTTGCGGCCCACGCGCACGCGGCGGCGGCTGTCGCCCATGGCAAACAAGATCACCTCAATGCTCACGAGCTCAGCAAACAGGCGCACGAACATTCCATAAACGTTCACAAGCTCACCCAAGAGTTGGGCCAGAAAACAGGACCGATTCAACGTGCGGAAGCTGCGACTCAGAAACCGTGACTCGGTCACTCTTGCTTAAAGCGAAGGTTCGCCTACAGGATGGCACCCCACCCTCGATTTGATTCGGAGACGAGCATGACCATGCACAATACGGAACATTTGCATCCGAACGGCGAGAGTCATCATAGCCATGGCCAGATTCCGTACTGGCGGCGCGCACATCATGATTGGCGATTCTGGTTCGGACTGGTCGCTATGCTTGTTGCTATCGGTATTTACGTCGGAACCAACGACTTGTCGATGGTGCCTTCCGGCCGCCAGAGGCAAATGCCCGCGGGTAGCCGGGTTCCATGAACTTTGCATCGGCAACGGATAGAGGGTAGAAACCTCGATCAAACCATTCGGAAGGAGATCAGCATGCACATCCAGGTGAATACCGACCACACAATCGAAGGTCACGAGGCGCTGGCCGACCGGATCAGGGGCGTAGTGCAGAATGCCCTGAGCCGAATGAGCGATCACATCACTCGGGTGGAAGTCCACCTGACCGACGAGAGCGGCCCGAAGAGCCGCCAGAATAACAAACGTTGCATGATGGAGGCTCGCCTCGAAGGCCGCCAGCCCGTCGCCGTCACCGATGAAGCGGCAACCATCGACCTGGCCGTCAACGGCGCTGCCGATAAGTTAGCCAGATTGATCGAACATACCCTCGGCAAATTGCACGATGAACGGACTCACAGAACCGATCCCCCTCCTCCCGAGTCGGCATTCTCAGACCAGTCATGATCGACACCACGGTAGGCTTGCCTGTCGACGACAAGCAAGGAGTATTGCATCAGGCCCTTCTGTATCCTCTGCGATTCGAACCGATCTATCAGTATCGGCTGTGGGGCGGCCGGGATTTAGCGAGTCTGCTCACCGCGCCCCTTCCCAGCGGCCCGATCGGGGAAGCTTGGTTACTGAGTGATCGCGACGACCATCAGAGCCGCGTCACGGATGGACCACTCAAGGGACAGACCATCGGCCAATTGCTGCGGCAGTTCCCAAAGCAAATCATGGGAAGGCTGGCCGGGCGCTTTCCTCGCTTCCCACTCTTGCTGAAGTTCCTCGACGTTCACGAAATGCTTTCGGTCCAGGTGCATCCCACCAAAGCGAATACGAACCTGCTCCCTGCGGGCGAGACCCCGAAGACCGAGGCTTGGGTTGTACTCGAAGCCGAGGCCCAAAGCCGGATCTATGCGGGACTCCAGGCCGCTACCACGGAAGCCGATCTGCGGCACGCACTCACGAACGGGACAGTGGCTGACCACCTCGCATGTTTAACTCCGAAGTCCGGCGACGCTATTTTCCTGCGCGCCGGTACGGTTCACTCTCTGGGTGGCGGCCTTGTGGTGTTCGAGATTCAGCAGAATAGCGACGTGACGCTTCGGTTGTATGACTGGAACCACATTGATCCGAAGACGGGACAGCCGCGGCCACTCCAAGTCGATAAGGCGATGGCCTGCATTGATTTTTCGGAAGGTCCGGTCAGTCTGGTAAGGCCCGCGCTGGAAGCAACCAACCCGGTGGAACGCGAGAGACTGTTTCACTGTGAACATTTCTGGCTGTGGCGATTGCGCGGACAAGCGCCGTTCAAAGTCGGCGCGGAGGATTTGCCGCGCGTACTGGTATGCCTCGAGGGGGCGGGAGATGTTGAGCACGGCAGCGCCACCTACGCCGTCGGAAAAGGTGATGTATTCGTTTTGCCCGCGGCGCTCGGAACGTGTGTTTTTCGGCCGCGGGGTGCAGTGAACTTGTTGGAAATCGCAATCCCCGCTTGAGTGCTTGAGAATTTAGCAGACGGAGGGCATGGTGAAAAAGCTGATTGTGTTTGATCTCGATGGCACACTTGCCGCTAGTAAAGCGCCTGTCGACCCCGAAATGTCGGGGCTGCTGCATGACCTTCTTGCCATTGTGAAAGTGGCGGTCATTTCCGGCGGCGGTTGGCCGCAGTTTGAAGAGCAACTCGTCTCCAATCTTCCCCACGACCAACTCCTGGCCAATTTATCTCTTCTTCCTACCTGCGGCACAAAGTTTTTCCGGTACGAGTCGGCAGACTGGAAAAAGATCTATTCGGAAGATTTCACTAAAGATCAAAGAGATAAAATCCTCGATGCCCTCAAGAAGGCAATTGGAGTTGCAGACTTCAAAATCGAAAAGCTCTGGGGCGAGCAAATCGAAGACCGCGGAAGCCAGATCACATTTTCTGCCTTAGGTCAGCAGGCTCCCTTGGAGGAAAAGGAAAAATGGGACCCTGATTTCGCCAAACGGAAGAAGATCAAAGCGATTCTTGATACTTCCATTCCCGAGTTCTCGGTCCGAATCGGAGGCTCGACCTCGATTGACATTACCAAGCCCGGCATTGACAAGGCCTACGGCATCGGAAAACTGCGCGACCTGCTCGGTATTTCGATCAAAGAGATGATCTATATCGGTGACGCCCTGTACGTGGGCGGCAATGACTATCCTGCCGAAACAGCGGGTGTCGATTGCATCCCGGTTAAGGATCCCCACGAGACCAAGCGGGTTATTCAAACCATCATCGCCTGTTTAGCAGACGGTAGTAAGGCGGCCTGAAATTATGGGAGCCGTTCTGGATAAGAATTTGACGACCGGACTCAAGTTGCAACGGCTGGGAATGTTGATGCAGCCGGAGCCGGGGAATGCGCAGGAGGTCGAGGGCGTCCTGAACCCGGCCGCCGCTCGCGGCCCGGACGGCGAGCTCTACCTGTTCCCGCGGCTGGTTGCTAGAGGAAATTACTCGCGCATTGGCATTGCGCGAGTGCGGTTCAATAAAGCCGGCGATCCGGCAGGCGTCGAGCGCCTCGGCATCGCGCTGGAACCGGAAGCTGATTATGAGCGCCGCCCCGATGGCGGTGGCGGCTGCGAAGATCCTCGCATCACCTTCGTGGAACCGCTGCACAGCTACATGATGACTTACACGGCTTTTTCGCCGGAAGGCCCGCGAATTGCCCTGGCCTTATCGAAGGATCTGTTCCACTGGAAACGTCTCGGGCTCGCGACCTTCGGTCCTTACCATGGCGTCGAATGCGGCGATGTGGATGACAAGGACTCCAGTCTCTTTCCGGTTGCAATTCCTAATCCATCCGGGCACCCAGAGTTGGCTATCCTGCACCGGCCACTTTTTCCTGGCACTCGTCCAGAGGAAATCGTTCGCCATCCCGCGGCTCGTAAGGTTGATCTCGATCGGGAAAGCATTTGGATTTCCTACTGCGTAATGTCGTTGGAGCCCCGCGAAACGAATCGTCTCGGTCGGTTCATGTCTCATCATCGGCTGGCGACCCCGGTGTCACCCTGGGAGCGGCTCAAGATCGGCGGTGGCACGCCGCCAATCCTGACTCGCCACGGCTGGCTGATCGTTTACCACGGCGTCAGCGAACTGGAGAATCCGCGCAAGGACAAACACAACCTATGCTACTCGGCCGGCGTGATGGTCCTCTCGAAAGACCATCCGCAAGTCATCCGCTATCGTTCGGTCGAGCCGGTGCTGACGCCAACGCTGCCGCAGGAATGCAGCGGGACCGTCGCCCACGTCGTGTTCCCGACCGGCATCGACCGGCGCGATGATCTCGGCCTACCCAATCGCTTCGATGTCTATTACGGGATGGCTGACAGGCGAATTGGTGTCGCACGTCTTGACCTGCCGGATTTCTTACCGCCGGAAGGAGTCGCAGACTCCCCGGAAGCAAAGGTGTAGTGCGGATGGATTTGTGCATTCAAGATGCTTGCAGCGCTAATTAAGAAGTGTTTGACAACAATCCGTCTGTGATCACGAGATGCCAAGCCGGGCAAAAACAGGGATCTTCACCCCGCCTAAGATCAATCCGAAAATGATGGCCGCTCCAAACTCACATGCCAGGACGGGAGCCGGCAGTGGTGCCATCGCAATTCCGCGAATAGCCAGGGTCGAGATAATTAGAATGTCGGCAACGGAGGAAGCCACGAGCCATACCGTGGGGCGCAGTCCCCAGAGGTGGCGACGCCCTCGAAGGGCGTAAATAGTGGCTTGGCCTCCGTATACGATGGCAACGACAGAAAGCGTTCTCAGGGCTTCGATTCCGAATTGCATTTCGAACTTGCCGACCGCCAGGACAGCTACACAGAACGCTAAAAAGCAGCCTCCCAGAGTAACTCCGGCCATCGTGATCCTGCCGACTTGCCAGGAATTTGGCATGGGCGATGGCCTGACTCTGTCGGTGGTCAACGCCATGGCCAGGAAGTCGCCGGTGATCATCACAATGACCATCAGCATGGGCGTCAAAACCGCGTGTCCGGTCGTGACCAGGCCGATTGCCAGCAAAAGCACCTGCACAATCTTCTTGAGGACGGAGTTCAGCGTGTAGGTAAGAATGCGCTGAAAGGTGATCCTTCCTTCTTTTACGGCGGCCACGATGCCGCCAAGCCCAGCCTCCGTCAGCACAATACCAGCTGCCGACTTGGCGACATCGGTAGCGCTTGATACAGCAATGCCCATCTGTGCCTGACGCAGCGCTGGCGCGTCGTTGGCGCCATCGCCGCACATCCCAACCGTATGCCCGTTCTTCTGGAAGGCCTTGACGAGATCAAATTTTCCTTCGGGAAGAATACTTGCGAATACCGCAAAATCCTCAGGTTTTACACCTTCGGGGATTGCTCCGGGCGGGCAAACAGACCCATCCAAGCCCACTGCGTGAGCGACGATTGCCGCCGTAGCCGGAGCGTCACCCGTCACCATCACAGTGCGCACGCCCAGGGTCTTGAGCTCGGAGATCAGAGAGATCGAGTCCTTACGGGGCGGGTCGCTGAGTGCAATTAGGCCCAAAAGCTTCAAAGCTGTTGCGGTGCCCGCAGCTACTGCTAACACTCTGAAGCCTTGCTTTTCCAGTTCGTCGGCTAAACCAGCGGCGGTAGGTGGTGCGGCGGTGAGGCTCGCGACTACCGTGAAGGCCCCCTTGACGATGCGCTCTACGCTCCCCGTTGCATCGGTTGCCGTTGCTTCGGAAGTTTTCTTGGCGGGGTCGAATGGCACAAACGTGATTAGCTTTGGAAGATCCAACGCGGGCTTTTGGGTGGAGGCAGAGCGAATCGCCGCATCCACAGCGTCATCTCCGCCCTCAGAACTTGCGAGGGCTGCCATGCCGAGAACGTGGGCTTCATCAAAGCCTGGCATCGGCTTAACGCTGGTGACCGAAAGTTCATTGCGAGTGAGCGTTCCGGTTTTGTCCGAGCACAACACATCAATTGTCGCTGCCTCATCTACAGCCGATAGACGTGTCGGCAACACGCCGAGCTTCGCCAGAGATCGCGCTCCGAGCGCCGCCGCGAGCGTGAATGTTGCCGGCAACGCCACGGGTATTGCAGCAAGAACCGACGTGAGCAGCAGAGGGATAAGCTCGCTCCACGGCATCGCGTGAAAGTAGGCATACGCTCCGATAATAAGGATGACGACGCCGTTGAAAATAGCCAGATTACGCACGATGCGCAATACAGCGTTCTGCTGCGAACTTGCAGCGTGCGCCGTGCGCACGAGTTCTGCGGTACGACCAAACTTGGTATGAACGCCGGTGGCTGTAACTTCTGCGGTTGCTTCACCGCGTCGGACCAATGCTCCGGCATAGGTATCAACGCCCGGACCAGCCTCAATGGGCAGAGATTCCCCGGTAAGCATGGATTGATCGAGCAAGATCGATCCCCCGATCAAATGCACATCCGCGGGCACGACTCCGCCAAGTGACAACTTCACGAGATCGCCGCGCACCAACTCCGCGGCCGGCACCGTCTTCCAGACATCATCACGCTCAACGGAGGCGTTCAAGGCGAGACGCGAATTCAAAGCCTTCAAGGTAGCCTGGGCGCGACCCTCCTGAAAATAGGCCAGGGCTGCGTTGAAGATTAGCAGGCCTGCAATGACCGCAGCCTCGGCATACTTATGGAGCACGACCTGAAGCACAATCGACGCTTCGAGCAACCAAGGGACAGGCGCCCAGAACTTGGCCAATGCGTTTCGAATCGGATGGGCGGACACATCGGGCATTGCATTGGCCCCGTCTTTTTGAAGACGGTTCTGCGCTTCAGCGGTCGTGAGTCCAGACGAGGATTTGGTCCGGACCGGCTTTGTGGAAGAATTCGAAGGTGCGACTTCGACAATTGCAGCCATAATTCGTTATGGAGATCGCGTTAGGCCGTGCCGATTTCCTTTTGGTCTGCGACTCCATAATCTCATTCCGGACGATGGACAGGAAACTGGTCGGCAATCATCCGCTCGTCCCATTATTCGAAAGGCTCGCGAGTTATTAGGGCGTGATGGAGCCATGCTGGTTACGCCAGCCTCCTCTGAAGAAGCGGTGACGCACCATGCTGTGGGCAAGCAGAAAAAAGAGGAGTGCCAAGACAACTATAAGCAGGAGCCTTCCAACGCCCAACCACATGGACCTGCGTTCTTCAGTCGCCGTTGTATCCAGATCAGTTTTCATCAGAACCGGCTTCGCAACACGGGAGCGCGAGAAACATTGCCCTCGGCGCCTCCGTCCGCGAGCTACTTGGCAGCAGAGACCGTCTTCACCGAAATCGTGGTCCCGTCGGCGGTGCCTGTGACTTTAGCTTGCTCCCAAGCCAACTTGTTGAGAGTGTCTAGCGTCGCTTGATCCGAAGTGTCAAGGGTATAGACCTTGTCGCCGACAACTAAGGCATACTTGGCGCCCTTCTGCACGCAGGCACGAACACAGGCTGCTGGGGCAAGCCCCTCTGTGTGCTTGGCGCCACACATGGCGTCGCTGACTTTTCCAGTAAACGTCTGGGTCGTGCCCGCGGCCATAATGGGCACAACGGCCAATCCGGCGCTCAGAAACACCGTAGCGATCAAAATTTGCAACATCCGCAATCGAGACACAAATCCTCCTGTGTACTCACAGACCTCTGCAACGATCCGGCTGTGATTTACAAAGTATTAAGTAACCAAGGAATGCGTGTCTGGTCAGAATGGAACACTTCAGCAGGATTTGGCATGTCGCGTAGGCAGTTCCGTCAATCGCTGGTTTATTCTTCTAACTCTTTCTCGTTTTCTTCGTGCACCGTGGGATTAACCCATGGTCCGTCGCTGGCGATGAGAAGGGCAGCCTCGCCGGGCCCCCACGTCCCCGGCTCATAGGGATGCACCGGCGTAACGTTGCCCAGGATCGGATCGACCGCGCGCCATTGCGCTTCCACTACGTCTTGACGGGTGAAGAGCTCAGTCAGTCCGCGCATGGCGTCGCCGAGTAGCCGTTCGTACGGCGGCCTGTCGTTGGCCGCCTGCTCGGTGAGCGTGAGTTCCACGTCGCTGCCTGTCATCTGCTCGCCCGGCGTCTTCACTCGTACCCCCATTCCGATGGCGATGTCTGGACTGATACGCATGCGCAGATGTGCGGACGTGGAAGGAACGATCTCGCCAAAGGTTTCCATCGGCGGCCGTTTGAATTCAACGAACACTTCAGTAGCGGTCACCGGTAGCATTTTTCCTGCGCGGATATAGATGGGCACGCCGGCCCATCGCCATGTTTCGATGTACAGCTTGAGCGCGATGAAAGTCTCGATCGTGGAAACAGCGTCTACGCCCGGCACTGATCGATAACCGTTGTACTGGCCGCGCACAACGTCCCCCGGAGCAATCGGCCGTATCGCCTTGAGCAACGCGGCCTTCTGGTCGCGCCACGCGTCGTGAGCCTCCCCGCTCGGCGGATCCATGGCCAGGAGAGCCAAGACTTGCAGTAAGTGATTTTGAACCACATCCCGCACCGTGCCGGCTTCGTCGTAGAACTTGCCGCGATCCTCGACTCCGAACTTCTCCGCCATGGTGATCTGAATGCTTCGCACGTAGTTGCGATTCCAAATCGGCTCAAACATTGGATTAGCGAAGCGGGTGTAGAGAATGTTCTGTACCGGTTCCTTTCCCAGAAAATGATCGATGCGGAAGATTCGTTCTTCGGGGAAATAGCGGTGCAGAATTCGGTTGAGTTCTTGCGCCGACGCCAGGTCACGTCCGAAGGGCTTCTCCACCACGACACGCGCATTCTCAGCGCAGCCTGACTTGGCCAGTCCTTCGGCAACCGTGCCGAACAAGCTGGGTGGAATCGCAAAGTAATGTAGCGGTTGTTTCGCCGAGCCCAACTCTTTACGCAGTTGGGCGAAAGTGTTCGGGTCGTTGTAGTCGCCGTCCACGTAGCGCAAAAGGCCTGTCAGTTTATTGAACGCATCCTGGTCGAGGCCCCCGTGTTTTTCGAGGCTGTCCTTAGCGCGCGCTTTGAGCTGATCAAGATTCCAACCCGCTTTAGCCACGCCAACGATTGGCAGATTGAAACCTTCATCGCGAATCAACCCCTGCAGCGACGGAAAGATCTGTTTGTGCGCGAGATCGCCGGTGGCGCCGAAAAATACAAAAGCGTCAGATTGGAAATCCGCCATCAGGCCGCCTCCGGCTTACCGGCAGCTTTCTCCTTGTGGCCGCCGAATTCGTAGCGCATCGCCGAAAGCAGTTTGGCGGCATATTCTTCGTTGCCGCGTGACGCAAAACGGGAACTGAGCGCGGCGCTGATCACCGGCGCCGGAATGCCCTCGTCCACCGCTGCCTGCACCGTCCACCGTCCCTCTCCGGAATCCGACACGC
>JBEKRY010000140.1:0-12238 GCA_049517555.1 Candidatus Sulfotelmatobacter sp. | reverse complement strand
CCAGGCCAACATCGGCCAGCAGCTTCAGCTCCAATCGGTAATTCCGCTCTTCGCCGGCGCGGCCCAGTTCGTGTTCGCGTGGGGCCTGGTGTGTGCTGGTGGCAAAGTGCTGGTTGCCGCGGCCGCCACGGCCGCCTTTGGCGATGACGACCTCCTCATCGGGGGACTGAAAGTCGTGAATCAGTTCTCCGGTGTCCTGATCGTAAAGGGCTGTGCCCACAGGCACTTGCAGGATGACCGAGTCGCCGTCGGAGCCCGAGCAGTTTGAGCCCATACCGTGCTGGCCGCGCTGCCCCTTGTGCTCCGGGTTATAGCGGAAATGGATGAGGGTGTTGTGGCGCTGCGAAGAGACCATTACGACGTCGCCACCGCGTCCGCCGTCGCCGCCAGAGGGGCCGCCACGAGGTACAAACTTCTCGCGCCGGAAGGCCATGCAGCCGTTGCCGCCGTCGCCGGCCTTGACCCGAATTTTTGCCTCATCGATGAACATGGAGAAATCGGTCGTTGGTCGTCCGTCGTTGGTCGTCCGTCGTTGGTCGTCCGTCGTTGGTCTTTCGCAGCTCGTCGTTGTCGCGGGTCGCCAGATCGCGCGCGGGTTCCTTGGGTTTGCCAACGACCAATGGCCAACGACCAACGACTGCAAGTAAAAAGCCTCGTCCCGAAGGCGAGGCTGGTGTGACGCGGGCGTTCCCGCGCCGCGAACCTTCCGACAGCGGAACCTCTACTCGACTATCTCGATCGGTTCAACCATCACGAACTTGCCCATCTGCCCCTTGTTGAGGAACTTGATGCGGCCGGTGATTTTGGCGAAGAGAGTGTCGTCCTTGCCGCGGCCGACGTTCAGCCCCGGCTTCACCGGTGTACCCCGTTGCCGCACAATGATGGTGCCGCCGGGCACGATCTGCCCGCCGAATGCTTTGAATCCAAGCCGCTGCGCGTTCGAATCGCGGCCGTTTCGTGAAGTGCCTTGCCCTTTTTTATGTGCCATATGACAGTTCTCAGTTCTCGGTTGTTAGTTCTCAGTTCGATCGTGTGGGGACGGGCGACTCGCCCGTCTACATTTAGTTGTTACTTCTTCTTCGAAGGCGACTTCTTCGCGGCCTTCTTCGGTGCAGCCTTCTTCTTGGCTGAACTCTTATGCGGCGTCGCTTCTGCCGGTGCCTCGGACTCAGCCTCGGCCGCCTTCACCTTCTTCGGCTTCGCTTCCTTCTTCGGCAGCTCCGGAGCCTTGAAGCTCTGCCCGCCAAACGCGATCTCAGAGATGCGCACGGCCGTGTACGACTGCCGATGTCCGCGCAGCTTCTTGTACTGTTTCTTGCGCTTGTAATGGAACACAAGGATCTTCGCGCCGCGGCCTTGTTCGACAACCTGGCCGACCACGCGCCCGTCCCCCTGCTTGCCCACCTGGCCTTCGTTGAATACGGCGACCACCGGAAACTCGACCAGTCCGTCGGTGCCGGGGACAAGTTTTTCCACTCGAACTACATCGCCGGGCGCCACCCGGTACTGCTTTCCACCGGCGCGGATAACCGCGTGCATACGTCTGCCTCCGTCAAATGTCGTTGAAATTCAGCCCGTAAATTGGAACTCCTGCAAGGGAGCCTTCACGAAACCCAGAGCGCACACGAGCGCAATCATGGGCTTGCCGATTTCCTGTGCTTGCTGTGTTTTCCGCTCCGGCGCGTTAGCAGCCAGGGCAGGCGTCCCCAGAACGGGTCGGCCAGTACAGGCAAACTTCACTATTCTAACGTGCGCTGTGGAAATCGGTCAAACGAAACCGTGCGGGATCTTGGTTTCACTCCTTGAGGCCCTCCGTCACTTTCCTCGAGGCGCCTTACCTTTGCGTAGGTACTTGAGAGCTAGGACAACTGCGCCGATCGGGTGGCCTAGATAGACCACGAGCGTATACGTTATTGCCGCCAAGAGCGTCCATATGTCGCCGTGGAGCAAAGCCGTAGCCATCACCATCACCTGCGAATCCTACACCTGGCCCATCGCTGCCTCAAGAGTATCCGAAGAGGAACGGCACTCATTGTGGATTTTCAGGTGCTGTGCGAGAATCTCGCCGAATCTTTGGAGGAACCCAATGCTGAAGCGCTTTCTTACCGTTTCGTTATGCCTGCTCGCCCTCACCTTATCCGGCTTCGCTCAAGCGAAGAAATCAACTATGACGAAGTCCGCCGGCTCCGCTCCCGATAAAGCCTTCATGCAGAAGATATGGGACGGCTGGTCTACCCTTGATCCCGCCAACACTGCCCAGTATTACGCCACCGGCCCGCATGTCTTTTTCGACATCGCACCGCTGAAATACGGCAGTTGGGACGAATACGCGAAAGGCGCCCAGGGACTGATCGCCGCCTATAAGAGCGCGAAGTTTACGCTCAATGACGACCTGGCCATCCATCCCCACGGAGACTTGGTGTGGGCGACGGCCACCATCGCTGAGCAGATGACCACGAAATCAGGGAAAGTCGAGATGGGCAATTTCCGCTGGACGGTGATCTTCGAGAACATCGACGGCAAGTGGCTCATCGTGCACGAACACGTTTCCGAGCCGATTCAGTAAGACTACTCGTCTTGTCATCCCGAGCAAAGCGAGGGACCTGGGTTTCTGCTCCGCAACCACTTCTCAGGCGCTCCGAGCAAAAACCCAGGTCCCTCGCTTTGCTCGGGATGACAACGAGAAGTGTATCGTCGAATATTCAGTACGACTTCCAGAAGAAATATACTGTCATGCCCGCGCCCACCAGCACCACAAACATTCTTATCCAGACCGGCGGAATCTTCAGCGCGTAGTGCGCGCCGAGGTATCCGCCGACGATGCCGCCGACGATCATTACGATGCCGTGCTTCCAATACACCGCGCCCGCCACAATGAAAGTGACCACTGCGACGCCGTTGATCACAAATCCCAACACGCTCTTCAGTGCGTTCATGGCGTGAATGTCGGTCATGCCCAGCACGGCCAGCATGGCGAGCATCACAATGCCCATGCCCCCGCCGAAGTAGCCGCCGTAGACGGCGACACACAACTGAAACAGAGTTGTGGCCGCGAGCGCTGCGGTGGACGTTTCGTGCTCAATGACTGAACGCCGTCCGCCGGCAAGTTTCTTGCCGAAGGCAAACAGCAAAGTCGCTCCCAGGGTTAACCACGGAAGCACGCGCATGAACGTCTGCGCCGGCGTCTTCAACAGAAGCAGAGCGCCAATCAATCCGCCGATCAGACTCGCAACCAGCAGCGGAATCATGATGCGCCGCGGAACGTCCAGCTGCTTGCGGTACGCGCCTCCGCTGGCCGCGGCTGCGGTCCAGAGCGCGATGGTATTCGTGGCATTGGCGGGAATCGGAGGCACGCCGGTGAACAGCAGCGCCGGGAACGCAATGAAGCTGCCGCCTCCGGCGACGGAATTGAGGGCTCCGCCGAGTATTCCGGCAAGAAAAAGGAGGATGGCGAATTCGAGGGTCAAGCAGTCAGGTGTATCAGAAATCGCGGCAGGCCGCCAACCGCCGATTACCTCTGTAATCGCAGGTAACCGGAGATTTCTTGCAGAAACATCGGTGCTGCGGCAGGGTTAGTATCAAATGAGATTTTAGTTCGTCGCGGGGGGATTTGCTATGTGCAATCGAAGCGTGAGCGTCATCGCCGTAATGGCTTGCGGCATCCTGTGCAGCGTGGCCTGGGGACAGGCGTCGAGCACTTCGCCGAGCGCCGCGCAATCCGGCAGCCAACAGTCGATGCCTGGCATGGACATGTCCGGCCATGACATGTCGAACATGAAAGGCATGAACATGGGCAGCGCGTCCGGCAATGACAAGGATGCCGAGAACGACGCCAGCGCGCACGTCATGAATTCGATGGAGGGCCACATGGATATGGGCCCGCATATGAAGATGACGGCTCTGCGCCCGCCGAGGCCGGGCGACGCGGCGCGCGCGCAACAAATTGTCGAGGCAGCGCGCAAAGCCTCACAGAGATATATGGATTACCACGCCGCTCTGGCCGACGGCTTCAAGATCTTCTTTCCTAATGTTCCGCAGAAGATGTACCACTTCACCAACTACGGCTACGGCATGGAAGCGGCCTTTCATTTCAATCCCGAACACCCCACGTCGCTGCTCTACGAAAAACATGGCGACGACTACAAGCTAATCGGCGTGATGTATACCGCGCCCAAGCGTCTTACGGAAGATCAACTCGACGAACGCGTCCCGCTCAGCGTGGCCCAGTGGCACGAGCACGTAAATTTCTGCCGGGCTCCCGCGGACAAGCGAGGGGAAGGGTTTTCGGCACACCCGCAGTTTGGCATGCGCGGATCCATCAGCACGCAGGAAGCCTGCGACGCGGCCGGCGGCACCTTCATCCCCGTGGTCTTCAACTGGATGGTGCATGTGTACCCGTTCGAGACGGACGCAGCGAAGATCTGGTCGGTCGAGCGGCAGCACGGAGACGCGGACTGATGCGCGTGGCGCGGGCACTCTTGCCCGCAGAATCTAATCACGAGAATCTGACTGCGAGAATTTAGCTACGAGATTCTAGCTACGAACAAGACCGAAGGTTTCGCTTCGTCCTGATGGGAAAACGAACTTAACGTCGCAATTCGACAATATTCGGCGATCGATTCTCTGGCGGCGTTCGCGGGCAAGAGTGCCCGCGCCACATGAAGGCGCTCTCACAAAACAGCCGCCTGCTGTGCCCCTTCTACATCCTGTTGCGCAATATGAATTGGTGGTGAATTCGTCATGAATTCGCGACATTACTGCTATCGGAAGCTTGCGTCCAACGTCCAAGAGAGTGCGTCCAAGAAACAACGGCACGATCACAATTGAATGGAACTTTGACGGAAGAGAATGCGTAACTGTCAGAGTGAGTAACAGGCGGGTGAGTAACAGGCGGGTGAGTAACAGGCCAGCGCAGAGGTGACGCTGGCTACCGTCGAAGCGAAATTATTGCGGGGTTTGGGGATTCTCTCACACTCGGTTTGGCGGCCCAGATGAGAAAACCCCCAGGACGGCAGAACAAGCTTGTGACTTGTGGGCCACGACTTTGTCTGCTCGGCATTTTTGTTCAGCATTTCTGCTGAGCAAGTCTGCTGAACCCCGGCGGCAGCATTCTATGCGATTCGTGGGAAAACACAACTGTTTTCTCGTGTTGGTCGCGAGCCGGGCCGCCTCAACCAATTCCCGACTTTAGTTTGGGAAAGAAAAAGGAGCAGCTTATGAAGTTCGCGACAGTTTCAAAAAGTCTGGTCATGGGGTTGGCTGTGCTGCTGGCCTCGAGCGCGTTCGCGGCCACCAAGGCCAACCTGGTATTGAGCAATCCGACGAGCATCAACGGAGCGAAACTCAAGCCCGGCGACTACAAACTTCAATGGGACGGCAGCGGCCCCAACGTGGAAGTGAGCATCCTGAAAGGCAAGACTGTGGTTGCGAAAGTGCCGGGGAAAGTTGTGGATATGGGCTCTCCTTCGGCTAACAGTGCGGCGGTGGTGAAGCGCAACGATGACGGAACCAGCACCTTAACCGGAGCTCGCTTCGAAGGCAAGAAATACGCACTCGAAATCGGCGAAATGAGCGATGGAATGCAGTCCGGGTCGAGCAAGTAAGTCGAGCAAGCAGCTCGCAGCGTATTTACAAACGCGGACCTGCAGGCAGTACTTGCAAAACAATGAGGGAGCGCGCAAGCGCTCCCTTTCGACTAGCAATCAAGTGCGGCAACTGTTCTAGTACTTCGGCACCTTCGGATCCACGCGCTCCGACCACGCCGTAATCCCACCAGCCAGGTTGTGGACTTTGGTGAATCCCGCCTGCTGCAGGAATGCGACCGCCTTGGCGCTGCGTCCGCCCATCTTGCAATGGACGACCATCTCGCGGCTGGAGTCGAGCTCGTTGACGCGCTTCGGCAGATCGTTCAGCGGGATCAGATATCCGCCGATGTTGCAGATCTGGTATTCGTGGGGCTCACGCACATCGAGCACGAACACATCGTCTTTCGCGTCCAACCGCCGCTTCAACTCTTCCACCTGAATTTCCGGAACTCCGCTGCTCACCGATTTTTCCTCCCCACGAATGCCGCAAAACTCGTTGTAGTCTATCAGCTTCGTGACGGTGGGATGCGTGCCGCACACCGGGCAATCGGGATTCTTGCGCAGCTTGAGTTCGCGAAACTTCATGCCCAGCGCGTCAATCAGCAGCAAGCGCCCAATCAGTGGATCGCCGATGCCGAGAATCAATTTGATGACTTCGGTGGCCTGCATTACGCCCACCAGGCCGGGAAGAATTCCGAGCACGCCGCCCTCCGCGCAGGAAGGAACCAGGCCCGGTGGTGGCGGCTCGGGATAGAGGCAGCGATAGCACGGTCCGTCTTTGGTGGCAAACACGCTGGCCTGACCTTCGAAGCGGAAGATCGAACCGTAGACGTTCGGCTTGCCGCTCAGCACGCAGGCATCGTTGACCAAGTAGCGCGTGGGAAAGTTATCGGTGCCGTCGGCGATGATGTCGAAGTCGCGAAACAATTCCATCGCATTCGAACTGTTCAACATGGTGTCGAAGGTTCGCAGATTCAGAAAAGGATTGATCCCTTTCAGTTTGTCGGCGGCGGAGTCAAGCTTCTTGCGGCCCACGTCGGCGGTGGAGTGAATAATCTGTCGCTGCAGATTCGTATAGTCGACCACATCGAAATCAACCAGGCCGAGCGTGCCCACGCCGGCCGCTGCGAGATAGAGCGCCAGCGGCGATCCCAGGCCCCCGGTGCCGATGCAGAGCACACGCGCGGCTTTCAGCTTCTGCTGGCCCTCCATGCCGACCTCGGGCATGATCAGGTGGCGTGAGTAGCGCAGGATTTCGTCTTTGTTGAGCGTGACTGGAATTTCTGTGGTCGTTATCGTTGCCATAATTTCCTCGTTGGATATTAAACGAACCAGCTTTCGAATCAGGGGATCAGGATGCCGGTCGGCGAAAAAAGCTTGTCATCCCGAACGAAGCCAGGGATCTGGGTTTCTCTTTGCGCCATCACTCAGCGAGCGGCTTCAAGCAGACACCTAGGTCCCTCGCTTTGCTCGGGATGACATGAAGACGGGGCACTGCCTGCGCCTCCGGCGATGGAAGGCACAATCGAAATGCTATCACCATCCTGCAGCACGGTCGCTTCTTTGAGCAGGTAGCGGATGTCTTCGTCGTTGACGTAGACATTCACAAACGCCCGCAGTTTGCCTTCCTCGGTATAAAGATGTTTCCGCAGTTCGGGATGCTGCGCCACCAGCGAATTCATGGCCTCGCCGACCGTGGCGCCGTGCACTTCCACCGAAGCCTGCTTGCCCACATATTGCCGCAAAGGAGTAGGAATGTGAATTTTGCTCATAGAGGTACTGTAAGAGATGCGGTGGGTCTGCGGCAAGATTCAAGCTGGGACCGGAAGCCGCCACTGCTCGCGTAGCCCCGATGCAAGCAGGAAACGGGGCCCGGCCCGCTCCTCGCAAGGCACTTATCACACGCGGCGCCTCGCCCTAAAATCTTTTCAGGAGAATTGCGATGACGATTTTTGATCCAGCTCGGGGCAGAATCCTGGACGGTGGGGGAGGCCAGGGCGGCAACTTTCTTCGCCTGATCGGTCTTGGAATCGCCGTGTTCTTGCTCATCATCCTGCTATTCAGCGCGGTCACGCGGGTCGGCACCGGCCACGTGGGCGTGCTTACGCTGTTCGGTAGAGTCACGGGCGAGACCTTAGGTGAAGGCATTCATCTGATTAATCCCCTAAAGACGAACAATGAGTTGTCGATTCAGACGCAGACCATCAAGGAATCGGCGAGTGTTCCGTCCAGCGAAGGTCTGATGATGTCCCTCGACACCTCGCTGATCTACCACCTGAATCCAGAAAGTGCCGCGCACGTTTTCCAGACGATCGGCGCGGACTACGAAGATAAGGTGGTTGAGAACACCTTGCGCTCTGCTATCCGCGAAGCTACTGCCTCGCATTCGGCGAACGCACTTTACACCGGCGAGCGCGAGGCGGTCGCGAACGAGATCAAAGAGAAAATCACGAAGGACCTCGGCGCTTACGGAATTACAGTAGAAAGTATTCTGCTGCGCGACATTCAGCTCCCCAGTACGCTCAAGGCCGCCATCGAAGCCAAGCAACAGGCCGAGCAGGAATCGCTGGCCATGCAATTCCGCCTGCAGAAGGAAACGCAGGAAGCACAGCGCAAACGCATCGAGGCCGCTGGGGTGCGCGACTTTCAGCAGATTGTCGCTCAGGGCATCACGCCGTCGTTGCTCGAGTGGAAGGGAATCGAGGCCACGGAAAATCTGGCCAAGAGTCCCAACTCGAAGGTTGTGGTGATCGGCAACAACAAGAATGGCTTGCCGCTGATCCTGGGACAGTGAGATTCGGCGCTGAGCGACCTCGTCGTTATCTCCAGCGAATAGCAGGTTCCTCCACTACGCCGTCGCTTGCGCTCCGGCTTCGGTCGGAATGACAAGATTCTTGAGTTTCTCCGCATTCTCGCCGAAGCGGCGGTTTTTTGCTCGCACTGCTACCATAAGCGCGTGCAACCCCTGCTCGAAGTCCGCCGATTGAGCATCGAATTTCCCGCACCAGCAAAACCCGTTGCCCTGCAGGCAACGGGACGGCCGGGGGCTGTCACCACACAAACCTTACTGGCTGTGCGCGACTTGAGTTTCTCCATCGCACCCGGCGAGGTTCTCGGCTTGGTTGGCGAATCCGGGTCGGGCAAATCGATCACTTCTTTGGCTATCATGCGGCTGCTGCCGCCGCAGGCACGGGTCTCGGGCGAGATCATCTTCACGGAAAACGGTGCTGCACAGAGGAATTTGCCTGCGCTTGATAATGATTCCATGCGCCAGTTGCGCGGCTCGCGCATCGCTATGATTTTTCAGGAGCCGATGACTGCGCTCAACCCGGTCATGCGGGTCGGAGAGCAAATCGCCGAAGCCGTCACTGCGCACCACGCTATCTCAAAGAAGGAAGCCTGGCAGCGCGCCGTTGACGCCATGAACGACGTTGCCATCCCCGAACCGGCGCGCCGCGCTCGCGACTATCCTCATCAGCTCTCCGGGGGGATGCGCCAGCGGATCATGATCGCCATGGCCAGCGTCAATCGGCCGCAGTTGCTGATCGCCGACGAACCCACCACGGCGCTCGACGTCACCATCCAGGCGCAGATTCTCGAACTGCTAGCGGGACTGCGCGCCAAATTCGGACTCGCGATGCTTTTCATTTCCCACGACCTGGCGGTGGTTTCGCAGGTTGCCGATCGCGTTGCCGTGATGTACGCGGGAAGTGTCGTGGAACTCGGCGCGAGGCGCGATATTTTCCAGGCCCCGGCGCATCCTTACACGCGCGGCCTGCTGCACGCCGTGCCCGATTTGAAAACCGACCGCACGCGCCCGCTGCAAACGATTGAGGGCACCGTTCCGGCACTGCAAGCCATGCCACCAGGCTGCGGCTTCGAACCTCGCTGCGAGTTTCGCATTGCGGAGTGCGCCCGCGAATTTCCGCCGCTGATCGAAGTCGCGGCCGGACACTGGGCCCGTTGCCCGGTGGTGAATACTTGAGATTCCTAGCTCTGAACATCACGCTCAAGCTGCCCGCGCTTCAGCACAAGCAATAGAATCAGCAGCGCCAGCAGTCCAACCGCGATCCACTTCTCATCCAGATACCAACCCAGCGATGGCTGAACAAAATAGATGACGCCATCGCGGAAAGGCACGCGATGAGAGTGGATGGCATCCGGCACCTTTTGCGCCCAGCTCGAAACGGTGAACAGCAAACCAAAATGAAGTGTGGCATCGGCCATGAGCAGTCCCACGATCACCTTGAACCACAACGGCGTTCGGCGCTTGAAGCGCCAGCCCAACACTCCGCGCCCCTCCATGTCGTCTCCGTTCAGTCGTTGGACCTAATCATTAAGCCCAGTCGTTAAGCCCCCGCCGGCAACGGCGTCGCGTTCTTATGCACTGTGGCCCGCACAGTGCAGCACGCCTAAGTAAGCGCCCCATGGGCCGACTGCCTCACGATACTGGTGGGCCATCACGCGGGAGAGTTGATGCAGATGAGTGAGATCGTGAACCGTCCAGGTCGCCAGAAGTTCCTGCAGCGTTACCAGTCCCAGCGCGGGATGTTTTCCGCGCCGGATCAAATCTTTGGGCGCGAGGTCTAGAGCCTGCAACGCCGCTAGATTCTCTGTTCGCAGGCTGGCAAATTCGTCGAGGAGTTGTTCGAGAGACTTGCCTTGACTCTCTTTCACCTGAGCAAAGCGGTCGAAGGGATCAAAGGGCCGGGCTTCGCCGTTCTCGAGGAGGATCCGCACTCGCGGCATCCAGTCGGTGCGTTCGCCCACGATCAAGTGGCCGACAATATCGAATGCGCTCCAGCTATCTTTTCCTTGCTCGTTGCGCCCTTCGTTGCTGCCTTCGTTGCTGCGGCCTTCGTTGCTGCGCACCCAGATGTCAGGCAGTCCGCGCAACATTGCATTCAGGGTTGCGGGTGTGCGGCTGAGAACCGCGACAGCCCCGGCCAGGTTGAATTCCGTCGAACTTGCCATGCGTAGGTAGATGCATGCCTCGCGCTTAGGACTCAGCCGACGATGCGTAGGCGCCCGAAAAAACCCTGATCTTATTTCGACTGAGCCATCGATAAGTCGGGCTGGCCGGCCAACTTGCCGATCAGCGCCAACAGTTCATTGTCATTCCAGGGTTTCTGCACAAACGCCTTGGCCCCAAGCAGTAGCGCGCGTTCTTTGTTTACCGGAAGGTCCCGTCCGGAAACAACGATCACGGGGATCATTGAGAGTTGCATGTTGGCCCGCAATCTATCCAAGACCACGAATCCGTCTCCGGCAGGCAAACCAAGATCCAGCACAATCACGTCGGGCAGGCACTTACGCGCTTCGGTGATCGCGCACATGGCATCGGCGGCGAAGAATGTATCGTAGTGATTGGCCCTCAGCAGAACGTTATATCCGAGACGCACGTCGGCGTCGTCCTCAATGATGAGAATCTTCTTTTTACTCATGATAAATACCCTCCGATAAGACTTGAGACTTGATCGACTCTTCGAGACTCGCCGCCATCGTTGTCACCATGTTTTCGAGGGACGAGCCTCCCTCCAAAGGAAACGTTTTCAGCATCGTGTAGGTGACCGAAAGGGTCAGGTCGTTTCGCTTCAGCCGGGGAAGGCACTCGAATTGGTCGCGAATCCTTTTGGCAAGCACCGACGCCCCTGTTTCGTCGGCAAAAGCCGCGACAAAGAAGCGTTCTCCCTCCGCGCCGTAACTCATTTTCGGCAAAAGCACATCCAGATTGGGCAGCAGACAACGTTGCACCAGGTCGCGGACTTCGCGGCGCCACTCCTGTTGAGAATCCACACTCCCGCTTGCCCCAAAGCAAATCTCCGCCATCACCAGAGCCACCGATTCTGCCGGCCACCGGTCGTCCTTGAGAAGCGGGGCGATTACATTGTTCAGAGAGAACACCGGCAGTGTGAAAGAAAAGGTGCTGCCCTCCTGCGGCTGGCTCTCTACCCAGATCTTTCCTCCTTGTCGCGTCACCAGCTCTTTGCAGATGAATAAGCCGAGTCCCAGACCCTCGCGGCTGGCTTGGCTCGGCTGCTCGACCTGGTAGAGGCGTTCGAAAACTCGCTCGCTGGCTTCCGCGTTCATGCCGCATCCGGTGTCGGAGACTTCGAGAACCACGAACCCGGGATCCCGCTCCTGGAGCTTCGCCCGAATTCTCACCGTCCCGCCCTTGGGGGTGAACTTGATGGCGTTATCCAGAAGGATGATCAGGATCTGACGCAATCGTGTCTGGTCCGCATGAACCGGAGGCAGGGCGGGCGGCAGATCGGAGACAAGACTGACCCCTTTGGCTTCGGAGCTTACCCGGAGCGTATTTAAGCTGTCCGTCACCGCATCCCAAGCCGAAATGCTTTCAGGGTCTACGCTGAGTTTCCCAGCCTCCGCTCGCGTGACGTCCAGTAAGTCGTCAATCATCGATTGCAGCTGTCGAATGTTCTTGAGGACGATCTGCTGGTACTCGCGCTGCTCTTTATTCAGTTCGCCCGCCAATCCTCCCAGCAGAATCGTCGTAAATTGCTTGATGGCGGTAAGTGGCGAGCGCAGCTCATGCGAGACATGCGAAAGAAACTCATCTTTGAAGCGAATCTGATCTTTGGCACCCTGTTCCAAAGCCTCCTCAGCCCGCTTGCGTTCCGTGATGTCCATGT
>JBEKRY010000139.1:0-12328 GCA_049517555.1 Candidatus Sulfotelmatobacter sp. | reverse complement strand
CGACCAGAATGTCAGCGCGCCGGCACACTCCCGGCAGGTCGTGGGTTTTCGAGTGACACACGGTCACCGTGGCATTGGCGTTGAGCAGCAGCATGGCGGCAGGCTTACCCACAATGTCGCTGCGCCCCACCACCACAGCTTCGCGTCCGGCGATGGGAATGTTGCTGCGCTTCAGAATCTCGAGAACGCCCGCCGGCGTGCACGGCACCAGCCCCGGCCGCTGTGTCGAAAGAAGTCCGACGTTCATGGGATGGAATCCGTCAACATCTTTGGCCGGATCGACCGCCATCAATATTTTTTTCGCATCGACGTGGGCCGGCAGCGGTAACTGCACCAGGATCCCATCAATATCGTCGCGCTGGTTCAGACTTTCGACCACAGCCAGCAATTCGGCGGTCGTGGCCGATTCCGGCGGCGTAAGCTGTTCGCTGTACAGGCCAACCTCTCCGCAGGCTTTGACCTTGCCGCGCACGTAAATTTCAGACGCGGGGTTATGCCCCACGAGCACAACAGCCAGCCCAGGGCACATTCCGGCAGCGGCCATAGTCTTCACTTCGGCTGCGACCTCGCTTCGAATTTCTTGCGCGATCCTGGTTCCGTCGAGGATGGTTGCGGGCATTCGGGCTCCGGAGAAATTCTATCGGACCGTGGGGAAATTGAGTAATTGGGAAATTTGGGAATTGAGTAATTTTCGGGGCGCCCCTTTAGAATTGGTCAATTTCCCAATTTCCAGTTTGTGGGCTGCCGAGGCGGGCTACCGTGGTTGATCCCCTTCCAACTTTTCGATCCGGTCGTCGTGATCGAGCACAACACGGGTGATACGCGCCATTCCATCGGCAAGTGTCGCTATCGACTCCTGAAGGCGGGTGCTCTGCTCGATCAACGTCGCCATTCGCTTTTCGGTTTCGATCTGCATTCCGGCCAGCAGTTCCACGCTGTGCGTCAGGGCCTCCAGCCTCTCGTCGACACTCATATCGCCTCCGTTCATATCAATTTACACGCACCCCCTGCGTATGTAAAGATAATTATTGCGCACCCCCTGCGAATAGTGGTAAGGTGCAGCGAATGACGACCAAGCAGGAAATTCGCGACTATTTCGCAAAGTTCGGGAAAGAAGGCGGAAAGGCCACCGCCCGCAACCGCACGGCGGAAGAGCGCAGCGAGGCTGCCCGGAAAGCGGTACAGGCCCGCTGGACGAAAAACGAGGAGCGCATCGCGGAGGCCTTGAAGGAAGTGGACGAAGGGACAAGAACTTTGCTGAAGCGAGCGCGCGCCCGCAAAGCAAAACGGAAGGAAAAAGCATGAATAGAATTCTCTGGGCCCTGCTTTTCGCTCTCTGCGGCCCCGTGCTGTGCGCCCAGTCGCCAACCGTTCCCGCTTCGACCTGTGTGATCTTGAAGCGCGCCTCCAGCGCCGTCCACGCGATCCAAGGCATCGAGTTCTTCTACGTCGAAGGCCAGTACCCTCCCGGCTTCAACTTCATGACGAATCTGCGCGGGCGCCACGTTCGGAAGCTAGTGAAGTTGGGCGGGCGTATGGTGATTGTGGAAGATGGATACACGCTGGTCGATCTGGAGAACGCCAGAAAGCAGTGTGCCGCGCCGCCCGAGAGGAAATAGAGCCCATCGCACATGCTCCGCCATGTCGTACAATGCAGCGGTCATGATTGCCAAAGATCTATTGGAAATTCTGGTCTGCCCCGCGTGCAAGCAGGCGCTCGACTATCGTCAAAACCCTGAGAGCTTGAAGTGCACCCAGTGCCACCGCGTCTATGCCGTCAAGGATGACATCCCCATCATGCTGGTCGACGAGGCCACCGTCGAACCTTAGCCCCGCGGAAAGATTGCGCGTCCTTTAACACGATATTCACACTCCCGTAATACGATGTGCCGATGCCACAGGAGCCCTTGCACGTCGAAGATGTTAGCGGAATGCCGGCAGGCCAGCGCTTGTTACGCCTGAGCGGGCCCATCCTTCTCTCCAATTTCTTTGAGTTTCAAGCCCTGGTCCGGGGCAGCAGTGCTCCCACCCTCATTCTGGACCTCACCCAGGTTCCCTACATCGATTCCGCCGGCATCGGCGCGTTGGTTGGAGCCTACGTGACCCACCAGAAGGATGGCCGGCACCTGGCCCTGGTCGGCGTAACCACCCGTGTGCGCAATGCCATGCAGGTGACCCGGGTCGAGCAGTTCTTCCAGTTTTACGATACGGTCGCGGCCGCGCAGGCCGCAGCTGTCAAGCCCTAGCCCCAGACGGGTCGCCCAACAAACGAGCCAGCCCACAACACCCGGAGCAAGCGCTCCCCAGGGCAGGGCTTTGCCCGTCAGCCCGACATTCTTTGTTCGCCGCCTGTTCGGAATCGACACATTATGTCAATCCGGGCATTACCTTCTGAGTACGAAGGACACTTGGCCAGGCCGGCACCGCGCCAGCTGGTTCCCCCGCAACTTTAAATATTCACAGGGGTTAAATGAATCCAAAGAGGACTGGGGAACGTAACAGAATTGACCGATATAGAACAACGCAATTGCGGCAGCAAAATTGCATGCAACTTGTATAGCTGCCGATGAGTCTAATAGGCAACGGTAACCAAAGGTCGAAGTCGGAGGTGATGACGGCCATGACAAAGCAAGGGATGACGAACGAAAAGACGCTGATGACGAACGATAAGACGCTCAACGACAAAGACCGGTTCACAGTGACCGAGCTGGCAGCTCTGCGAAGCGATCTGCTCCAGGGTGGCATGATCGACTCCTACGAGGCCGCCGAACTGCTCCAGGTCTTTCTGATGGGCCGCGGCTATGGAGTTTCGCCCAAGGCTGCGCTCGACGCCGCAGGCCGCGTCGAGATGGCCGGGTGCGCCCTGCCCGTCCTGATGCATGAACTGGAAAACCTCGCAATGGTGATGTAAGAGTTCCGTGCGGCGCGGGCCGGTGACCCCGCGACGCACAACGGTCCTGGCATAGACGATCGACAAACAACGATCGAGTTACAGCGATCGACGAACAGCGATCGACAGACAAGAATCGACGATTGAGAAGTAACGATCGAGAACAGCCGGGCCAACCAGCCCGGCTTCTTGATTTTTGCACAACGCCTACTGCTGTTCTTCTTCGGTTCCCAACCCGCGCCCGGCACCGGGCGCCGACGACATTATCTGGCAATGTCCCATCAGGTCGGGTAATATCGGTAGCCTTGTCCGCAGGCCGTCGCTAGGAATCACGGACGCGGATGGAGGCTTAAATGTCGTCTGCCACGAATTTCTTCAAAGTGATTTTGATGGTTGTCGTTTCCGCGACCATGGCTGCAGCCGCGGCTCCCACCTTAACCCTGTCCCCCAACACAGATCCGCCCTCGCCCGCGGTTGGTACGCCCGTAGTGTTTCAGGTTTCCGCCACCAATTTTCCGGCCAGTACCGCCGTCGACATCTATTTCGACACCGTCGACGTAGCACTGGCGGTGACAAGCGCCACCGGAGGGTTTTCAAAAATCAACGTCCAGGTACCGGCGACCGCCGTGCCGGGCGCTCATACCGTGACCGGCGTGGCCCGCGGTACGACCGGGACAGCCGCGCAGGCCTCGTTCACTGTGCAAACCAACTGGTCCCAGTTCCGCTACTCGGCCCTGCATCGCGGCCGGAATCCTTATGAGAACGTGCTGACTACCACCAACGTGGGAAGCATTGATCTGGACTGGAGTTACACCACCACCGGCGCGCTTACTTCGTCCCCGGCGGTCTCGGGCGGCGTCGTCTACGTCGGTTCGGCGGACGACTATCTCTACGCCATCAACGCCACTACCGGTGTCTTGGTGTGGAAATTCAAAACAGGAAACAGCATCGTCGACTCCTCTCCAGCCGTGGTCGGTAGCACCGTTTATATCGGGTCGACCGATGACAACGTCTATGCCATCAACACCTCGACCGGCGCTCAGGTGTGGAAGTTTGCTACCGGCGCCGCCATCAATTCCTCGCCTGCTGTCATTGGTGGCGTGGTCTACATCGGCTCAACGGATAACAACGTCTACGCCATCAACTCCACCACTGGCGCTCAGATTTGGAAGTTCGCGACCACAGGCGCAGTCACTAGTTCTCCTGCGGTAGCCAATGGCATTGTGTACGTAGGCTCGTACGACGACAACGTCTACGCCATTAGCGCCACCACTGGCGCTCAGGTCTGGAAATTTGCGACCGCAGGGAAGGTGTCCTCATCGCCAGCAGTTTCTGAAGAGGTTGTCTACGTTGGATCGCAGGACGAAAACCTCTACGCCCTGAACGCCCGCACCGGAGTCGAAGTATGGAAATACGCCGGCGCCGGCGCATTCGAATCGCCCGCGGTATTCAACGGCACCGTCTACGTGGGATCGGACGACGGCGTTGTCACCTGGATCAATGCCTACAGCGGCGACTACATCACGAAGGCAACCTTCACTAGCGCAGTCGTCATCACTCCCACCTCGGTCGCCAATAACGTGGTCTACTTCGGAAACGCCAACGGCACCGTTTTCGGCTTCTACGTGGTGGTAACCGCGATCGAGGGCTGGAGAGCCGCCACCGGAGGCGCTGTGACCGGTGCTCCCGCCATAGCCAACGGAGTCGTCTACGTCGCCTCGCAGGACTCCAGCTTGTACGCCTACGACCTAAGCGGCAGCGGCCAGGTCAAAAGTCCGCCTCCGCGCCCCGATCCATCAACCCTGCAGCCGAATCTGCAACTGAAGCCCACCCAGTCGCAATAAGCGATGCCGTGCGATGACCACGAAAAAGGGTGCCCCATCCTAGCCGCGCCTTTTGCGGCTAGGGTGGGATAGCATGCCTCCAAAGCGCCGGTTTCGCTAACCGGCTGAAGTCAGTCCACAGACTGAAGGCAAGTCCTTTAAAGCCGCAGTTTGAAATGACGGATAGTCTTATTGGTGGCGTCATCCCGAAAGCCGGCGCACTTCAGCCGGCCGAGGGATCTCCCTTGGCACGATTTCAGGGCGAACGACCCTCCCTCCGCCTGAAAAACGGCCGCGCTCGGGATGATGCCGACTCAAAAGGAGCTCCCATAGAGCGGGCCCGACACCCCTAACCCCTTACCCTCCTGCCACTTAGAGAAAATTCTTACATTAATGTACATACACCTACGTACATCATAATGTTCCTTCAGGAACATTATGTAATTTTTACCTGCAAGCTCGCAGCCTACTCATAACGCAGGCTTTCGACCGGATCGAGCTGCGAAGCGCGAGTCGCTGGGATGGTCCCGAAGATGATCCCCACGACCGACGACACCACAATGGCAATAATCGCCGGCCAGCCCGAGATCGGTATGCGGTAGTCGGTGAAGAAGCGTACGGAGTAAGGGATGGCCACTCCAGCCGTGATTCCGGCGACGCCTCCGATCAGCGAGATCAAGATGGCTTCCGCCAGGAACTGAAAGCGGATGGCGCGGTTGGTCGCGCCGATCGCTTTGCGAATCCCTATCTCGCGGATGCGCGAGGTCACCGTCGCCAGCATGATGTTCATGATGCCGATGCCGCTCACCAGCAGCGTCACGAACGCCACCAGCATCCCCACCAGCGTCAGAGCGTCTGCGATTCTTCCGGCCACGGTCAGCAACTGGCTCAGGTTCTGCACGCTGTAAACCGATTCGGGACGATGCCGCGACTGCAGCACGCGTTTGATGGCAGCCGTGGCCGGCACCACGTCCTGCGCCGTCGCTACCGAGAAGTAAATTTCATGTACCGCCGCGGTCGGCGTGAAGAAACGGCTGACCGTGTAGGGGATCAGCATACTATCTTCTTCAATCTCAGATTGCCCGAAGGTGTCCACGCTCTCTTTGAACACGCCCACAATCGTAAACGGAAGACCGCCACTCAGCTTGATGATGTGGCCCACCGCGGGCGATGCCGCGCCGTAAAGCTTCTGCGCCAGCTTCTCGGTGATCACCGCGACCTTGTTGCGGCCGGAAGAATCTTCGCGATCGAAAAAGCGGCCAGCAATAATCTTCAGATTGCGCACGCGGGTATATTCGGGATCCACGCCAAGCACCTGAATGTCGCCCTGTTTTCCCGAACCCAGGTTGATGCGGTCGCCCAAAGCGACGGTCGGAGAGGCGGCCACCACGCTCGATACCTGCTCCCGCACTGCCTGCACATCTTCCACCGTCATGGGATCGGGCGTCGACTCGATGCGCTGCGCCCCGCCTTGATAGTCGGCGTAAATCATGTTCGTGCCGATGGATTGTAGCTGGCGCAGAATGTACTGCTTTCCGGTCAGGCCGATCGTCGCCACCAGAATTACCGACGCGGTGCCCACCGCCATAGCCAACGCCGTGAGCGTGAATTGCAACTTGTTGCTGCAGAACGAATCGTAGGCGAAGTTGAGAGTTTCGTTGAGCCCGACGGTGAAGCGGCGTGGAGCGTCGAGAGATAAAGAGGTCGCGTTCGCCATTGGGGTGAGACGTTAAGATTAGATGTTAAACCTCACGTGCGAAACGCTGCAATGTTGGGCGAGCGGGCGCTACGCAGCAGCCTTCCGCAGCGAGCGCCCAGCCAGCGCCACGGCAGTGAGAACAACCAGCAGCGGATCGACCGGGCGGAAGTAGTATGTCTCCGGATGGGTCATGTAATAAACCAGCGGAAAGCAGGCCAGCACAATCGCAAAGCGAACGGCGACCGCCCAGTCCAACTGGAACACGCGACGAAGTCCGAGCAGCGCCAGCACCGAAAAAGTTGTCGCTACTAAAATATTGGGCGGATCGAGCGGTTCTTCCTTAAGGTAAGCGCGATCGAAACTCCAATAGCCGGTCCATATGTAGAGCGCGCGGCGCAGCGTCATGTGAACGAACCATCCAGGATGCGCGCGGATAAAGTCCTCCGCCTGCTGGCGCTTGTGCGCCATGTAGGCGACTTCGCCGGACTGCTCGTATTCCGCCAGTTCGGCGTCATTGTGATTGGGGTGCAGGGCGCTGTTAACCCAGCGTGTGGAATAGCCGTTATTGCCGATATAGAGTTCCAGTCCGAGTCCGCTGCGGACCGGAATAAACTCGTGGAAAACTTCGTAGTTGCGGACGATCCAGGGCGAGAGCGCAGCCACGAGAGCCAGCATCGCCACGATGCCGGGTAGCATCCAGGTGCGCCCTTGCCGATAACGCCGGTAGCAAGTCCAAGCTCCCAGGAACGGAACCACGGAAAGCGCCACCGGTTCGGTGAGCGCTGCGAAACCGGTGAGCAGGCCGAAGCCGATCCAGTCGAGAAGCCTGCCGGAATTTTCGAGCTTTAACGCAATCAGGAAGAGCCAACAGAGCAGCAGCGTGAGCAGACACGTGGTCCAGGCCCAGTCGGCGCCGTAATAGATTCCGTATGGCGAAAATGCCCAGAGCCATCCCGCCCACTTGGCCACCCGGTCGCCAAAGCAGCGGCGCGCCAGCAGGAAAACCGGAATACAGGTCAGCGCCGAAAACAGGCTGTTGATGGCAAGCGCGGTCATGACCGACGCGGGCGTGTGCGGCCCCAGCAGCCAGAAGACTCCAGCCAGCAGATAGGCGTAGACGGGCGACAAAACCGCGGTGGGACCACTGTCGGAAAAGACGTTGCCGAAGCCGTGGCCGGTGACCAGAGAACGCGCCACGCGCCCGTAAGCCCAATGCTCCACCACAAACGGGTCGAGCCATTCGCGATAGAGAAAAGGCATCACGGCCAGGCGTACGACGAGCGCCGCGGCCACCATGGGACCGGAAGCGCGCAGTCCGCCATGGTTCGCTCGCTTCGGTTCGTTCATGTTTGGTTTGAGTTCGATGGTTGAGTTCAGCCTGGTTGAGTTCAGTCTGGTTGAGTCTGGTCTCGGAATCGCGCTCTCGGACTCAGCCCCGCTGTTGTGACGCCTGTTGCAGGTTAAGGTAAGGGGCTGGTTCGTGTGGTTGAATCGGGAATCTTTAGCGTATCATAATAAGTTACATCATAAGTTACGTCAGGAATTGGGTCAGAGACTGACGTCGATATCGTTTTAGGAGCCTCGAGGAATGCGGTTGGCGTCGTTTGGGCCGAAGCCCGAAATTTCGGTGGTGGTTCCCTGCTTCAACGAAGATGCGGTGCTGCTGGAGACTACGCGGCGCCTGATCGCCTGTCTGGAAGAAATCGGGCGATCCTTTGAAATCGTTTATGTGGATGATGGCAGCCGGGATAACACTCCCCGAATCCTGACCGAGATCTACGCTTCCGATCCACGCATCCGCGTAGTCAGGCTTTCCAGAAATTTCGGACATCAAATCGCGATCAGCGCCGGCCTCGAGTACGCGCGGGGCGCGGCGGTTGTGCTGATCGACGCCGACCTTCAGGACCCGCCTGAGGTTATTTCCGAAATGGTGGCGCTATGGAGACAGGGCCACGACGTGGTCTATGGCACGCGCCGCAACCGGGAAGGCGAAACCGCTTTCAAGACCCTGACGGCGAAATGGTTCTACCGGTTTATGAACCGGCTGTCCGAGGTGCCGATGCCGCTCGACTCCGGTGACTTCCGGTTGCTGGATCGCAAGGTCGTCGACGCGTTGCTGGCCATGCCCGAGCGCGATCGGTTTATGCGCGGCATGGTGAGCTGGGTAGGATTCCGGCAGGTATCGGTGCCCTATGATCGCGCGCCGCGCCACGCCGGCGATTCGAAGTACACGCTGTTCAAGATGGCGCGGTTTGCGGTTGACGGAATCTTATCGTTCTCGATTGCGCCGCTGCGGATTGCTACTCTGCTGGGCGTGGGTTCTTTTGCTCTGGCGTTGCTGGGCAGCTTGACCGCGGTTGGCTTAGGGCTGGCAAGCGGACGCTGGGTGTCGCCGTGGGCGTGGGTTTTACTGGCTGTGCTGCTGCTCGGCGGCGCGCAGTTGTTGTGCCTGGGAATCTTTGGGGAGTATCTGGGGCGAACCTACGCGGAGAACAAACGGCGGCCGCTTTATTTTGTGCGGGAAACTTTGGGCTTTGACGAGCCTTTCTCGCGCGCCACGGAATCGCTGGTCGCGCAGAACGAACGCAGCTCGGCTCGCGCCGGGTTCGAGAGCTAATCCCGCCTGTACCCGCTGCCCAACCTACAAACCATCCGTAAATGTCCCGAACGAAGCGAGGGGTTTGAGTGTTTGCCGGCAGCGGCATTAGCGGCGCTGCCGGCAAGAACCGAGGTCCCTCGCGTTGCTCGGGATGACAGGCCGCATGGCGGTGGACGGCGCGGCTGAAGCCGCCCAGTTTCATAACCGCGCGACATTCGTCTCGCTTCAATCTACTCGACAGACTGCGAGGCGCTGATTGCTGTAGGGACAGGTCATTCCAGCGACCGGTGGATTTGTAAGTACAACCCAGTCCACTCCGAATTGCGACTTGAGTCTCTCGAAATCCGGCTTCTGAAAACTGCGCCAGCCGCTTTGCGCATTCATTTCGCGGAGCCAGCGCGGGCCGAGGCTCGGCACTCGCACTACGATGCACGGATCTTTCACGGCGTCGGCCAGAACACTTCTTTCGGCGAGGGCGCGAAAGCCGTGGTAGTCCTCGCCTTCCATTTCCATGTAGCGCGGATCAAGCGCGAAGTAGCTATCAACCGGCGTGTTGTGGCTGATCCATTCAAATGCTTCCACCCAGTCATTGCCCGAAGGCCGGCCCGGCAGTTCGAGATGGACGGTTCCCGGATATAACTGGCGTTGCGCGTAGAACATTCCGGCGCTCAGGGGCACAAACAGCAGCAGCCAGCGCAGTATGTGGCGCTTGAGGAAGTAGCGGCCCAGCAATCCGCCGGACAGCAGTACCAAGAAAACATATACGAGATGTAAGAAGCGCATGGGCTCAAGCGAACGAAAACGCTCGAGCGGCGGCGGCAGCATCAGGATCAGGGCGACCGCCAGCTGGAAAATGCCGAAGTAAACTGTGCGCTCCGCAACGCGCGCCAGAACCTCTGAGCGGCGGCCGAGGGCCAGCGAACGGAACCACCACAGCAGCACCAGCGGGCCGAAGACTCCCAGCCACTCATACCAGTGCCATTGCAGTAGAAAGTAGAACGACCGCGTGGCTTCGGCCTGCCGCCAGGTGGGTGACGCGGGCTCGAAGATCCAGCCCAGTGGTATGAGCAAGGCTCCCGCGGCGACCGTGTTGAGATTGTTGCCCGCCTTGCGCGAGCCCCACATTTTCGGATTCCACCCTAGAAAGAAACAGTAAGACACGCCGAACGGCGTCATGTTGAGGTGCAGGGGAAACGCCAGCAGCAGCAAGACACCCGCCAGCACGCGCCGTCCGTCGAGGACGGCTACGATCGCGGCCAGGATCAGCGCCGTGGCCAGCGCCCGCGGATGTAAATGCTGGTCGGTCAAACTCAGGCCTGTGCCCGAGGCCGGGAGGGTCAACAGGGCGGCCACCATGGCAACTGCCGCCCACTGCGCATACTCCTCCTCGAAGCAGCGGCGGGCGATTCGCCAGCATCCCCATAGGACGAGAAAGGTTGCGAGCACTTGCCAAAAGAAAATTGCCCAGGGCAAAGGGATGTGCGTCAAGCGGATGGAAAGCGCGATGACCTTGTCAAAGGCTGTCGCCTGAAACAGGACACGAAAAAAATCCGCGTCGTGGGGGAATAACGCCGGGTTCAGGTTGTTCTTGATCGCGGCCAGGTAATAGGCATCGTCTTCGAGGCCGGGATGGTAGCCCTGCACCAGCATGGCCAGCGCGGTCAACCCCAGCAGCCACGCGAGATTTTTCACTTTGGTGATGCTGTTCTCTCTTTCGAAAATGCAGTTCTATGATCTTTAACCACGAAGGACACCCTTCGACTCCGCTCAGGGCAGGCTCCGGTACACGAAGGAAACCTGTTCATGCAGCTAGGCCGGGCCCACGGGTTCTGAGCGGACGGCGTAGTAGGTTTCGCCGGTGGCCTCGAGTTTGCGTCCTTTGTCGCTGAAGCGCGGCAGGTGAAGCAGGCCCATCTTTTGCAGAGCAAACTGCAATGTCGTGGCCACGACGCCGAAACCGTAGTTCACGCTGCGGCTGAAATTGATGGACGATGCCTCTTCAAAATACTTCGTAGGGCAGGAGACTTCTCCGATGCGGAAGCCGAAGTGTACGCACTGCGCCAGCATCTGGTTGTCGAAGACGAAGTCGTCGGAATTTTCGAGCAGCGGCAGTTGGGTGAGCACCTGGCGGCTGAAGGCGCGGTATCCGGTGTGATACTCGGAAAGTTTCACGCGGAGAAACAGATTCTCGAAAGCGGTGAGCAGGCGGTTGGCGACGTATTTGTAAAGGGGCATGCCGCCGAGCAGGGCGCGGCCTCCGATGATGCGCGATCCGAGCACGACGTCGTAGACATCGTAGGCGACCATGCTGGCCATGGCCGTGACCAGGCGCGGCGTGTACTGATAGTCGGGATGCAGCATGATGACGACGTCGGCGCCGGCGTTCAGAGCCTCGCGATAGCAGGTCTGCTGGTTGCGTCCGTAGCCGTAATTGCGGTCGTGCTGGAAGACCAGCAGGCCGAGCTGGCGGGCGAGATCGACGGTCTGGTCGGAACTGTGGTCGTCGACCAGAATGCGGATGTCGACCAGGTCGGGCAGCTCCGCAACCGTGGCCCGCAGAGTCTTCTCCGCGTTGTAGGCGGGCATGACGACCGCGATGCGCTTGCCGTTGATCATAGTGGGAAGAGCGGGGCTGCGTTATTAGTTTACTCGAGATGGCTGGAAGGGTCCTGGGTCTTAGATAAGGGTCTTAAAAGATTCTTCGATGACGGCCTGGCCGACGCTAAAAGTGTTCAGTTTCAGCCACTTGCGACTGATCTCACGGTAGCAAAAGCGGTGTGCCCTAGTCTTTGAAATTCCCGATCTGAAGCCAGTCCCAAAACCGGAATGTGGCGAGTCGCGTCGGCAACATTTTGGGACAATTCCCTGTCTGAAACGCGGCGCACGGTTTATAACGTTTTCGTTCGCAACCGGTAAGGGGGAATTATGAGTGACAGCGTGAAGACAGATTCAACGGAATTGGGGCGGCGGGTTGCAGACCTGCAAGTCCAAGCGTTTCTCAGAGTCATCTTCGAGATGGGGGAAGTGTTGGACAAGAACGCGCATCCCAGCAGCAATAGTTCGCCAATGCCGGTTGCCAGACGCTTGTCGGCGACGAATCCACAGGCAGGGACGGGAAACTGGTGACGAGTGTCACAGACAGTTCCCAAACAGACGGATTATCTTCTCGGGAACGAGAGCGAAATCCATCCGGATCAGGGGAATGCTTGGTGCAAAATCGAAGAGGAGACCGCAGGTAGGATGAAGAACAAACAAGACTTAGAACGGCTCATGTCGCAACGCTGGCCAAAACTAAAGCAACGGGCACAGCACGAGAC
>JBEKRY010000138.1:0-12339 GCA_049517555.1 Candidatus Sulfotelmatobacter sp. | reverse complement strand
TTACGATCCTCCGAACCAGGCGAGCTATACGAGTGCTCCGGGGGTGAACGGCTGGGCCTCGTACAAGGTCGCGGATGGAGTAACGAGTCATGAGGCGTGGGGGCTGGGTGTGTACAGCGTCTTCACGTACCCGGATGTGGTGCTGACACGGGCCATCGAGACGCCGGACCTGAGCAATAAGAGCTTGGGCATTCGATTTCACGACATGATCACCGTGGCGCTGGGCGAACACGGTGGAATCAGCCACGTGATCGATGACACAGGCGAGGCGACCGCGATGCATCCTCGGGTGACGCCGAAGATGACGAACTTTCCCTGAGCGGTTGTGCAGAATCGCCCCTGGGGCGGGCGGATATTCCACCGATCAGTAGGGCAAGCAGTCACGTTCGCAGTAAACCGACCGTGGCTTTTTGGGACCGATGGGATAAACATCGCCTCGTTCTCCATCGCTTCAAACGGTGCACTAAAACTGACGGATTCGTTCTTGGCAGAGGCGAACGGAGGGCTGTTCAGTCTCTTCCTCGATCACACAGGATCGACGCTGTATACGGACTACTACACGACGAACAACGATTACCTTACGTACGGCATTGACCAAGCTAGCGGCCAATTGACGTTCGTCAACGATCTGGCCGGGGGGCCCTCCAATAACAGCCCAGTGAGTTTCGTCGGCAACAATGAGTTTGCGTACTCATCCAGTTGTTATCACTTCACGCCATCCATATACGGGGTGCAGCGTGCCAGCGATGGGGCGCTTACTTACCTGACCAGCAACCCACCGTTTCCCGCGGCTCCGTCCGGCGACTTCTGGTGTCCTTGGCTGGCCGCGGCCGATCCAACCAATCATCTGGCCGTTGCGATGCAACCGTTAACAGGGGACTGGGGAATCGCCGGTCCCTATCAGCTCGCATCGTATACGGTGGACGGCTCCGGGAATCTGACGACCAGCGATACGTATGAGAGCATGCCGAAAGTTCTGGTGGGCACTGTCAACGACTATTGGATGTCTCCCGACGGAAAGTACCTGGCGGTGGGCGGAACGACGGGACTACAGATCTATCACTTCAACGAAGCGAATCCGATCACGAGGTTTACCGGACTGCTGACCAAGAATGAAGTGGACCAGATGTTCTGGGACAACGCTAATCACCTGTACGCGATCAGCAGCACGGCGGGGGAGTTGTATGTTTACGCGATCACGTCGAAGGGCGTGGCCCAGGCTCCGGGATCTCCGCACTCGATCACGGCTCCGGAGAACGTCATCGTGCTGCCAAAGTAGTCTCACGTTTTCTCTTGCCGGTCAGGGAAGAATTATATTCTGGGGTGCGGCTGAGCTGTGCCCCAGTCATTGAAAACCAAGAGCTTAGGTTTTGGCATGTCCGTTGCAACCTTTCTCTTATTCTCGTCACCTGAAAGAGATCAGTTCGTTGGCTGGCGAAGGAAAGGACGCAAAGGTTCGCGTCCTTACCGGTCGTCGGGCCACGGGAATTGCTCACGTCTTTCGTTCTTTGCTCTGAGTTCTTCGCGCTGGTTTGCGCGCTCTTCGTCTGATGACGCGGTCCGTGGGGATCGCGTCGCGTAGTGTCTGGTGGCTTGCTCGCGGTCGGAATCGCGCATCGTCGGAATCGCGCATCAGTGTCGCTGGTCGCCGTGTTGTCGCATGAGGTGGGCCGTCTCGCTCTTGGTGGTTTCGGAGAACGTGTCAGATGCGATTGCTAAGTGCTCGACTCATCGTATCGCTCATTGTCGGAGTCACACTGGTTTCGCTTTCCTCTTCATATTATGAGGTTCTGGTCGAAAAGCAGGGCTTGCGCAAAGATTTGGAGCGTCGCGCCGAAGTCTTGGGAGAGAGTCTCGCCAGGAACGTGGAACGCGATCTGGAGCGGGACGCTCAGCATACTCTGCAGCGAACCGTCGAGCAGTTTGCCAACCGGGAACACCTGGCTGGTTTGGCGGTCTACGATCCCCAGGGCCGTCCTATTGCCGTCACTACCAGCATTGAGCCGTTGATGGGGAAAGCGCCCGCCATTGTGCTTCAGTCTCTTAAGGAGAATCACGATAAGGAGGCGTTTCTGCGCAGCGGAATTGCGTCCATCCATGTGTATGCGCTGCCGCTACATCGGGGAGATGAACTCATCGGCAGTCTGGCGATCGTTCACGATACCGGATACATCCGGGCGGAGAGTCTGAGGATCTGGCGCCAGACTTTCTTGAGCGCGCTGGCGCACGTAGTTCTAATCGTGTTCATCACGCTGGTGATTGTGCGCTGGAGCATTGCCGGACCGATCGCGCGGACTGCCCATTGGATGAAAGTGTTGCGTACCGGGCGGGGTGCGATCCGGATCAAGGTGCCGGATCTCGAATTGTTTCGTCCGTTGGCGCGGGAAGTGGCGACGTTTGCCGAGAGTCTGAACACGGCGCGCTCCGCGGCTGAGTTGGAGGCGCGCCTGCGCGACAGCCGAGAATCCATGTGGACGGCTGACCGGCTCGCGGTGCACGTTCGTGACCGGCTGGAGGGCGGCAGGCTGTTCGTGGTTTCGAACCGCGAACCGTACATGCACATCCGGCGCGGCAAGTCGGTCGTACTGAACGTGCCCGCCAGTGGCCTCGTCACCGCGCTCGAGCCCGTGCTTCGCGCCTGCGATGGAACCTGGGTCGCGCATGGGTCGGGCGACGCCGACCCGGAAACGGTGGACGCGCAGGACCGGTTGCTGGTTCCACCGGACGATCCGCGCTATACACTGCGCCGAGTATGGCTCAGCAAAGACGAAGAAGAAGGTTATTACTACGGGTTTGCCAACGAGGGGTTGTGGCCGCTGTGCCACATCGCGCACACGCGTCCGCTATTTCGCGCCGGTGACTGGCAGCATTATCAGGAGGTCAACCGAAAGTTTGCGGATGCTCTGCTCGAAGAAATGGAGAACATCCAGCGCCCGATCGTGCTGGTGCAGGATTATCACTTTGCTTTGCTGCCGAGGATGATAAAGGAGAGCCGGCCCGACGCCCGAGTCGCCATCTTTTGGCACATCCCGTGGCCAAATCCGGAGGCGTTTCGGATTTGCCCATGGCAGCGCGAGCTGGTGGACGGCCTGCTGGGCGCGGATTTAGTTGGCTTTCACATCCAGGCGCATTGCACCAACTTTCTGCAGACGGTCGACCGGATCGTGGAATCGCGTATCAGCTGGGAGCACTTCTCGGTACAGCGCCTCGACCACCTCACAACGGTGCGGCCTTTCCCCATCAGCGTGGAGGTGACAGAACCAGCCGCCGATCCTGCTCGTGAATCGGCTTATGAAGAACGCGCAGCGCTTCTGAAGACTCTTGGTGTAGAAGCTGCGCTCATGGGAGTTGGTGTCGACCGAATGGATTACACGAAGGGAATACTGGAGCGGCTTCTGGCCGTAGAGCGCTTTCTGGAAACGTATCCGCGCTACCAGGGGGTGTTTACTTTTGTGCAGATTGGCGCGCCTACGCGCATTCATATCAAGCGTTATCACGACCTGCAGGCTGAAGTGGAGGCAGAAGCCAACCGGATCAACTGGCGATTCCAGGCCGGTCAATGGAAGCCGATTGTTTTATTGAACCGTCAGCACAGTCATGAAGAGATTGCACCTTACTACCGCGCCGCCGATTTGTGTTTGGTGACTTCGTTGCACGATGGCATGAACCTGGTGGCGAAGGAATTCGTCGCCACCCGACATGACGAGCGCGGGGCGCTTATCCTCAGTTGCTTCACCGGTGCTGCGCGGGAGTTACGGGACGCGCTTCAGGTGAATCCTTACGACATCGATCAGACCGCGGAAGCGATTCGAGCGGCTCTCGAAATGCAGCCCGAAGAAAAGCAGATACGCATGCAGCGTATGCGGAAACTCGTGCGGGAAAACAACGTCTACCGCTGGGCCGGCACATTAATCGGAGCCCTGTGCGAAGTCCGTCTGGATGTTGCTGAAGACGGCAGCACGAACAAATTCCGGGCAGGGGCAACTGTGGGATAAGGAATTTTTTATTGTAGGGTCGCAAGATGGAAGACAACCTTATTGACCCCAAGATGCTACTTAACTAGAGAGACTGAGATGATTGGACGAGGCCATTGCGAAAACCGAACAAACCGTTTTACTTCAACACGTCGGAGCACCTGCTGAGAATCGGACGGCAGAAGGCGGCTACTCTCGCTGAGTCTGAGAAGAACAAGGAATTGCCGGAGGAAGTGGTTCAGAAAGTATGCGATGAATTTGGAATCAACCGCTCGCGCCCCATCGTGACCCAGGTATCGCGATTCGACCGGTTGAAAGATCCGGGTGGGTGTTGTGCAGGCCTACAAACTCGCCAAGAAATATGCGGACTGCCAACTGGTTCTGGCCGGTGGTGGCGCATCGGACGATCCGGAAGGCGCGGCTGTGTTACAGGAAGTGAAAGACGCAGCGGGCAACGACCCGGACATCATCATCCTTGATCTTCCGCCCTGGTGCGCGCTGGAAATTAATGCCATTCAGCGGGCTTCGACGATCATCGTGCAAAAATCCCTTAGAGATGGATTCGGATTAACCGTCACCGAGCCGTTATGGAAGGGGAAGCCTACCGTTGCCGGCGCCGTAGGAGGCATTCCCAATCAGATCATTCACAAACTTACTGGTCTTCTGGTGCACTCCGTGGAAGGATGCGCGTTTCTGATTCGATATTTGCTGACGCATCCGGACTTTGCGAAACGCATTGGCGTCAGCGGGCGAGAGCACGTTAAAGAGAATTTTCTGATGACCACAAACGTAAAGCGGTGGCTTTTGCTGTTCCGAATCCTGGAGCAGGCCAAGTCCCACCGGGGGGCGCAGCGCTAAACGACTCTGGCAGGGGCTGTCGAGATTCCCGCGCGGGAAGAACGTTCAAAATCGCACGAAAAGAAAAAAGTCCTGGCACTGGAGGCCAGGACTTCGCGAACGTTGGATTTTGCTTCTGAATCGCTCGCTAACTTCGCCTCTTAATTAGGAGGCGCGGCGCTGCCGGTCCAGATTTTCGTTCTCTTCTTCATTCTGGTCCTGGCGCTGGCCCTTCTTCGGCTGCGCAGGCTGGCCGCTCTGCTGCCCGAACTGCCCGCTCTGCTGACCGGACTGCCCGGACTGCTGCCCAGACTGTCCACCCTGCTGTTTGCTTTTATCCATATCGTCTGCCATAAAATAGTCCTCCTTTGGAGCGCGCGACTAGGCGTGCTCTGTGATTTAAATCGACTACCTTCTCTTAGTTGCCGAAAAGTCTGGGAAGGTTGAGAGTCGAAACAAGCGATGCGAGTCGCGGACTTATTCAGGGACTAAGGTTGGCAGGAAAGACGAATCATCCCGTAGCATCGACTTGGCCCTTGCGCATGCTACTGAGGTTTGCGGTGATCTCGTTGATTTGGATTTTGTCGGGCGGTGCGCAACGTGACCTGAATACGAATCGTTCATGAAGCCGCAGAAATCGGCCTTCCTTCAAGCGGCAGTCGGGCAAGGGGCACCCGGGCGGTTACGGATGTCCCGCCGCTGCCGGACTGAATCTCGAGTTCTCCGCCGAGCTGTCTTAATCGCTCTCGCATTCCGCGGAATCCTACGCCGGCTCGATCAGTACCAAGTTCCATCTGTTTGTCCGAGGAGATGCCCTTGCCCTGGTCTTTGATCTGAACCAGAATCGTGTGATCCTCCTGCCGAATCGCGATGCTGGCGGTCGAGCTTCCGGAATGACGATGAATATTGGTGAGACATTCCTGGATCAGCCGGAAAATCGTGAGTTCCATCTCCTCGGAGAGGCGACGAAATTCGGCCGGCACTTCCATGTCGACTCTGATTTTGCTGCGCTCCGAAAAACCGTCCACATACCAGCGGATCGCTGACGCCAGACCGGCTACGTCGAGCAGAGGCGGATGCAACAGATGGGAGATGGTGCGAATTTCTTTGCTGATTTGTTCCACGATTTCAGCGTTTTCCGCGACCGCACTGGCAGCCGCGGGATCCAGTCTTTGGGCCTGAGACCGCACTTTTGCGATATTCATGCTCAAGGCAGCCAGCATCTGTCCGACGCTGTCGTGCAGTTCGCGCGCAAGCTGTTTACGTTCTTCATCCCGCAGCTGTTGCAGCTTGCCCGACAGCTGCCTCAGATGTTCGTTCGCCAGGCTCAGCTCGGCGGTTCGTTCCTGCACCTTCCGCTCCAGTTCTGCGTGGGTACTTCGCAGTTGTTCTTCGGCCGAGCGGCTTCGGGTGATGGAACGGCGCGTGGATTCTCCAAAGGCAACGATAACACTTGAAAGAAGCACGAAGCCCAACATGCCGGCGATATCTGATCTGGGGTTTGCAAGGGCAAAGGAACCATTCGGCGGCAGGAACCAGAACCAGATTCCAATCAGATCGAGGAGAATGGTGAGAACGGAGGGGCCAATGCCGCAATACCACGCCGAAAAAACCACCGCGGCCCAGGCGGTATGGTAGGGATTCTGCAGGCCCAAAATCGGGGCAAGCAACCCTCGAAGGAACAAAGCCGCGACCGCAGCCAGCATGGCTGCGCCATAGCGGCGCATATTCTCCGGGGCTGAGGTTTGTCGCATCTCCATCTAAATTCACCTTTCGAATTACGAAAGACGAAAACGCCGCTCCTCTTTGCTAAGTGCGAGTGGAGCCGGGACTGTTCCTCACTGCGGCCCCTCCTTGGCTGCTGCTTTCCGCCGCTCAGTCCTGGCTTTCAGTTTGGCCATCAACCATGCCAGCTTCTTCGGGTCGGTGATGATCCTGATTCTGGGAACCGTAATTTGTGCGTGCGCTCGACCGTGCTTAGGCTTCATTGTTCCTGCTCCCTCTCCGGAGTCCAATGGCTCAAGTCGGTTTGAGCATAGGCCTTCCACTAAAAATAGGGAGGAATATTCAATTCGCCTCTCGACGCAAACCCGTACGTAGCGGTTGTCCAGCATCTGACATCGGCCTATCGTAGTATGGTTATCGTAATCGTATGTATTCCGTATAGTTAATTGACAGAGATTATTATCATTTGCTATGGTCGCTGTCAACGGAGGTGGTGGCGGATGGTTCGAACGGGAAAATCGAATGTACCAACGGATCCAAAGTACCGGCAGGTCAAGCTCTCCAGCTTGAGAAAGGGCCGTCGCGGGAAGCACCATGATCTGGTGAAAAGAATTCTGCAGGAACTTGAAACCGTGCCCGCGGGATCGGCGCTGCAGGTTCCGCTGGCCGACGTAGTGATCGGGTTGGCAAATGTTCGCTCCGCAGTTCACCGCGGTGCGACTGCGAAGGGACTTGAAATCGAGACCTTGGCGGACGAACAGAATTTCTATGTGTTCAAGAAAGCGGCCGACGCATCGAGGCGAGTTAAGGGGAACTGTTAACCAAAGATTTCTCGGGGAAAATAACAAAGGCCAGCAAAAGATTGCTGGCCCTGGAGAAAAACGGCCGCTTCGGATTAATTCTGCGGGCTGTCCTTTTTCATGTTGTCTCCCGCCATTTTGAGCGACATGACATCGACCGAGGTCTTGTCGGCGGAAACATTTGCTTTCAGTGTGACATGGTGGCCCTCATGACCTTTGACGGCATCCGGGTTGTTGATGGTCCAGGTCTTGCCATCGCTGTCGCTTACAAACGTCTTGCCGTCATCGCTGATTTTGCCTGTGATGTGGGTGGGTTTGGTTGAGGTATCGGATTGCATGCTGTTCTGCGCTGAGGCGTCGGTTTGCGTGTTGCTCGGCGGGGTGGCGTCTTGAGCCGACAGGCTAATCGACATCAGCAGGCTCAGAGCGAAGGCAATCATCATCAGTTTTTTCATTTCGGTCTCCTTTGCGAAACTAACTTCCGCCGGCGCCGTTTGCGGCGGATCCGCTTCAGGCCGGGGAGGGTAGTCGTGAGGGTCCAAATGTCGATTCAAACTCACGACGCTAACCCATGACTACCGAAATCCTTTGTGTACCACTCGACAAAATTAAGCGGCATGCAAGGCTGCTGCAATACGGCGAAGGCCGTAGCGGAGCCGAGGGCGGCTCAGCTGATGCAACCCCTATACAGGATGTACCGTATGGACGCTTTTGGAGCTGGACAGAATGATTCATGCTGTGCCGAGCTCTACTTTCGAATCCCGCAGCCGCTTTGGCGGCGGGCCCAGAGGCACTCGATCTGGTCTTAGCTTGTCCAGTCTTAGCCTGTGAGGAGAAATGAGCGCAATCAGAACTCCAAATTCATTTGCTCAGATGACTACGGATCACCACGCCCACGTGGTTCAGTTTTACAGCGAAGACCGGCTTTGAGCACCGCACCACGACTCGGGCGACACGAAAATTCTTGCGGCAGAATTTGCCTGTTGCTTCCCAGGTGGGTTTTCGTCTTCTGTCGGTTTGCATCCGTCAGTTTGGCCAGAGAGTCGTCAAACTGCTAGTCCATGTGGCAGAGACCCCGGCCCACTGCTCTCATGGTCTGGTTGTTTCCTGGTGGTTGGCCGCCGCTGTTTTTCGCTTTCATCCAAGGCTCTGATCAATTCGGCGATGAGATCCGTGAGCTTCGCCGGGTCAAGCTCGGTCGCTACTGCTTTGCAGAGTTCCCGCCAATCCCTAGTTCGATCTGGTATGCGATCCGGAGTTCGATCCTCGTCCACGAGTACCTCCGTTGAAATCGAGATTCAAGACCGTCTTCCGCTTCGTAGTTAGTGCAGTCTGATCTCCAGACCCGAAAATCTCTGGCATGAAACAACTTAGAGGAAAATCCGTGGATTCCGTGCGGGACAATTTATCCCGGTCAGGGTAATTTCGCCATGCCGCCGGTTCGCCGTCAGATTTCTGAGCACCATGTAAGCGATGATCGGCGAACGGTCTCTTTGATCCGTTCGCCTGCTACTCCTCGTGCGCATGCCCGGTTAGGATCGAGGCCGGTGGGCAGCCCTGGCGATGACCGGCGAAGGAACGGCACGACTGACGCCATATTTTCCGGCCAGGGCGTACCAACGGATCCGAAGCATCTCCAGCGCCATCCGCGAACCATCCGTCAGGGGATGGATTCTCGTTCGATCGTCATGGCTCCACAAGACGGGCACTTCCTCCACTTTGAAGCCGAGCCTGCCGGCCAGGAATAAGAGCTCTGGGTCAAAACCCCAACCTTCGATCCGTTGTCGAGCAAAAAGGGCCTCCGCGGCACTCCGGCGGAATGCCTTGAAGCCACACTGCGTGTCCGTGAAGTCCAACCTGAGAACGATGCGGAGGAACAGATTGAACCCTCTGCCCATCGCCTGCCGGGCGAGAGACTGGCGCTGCGTTTGCAGTTCGCTGCGCAGCCAACGGGAACCGATGGCCACGTCGGCTCCTGCCTCAAGAGCCCCAAGGAGCTTCGGCGCCTCTTCGATCGGCGACGATAGGTCAGCATCGGTAAAAAGAATGATATTGCCCCGCGCGTTCATGACACCGTTTCGCACGCTGTAGCCTTTGCCGCGATTGCCCGGGTTCTGCACGAGACGCACAATCCCATCGTTTCCAGCCCAGTCACTTCCGGCGTAGTTTCGTACGATGTCAGCCGTACGATCTTGCGAGCCATCATCGACTACGATCACTTCAGCGTCCCAAGTCTGTTGACTCAGGAAATCAAGAACCCGCCTGAGGGTTGGTCCCAAACGGTGACTCTCGTTGTAGGCAGGGATGACGATGCTTATGCTACGAGAAGTATTCAAAATCGATTCTCACTTTGCGTTTTAGATTCGTGTTTCGGATTCCAGTTTTCCGTCGCATCCTGATGTTGGGGCGCGACATGTCGGGCGCAAACCGCGAGCATCCGAGCGTTAGAGCTTGAAAACCGCTCCGAAGGTTGTGTACGAAGCGCGGGTGGGGATATCGCCGGTAGGGGCAGCCCGAGCCGGGGATAATTCCTACAGGAAATACCTTAGAGCTTGCCATCCGGCGATCGTGGTATCAATCGTGAGACGAGGTCAGGTTGGGACCGTTCTGGGCTCGCCCGGTCCACCGCCACCACCCGTTGTCCCGTTCAACTGACATGGATTGCCGAATTGCATCCTGATTGAACTGCTCCTTACCTTGGGAGAAATGATGAAAAGATCTGCGCTCAACGAAATCGCGTCTAATGGTGCCGAGCACCTTCCGACACCAGTTCCGAAGAACAACAATGGGAAGTCAAAGGGCGCAGATGGATCCCTGGATCTGACCGTCATACTCACGAGCCTTCAGAGCATGCGCGATGGCGACTTTACCGTGCGCCTTCCGGGCACATGGGTTGGAATGGCGGGAAAAGTGGCCGACACGTTCAACGAGATTGTCGCAGCCAACCAGCACATGGCGCAGGAATTGAAGCGCGTTGGGCACGTGGTCGGCAAACAAGGCAAGACGCGGGAGCGTACCCGCTTCCATGAGTCCAGAGGCGCCTGGGGGGAGATGGAAGTTTCGGTCAATACTCTCGTGGAAGACCTGCTTCGGCCCACGGCCGAAGTTACGCGCGCGATCGCGGCCGTCGCGCAAGGCGACCTTACGCAAACGGTGCGGCTCGATGTGGATGGACGTCCGTTGGAAGGCGAGTTTCTGCGCTCTGCGAATCTCGTCAACACGATGATTCAGCAACTCGGCGTGTTCACCGCGGAAGTCACACGCGTGGCCCGTGAAGTAGGTACAGAAGGCAAATTGGGCGGCCAGGCGCAAGTGCCTGACGTGGCCGGCACATGGAAAGATCTCACCGACAACGTAAACCTGATGGCCAGCAACCTCACTGGCCAGGTGCGGAACATCGCCGAGGTTGCGACGGCCGTGGCCAGCGGTGACCTGTCTCGCAAAATTACTGTCGATGTGCGAGGCGAGATCTTGCAGCTTAAAGAAGCCATCAACACCATGGTGGATCAGTTGCGGTCGTTCGCATCGGAAGTCACACGCGTGGCCCGCGAAGTCGGTACTGACGGCAAGCTGGGTGGGCAGGCAGTTGTGCCTGGCGTAGCAGGCACCTGGAAAGATCTTACGGACTCTGTGAACGCCATGGCCGGCAACCTGACGGCTCAGGTCCGGAACATTGCAGAAGTCACCACCGCTGTAGCCCGTGGAGACTTATCGCGCAAGATCACGGTCGACGTGAAAGGCGAAATTCTCGAACTCAAAGACACCATTAATACGATGGTGGACCAACTCAACGCGTTCGCGGGAGAAGTGACGCGCGTGGCCCGCGAAGTTGGCACGGAAGGCAAGCTCGGAGGACAGGCGCAAGTTCCCGGTGTCGGCGGCACCTGGAAGGATCTCACCGACAATGTGAACTTCATGGCCAGCAACTTGACTGGCCAGGTGCGAAATATCGCCGAGGTCGCAACGGCAATCGCCAGCGGTGACTTGTCGCGCAAGATCACGGTGGACGTGCGGGGCGAAATTCTGCAGCTGAAAGAAACTCTGAATACGATGGTTGATCAGCTGAACCGCTTCGCTGGTGAAGTCACGCGCGTGGCCCGCGAAGTCGGTACCGAGGGCCGGTTGGGCGGCCAGGCGAACGTGCCCGGAGTTGCCGGAACCTGGAAGGATCTTACTGACTCCGTGAACTCAATGGCCGGCAACCTGACTGGCCAGGTGCGAAATATTGCCGAGGTCACCACCGCTGTGGCGCGCGGCGATTTGTCGCGCAAAATTACGGTCGATGTGAAGGGCGAAATTCTCGAACTCAAGAACACCATTAACACGATGGTGGATCAGCTCAATGCGTTCGCCGGCGAAGTAACCCGTGTCGCTCGCGAGGTAGGAACAGAAGGCAAGTTGGGCGGCCAGGCGCAGGTTCCTGGAGTGGCCGGTACGTGGAAGGATCTCACGGACAACGTCAACTTCATGGCCAACAACCTCACCGGTCAGGTGCGAAACATTGCGGAAGTCGCGACGGCCGTGGCGCGCGGCGACTTGTCGCGCAAGATCACGGTCGACGTGAAAGGTGAAATTCTTGAGCTGAAAGACACCATGAACACGATGGTGGACCAGTTGCGCTCGTTTGCGTCGGAAGTGACGCGTGTGGCCCGCGAAGTTGGCACCGACGGAAAACTCGGCGGACAGGCGCTTGTGCCCGGCGTGGGAGGCACCTGGAAAGACTTGACCGATTCGGTTAACTCCATGGCCAGCAACTTGACCGGCCAGGTGAGAAACATCGCCGAGGTTTCCACGGCAATTGCGAGCGGTGATTTGTCAAAGAAGATTACGGTCAACGTGAGCGGCGAAATCTTGTTGCTCAAGGAAACCATCAACACGATGGTGGACCAACTGAACGCCTTCGCGGCCGAAGTGACGCGCGTGGCCCGCGAAGTCGGTTCTGAGGGCAAGCTTGGCGGCCAGGCGCAGGTTCCAGGCGTGGCCGGGACGTGGAAGGATCTTAC
>JBEKRY010000137.1:0-12541 GCA_049517555.1 Candidatus Sulfotelmatobacter sp. | reverse complement strand
GAACCCGCCTTCGGCCAGCAGACGTCAGCTGTTTCGGGTTGGAGACGCTCCAAGACCACGACTGACGGCCTGCACTTGGAGCGCCAGTTCTATCTTCGTCGCTAAGTGGCGAGTTGAGAGCACTATATTGGAGATGGATCGAACTGGAGGGGCCGGGCGACTGTCCTATTCCTGGATGCTTTCCGGCTTTCAGAATGGGTTTGGCGGCTCCAACGCATCTGGCAACACCTTCGCCGAGACCTGCAATGGGGAGCAATGAAAAGACCTGGGAATTTCTACCGAAGCGCACGCAAGATCCGCGATCTGGCTTGATTAAGACTGGGATCTCAACTTGCTTTCCCAACCTTCGCATCTGCCAACATCTGGTAAATTGTTGCGCGCGATATACCCAAAATGTCGGCTGCCTGCGACTTATTCCCACCCACATGTTCCAGAACACGCATGACGTGGCGTTTATGCAATTCCTTCACCGACATCAAAATCTCATCCGGTCCAACTACGTCACCGGATTGACCTCGTACTGGCTCCGGCAGGTCCCCGATGTCGATCACGCTTCCGTCCACCATCATGCACGCGTTGCCAATAACATTCTCAAGCTCGCGGATATTACCAGGCCATGAATAGATCGCCAGTCTGGTTTGCGCTCGGCGCGTTATGCCGGCCACTGGTTTCTTGTATTCAGCGGCAAACTTTTCTAGGAAATGCCTTTCCAGGAGAACCAAATCCTCTCGTCTATCCATCAGACGAGGCAGGGGAATCTCTACCATTGCCAAGCGGTAATACAGGTCTTCCCGAAACGTTCCGTCTTTTACCATCGCTCGGAGGTTGCGGTTTGTTGCTGCGATCACACGGATGTCAATCGCTCGCGTGACAGGAGAGCCTATCCTTTGTATCTCCTGGCTTTGCAAAACCCGGAGCAACTTACCCTGTGCGATTAAAGAGAACTCGCCAACCTCATCCAGGAATACCGTTCCGTGGTTCCCATACTCAAACACGCCAATCTTATCCTGCGTGGCCCCGGTGAACGCGCCTCGCACGTAGCCGAACAACTCACTTTCAACGAGCGTCTCGACAATTGCCGAACAGTTGCAAACTGCGAACGGACCTGAAGCGACCGGGCTGAGGCGGTGCAATGCACGAGCTACGAGTTCTTTCCCGGTCCCGGTAGGTCCGGTTACAAGCACAGTCCGGAAATGTGGGGCGGCCCTCCGAAGTTTTGAAAACACGTCCAGCATGAGTGGGCTACGCCCAACAATCCCAGCAAATCGACAAGCATCCAGCAGTTCATCCTCAAGCTCTTGGGTTCTGCGCCGGTTCGCAGCCTCAGCTAGCAGTTCCGCGATCCGCCGCCGGAGTTTTTCCACATTGAGCGGCTTGTCGAGGTAATCACAAGCACCTTTCTGAATGGACTCAACCGCTGATTCTGTGGAGTAATGCGCCGTCATGAGTATCACTTCAGCCCCGGGATCTACCGCCAAGATCGACTCCAGCATCTCAAACCCACGAACCCCTGGCATCATCAGATCGAGAAGGACTATTTGGGGACGGATCCGTTTGAACATCTCCAGGCCGATCTTGGGATCGCCTGCGGTAAGAACCTCTACACCGGCATTCGAGAGCGCGTCTGTGATCAATTCAAGGCTCTGTGCCTCGTCGTCAATCGCCAGAAGTTTGGGAGTCTTGGGGTCGGGCATATACGGAACCCTGACACGCTCAGTATTGTTCTGTCTGTTTGTACCGTATCAGAGTCGATTCGGGTCTGTCACTTCCTCTTCAAGCACCCCCTAGGGCAAAGGGCTCTTGGGGTTCCACTTGGGGGTCCAGCGGAGCCGCCAAGACGGCAGTGTCCTAACATCGCTCTCCCTCGTGGGATATAACCCGCGGAGTTGTTCAATAGACAGGCAGCATTCAAGTTTATGTACAACTCGGCCTGAGAACTCATCCCTTCAAAGCATGAATATGTGGCTTATCAGCGCACCACACGAGAGTCGATTGGTGCGTGAACTGCTAAGTAAGTGTCGGCCCTCCCCTGGCCTGGTAACAGCGGCGAAGTCTCGTTAAGCCACAGCCTTGTCTTAGCGAGCCTTGCTACTTTCACAAAACCATATATTTGCAGACGGGCGGAGAAACAGCGTTGAAGCGGAAGGTACAACTCGGATTAGGGTCAAAGAGTTTGATCTTACTCAGCCTGGGGTTCCCTTTATGACCCCCGATCACGGTTATGCCGCTGATCTCGCAGGTTCCGAAGGGGAGTCGATGCCGGGAGTTATTCGCTTGCGGGACAACCGCAAGGACGACCTCAAAGACGACCGCAAAGTCGAGAAAGAAGCCGCCGAGCGCGAGCGCTTCGACGATCCGACGGACGCCCCGCTCAGGCGCAGGGTTTCCATCGGGTTCATCGTAGCCGTGCTGCTGACCATCTTCATCGGCGTTTCTTCCTGGCGCGGCGCCCGGCGGGCGGAGCAAGATGGCTACTGGGTATCCCATACTCACGAGGTAATGGAAACAATCGAGCGCACGTCCAGGCATGTGCTTGAGGCGGAAACCAGCGCCCGCGCCTTTGCATTGACCGGGCAAGAATCATTGCTGGAGCACTACCCGGCTGCACGAGACAACGTTTACCAGGACGAGGAAGCATTACGTCATTTGACCGATGACAATCTCAGTCAGCGTCGGCGACTGGACGTGCTCAGGCTGCAGGTGAACACCGCACTCGAATTCGCCGAGAGCGTTATTGCCGAGCGCCGGAAGTCGCAATCCTATCCCGGTCCTGCCGACGCAATAGAAACCGAGAGGCTCATCGAGGTGGTGCGCACAACTACTCGAGACATGTATGCCGAGGAGGAACGGTTGTTGATCCAGCGCACTCAAACAGCCCAAGCGGGACAGCGGTTGACGACAATCATTGCCGTCTTAGGTGCTTTGCTTGGGATGGGCTTGTGGGTGCTAACCAAGGTCGCCGTCAACCGCGAGATTACCATCAGTTCGAGGACGCGATTACAACTTAGTGTGCTGAATGCCGAGTTGGAGCAGCGGGTGGAGCGCCGCACGGCTGCCCTGCAATCCGAAGTCACCGAGCGTAAGCGGACAGAGGAGTCGCGCGAAAGATTGGCTGCTGTGGTTGAGTGCTCCGATGACGCCATCATCGGCAAGGATCTGGACGGGACGGTTAACGCGTGGAATCGAGGCGCCGAGAAGGTGTTCGGCTACTCCGCATCAGAGATGCTGGGCAAGGCGATGCTGACCCTCATGCCGCTGGACCGCCTCCATGAGGAGTCCGACATTCTGAGGCGTATTCGGAGCGGCGAGAGTGTCGAACACTTCGAAACTGTGCGTGTCCGGAAGGATGGCCGCAAGATTGATGTTTCGGTCACGATCTCTCCGATTCGAAACAGCGGCGGCGTGATTGTTGGCGCTTCAAAAATTGCGCGCGACATCACCGAGCGCAAGTATAAGGAAGAGCAACTCAGGGAGAGCGAGGACCGGTTTCGGCTTTTCATCGAACATGCCCCGGCGGCGTTGGCCATGTTTGACCGCGAGATGCGTTATCTCCAGGTGAGCCGCCGCTGGCGGAGTGATTATGGATTGGGAGAGTGTGAACTGCTCGGGGTGTCGCACTACGAAATCTTTCCAGAGGTTCCCGAGCGCTGGAAGGAAATTCATCGTCGTGGATTAGCGGGCGAAGTACAGCGGGGAGAGGATGACCGTCTCGACCGTTCCGACGGCAGCGTGCAGTGGATACGTTGGGAAGTACGGCCATGGCACGACACGGCGGGCGAAATCGCCGGGATCGTAATCTTCGCGGAAGAGGTCACGGAACGCAAGCGGGCGGAACAGGGCCTGCGCGAGAGTGAAGAACGCTTCCAGGCCATGGCCAACGGCATCCCGCAATTAGCCCACATGGCCGGGGCCGACGGAGCGTTCTCTTGGTACAACCAGCGCTGGTACGAATACACGGGCACAACCCCAGAGCAGATGGAGGGGTGGGGCTGGCGGAGCGTCATCGATTCCGCGATGTTGCCCAAGGTAATGCAACGCTGGCAAGCTTCGATCGCCACCGGCGAGCCCTTCGATATGGAATTCCCTCTGCGGGGCGCTGACGGCACCTTTCGTACATTCCTCAACAGAGTTATGCCACTCAAAGACTCGGAAGGGCGGGTGGTTCGCTGGTTCGGAACGAATACGGATATCAGCGAGCACAAGAAAGCGCAGGAACTGCTGGCCAAGCAGGCTCAGGAACTGTCGGTCTCCCGCGAGACCCTCGAAGCGCAAACCCGGATGTTCAAGTTGGTCTTGGACAGCATGGGCGAGGGACTGATCGCCGCCGACCGCGACGGCCACTTCCTCATCTGGAATGACTCCGCCAAAAAGCTGATGGGTCGTGACGCCTCCGACTTGCCCACCGATGAGTGGACTCCTTATTACCAAGTCTTTCTGTCCGATGGAATCACGCCGTGTCCAGCGGATCGACTTCCGCTCGTACGGGCTTTGCATGGGGAATCGGTGCAAGTGGAAATGGTGGTCCAGCAACCTGGGCGCGCCGGAGGGGTGTTTCTCGAAGTTTCAGCGCGGCCCTTGAAGGACGACCATGGCAACCTCGGTGGAGGCGTCGCCGTGCTCCGCGACATCACTGAACGCAAAACCGCGGAACGGCAAATTCAAACGCTCAACCAAAGCCTCGAGGCGCGGGTGATCGAACGCACCGCCGAGTTGAAAGTCGCCAACAAAGAACTGGAAGCGTTTACCTACTCGGTGTCGCATGATCTGCGAGCGCCCTTGCGTCACATCAGCGGGTTCACCAGGATCATGGTAGAGAAATTCGGTCCCTCGCTGCCTGCCGAGGCGCAGCAACACCTGCACCTTATCGAACAGGGGGCGACGAGGATGGGCCAATTGGTGGACGAACTGTTGAAGTTGGCGCGCTTGGGGCGGCAGGCGGTGGCAGTCAAGGTCACTGGATTGAGCGCGTTGGTTAACGACGTCATTACCCTGCTGGCACCGGAAACAGAGGGGCGCCAGGTGGAATGGAAGATCGGCGCTCTGCCGCTTGTGGAATGCGACCCAACGTTAGTCCGTCAGGTATTTCAAAACCTGATCAGCAATGCCCTGAAGTATTCCCGGCCCCGGTCTCCCGCCGTAATCGAGATTGGGCAGACGAAGAAAGAAGGGGAAAACGTGATCTTTGTGAAAGATAACGGAGTAGGTTTCGAGATGAAATATGCGGATAAGTTATTCGGCGTATTCCAGCGCTTGCATGCTGCCCAGGAGTTTGAAGGCACCGGCATTGGTCTGGCAACGGTGGAGCGCATCGTCCACAAGCACGGCGGTCGTGTATGGGTCGACGCCGAACTCAATCGCGGAGCCATTTTCTATTTCACGCTGAGTGGCCGGGAACCTGTGCCCGAACGTGCCTCGGCAGCAGCCGGAGGGGCACTATGAACACGGTCCACGACATACTTTTGGTAGAAGACAGTCAGAACGACATCGATCTCGCCCTCTATGCCCTGCGAGAGGAGAATCTGGCTAACAACATTTTTATCGTCCGGGATGGCAAAGAAGCTCTGGACTTTCTTTTCTGCCGCGGCTCTTTTGCCGAAAGATGCTTCAATCATCCTCCCAAACTGGTTTTGCTCGACTTAAAACTGCCGAGGGTGGATGGGCTGCAAGTGCTTAAGGAATTGAAAAATGATCCTCGAACCAAGTCGATCCCGGTTGTCATCATGACATCCTCCAGCGAGGAGCGAGATCTGGTAGAGGGCTACAACTTAGGGGTTAACAGCTATATCCAGAAGCCCGTCGATTTCGAGCAATTCCGGAAAACCGTGAAAACCCTGGGCCTCTATTGGCTCGTGGTCAACCAGAGCCCGGTTGACCGATCACCCTCCGCAATGATCGGAGAGTCCCATTGAGCATTAGCGTGGAAGAAATCCTCGTCACTGCAACCCTCCGCGAAATCGCAGAAGCGAGGCGTGCCGAGGAAGCCGTGCAGGCCCTGGCCATCAGCAGGACTCAGCTCAAGGAACTGGCTGACAAACATCTAGCCCAGATAGAAGAAAGCCGCCGGCTTGGCGAGGAGGCCCTTCGCGAGAGCGAAGAAAAATACCGCCTGCTCCTTGACGGGGTTCAGAATTACGCCATCTTCATGATGGACCCGCAAGGCCAGATTCTCAGTTGGAATGCCGGCGCCGAGCGAATCAAGGGTTACGGCGCTGACCAGATTATTGGCCACAACTTTTCTTGCTTTTTCCCTCCTGAAGATATTGAGCGTGGCAGACCGGAGGAGATTCTTCGCATGACGACCGTCAACGGCCGCCACGAAGAGCAGGGGATGCGCGTGCGGAGAGATGGCTCACGATTCCTGGCGAATGTCGTGTTCACGGCCTTGCGCGACGCGGCCGGAAATCTGCGGGGGTTTTCTGAGTTCAGCCACGATCTCAGTGAGAGCAAGGCGTCCGAGGCCAGGTATCGAGGACTCTTGGAAGCGGCGCCGGATGCGATGGTTGTAGTCAACGTAAGCGGTGAGATTGTCCTGCTAAATGTTCAGGCAGAAACCCAGTTCGGATATAGCCGCGATGAACTGGTAGGGCAAAAAGTGAAGAACATCATTCCCGAAGGCTTCGCGGAAAGGCTAATCGCCGACGGCACCCGCAGCGCAGCCGAGGCACTGGCACAGCAGATTGGCACCGGAATCGAACTCGTCGGTCGGCGCAAGGACGGCACCGAGTTTCCCATCGAGATCATGTTGAGTCCGCTTGAAAGTGCGGAAGGAATCCTGGTCACGGCAGCGATCCGCGACATCACCGAACGCAGGAAATCCGAGGAGCATCTGGTGAAGACCGTGTGGGAATTGAAGCGTTCCAACGACGAACTGCAGCAATTTGCCTATGTCTCATCCCACGATCTTCAGGAGCCCCTGCGCATGGTGTCCAGTTATACACAGCTGCTGGCCAAGCGCTACCAAGGGCGTCTCGACTCCGATGCAGACGAGTTCATTGCCTTTGCAGTCGACGGATGCAATCGGATGCAAGGGTTGATCCAGGATCTGCTGACCTATTCTCGCGCGGGGACCAATGCAAAAACACTCCACGAGACTTCCAGCGAAATCGCTCTGAAAAAAGCGCTGGCAAACCTACGAATCACGATCGAGCAGAGCGGCGCAATCGTGACTCACGATCTTCTGCCAGCCTTGACGACGGATGCAACCCAGTTGACGCAGGTATTTCAGAACCTCGTGGGAAATGCAATCAAATACCACGGCGCCGAAGCGCCTCGCGTCCATGTCTCCGCCACGAAGGCCGGCAATAACGAATGGATCTTTTCCGTGCGTGACAATGGCCTGGGAATTGATCCTCAATACTTTGACAGAATATTCATCCTTTTCCAGCGCTTGCACGGGCGCGACGAGTTCGAGGGCACCGGAATCGGATTGGCCATTTGCAAGAAGATTTTGGAGCGGCTAGGCGGCAGAATTTGGGTCGAGTCACAACCGGAAAAGGGCTCAACCTTTTACTTCGCCCTGCCGGAGATAGAGGGGAAATAATGGAATCCATTGGAACCGATGCGGCACCTATCGAAGTCTTACTAGTTGAAGACAGTCCCGGCGACGTCCGGCTCACGCGGGAAGCGTTCAAAGACGCCAAGGTGCACATCAACTTGCACGTGGCGTCGGATGGGGCAAAGGCCATGGCTTTCCTCATGCGCGAGGGCGAGTACGCAAAAGCTCCGCGCCCCGATTTGATCCTGCTCGACCTGAACCTTCCCAAGAAAGATGGCCGGGAGGTATTGGAGGACATCAAAGAGCACCCCACACTAAAGACTATCCCGGTAGTTGTCCTGACGACCTCCTCGTCAGAGGCGGATATCCTTCGGAGTTATCAGCTTCATGCGAATTGTTACATCACCAAGCCTGTGGGCCTCGAGGGGTTCCTGACCGTTGTGAAGAGCATCGACAGTTTTTGGCTGTCGGTCGTCAGGTTGCCACGCGAAGTGAGCGCGTGAAAGAAAAGGCCCTCCAGGTACTTCTCGTTGAAGACAACGCGGGAGACGTCCGTTTACTCCGCGAGATGTTTGGCAAAGAGCGGCCAGACAGTTTCGAACTCACTCACTTCTTGCGCATGAGTGAAGCCGAGATCCATCTTGCGAAAGGTGGAGTGGACATTGTCCTGTTGGACATGGGATTGCCGGATGGTCATGGTCTCGATACTGTGCGCCGCGCCCACCGCGTGGCCCCAGATGTCCCGATGATCGTGCTGACGGGCCTGGACGACGAGGCACTGGCCGCGGAGGCCATGAAAGAAGGCGCACAGGACTATCTGATCAAAGGCCAGATCGAAAACCGCGCGCTACCCCGGGCGCTTCGCCATGCCATCGAACGCCACCGCATGCAGACCGAGACTGATCTCATCCGCACCCAGCAGATACAGTTTAAAGATCAGTTCCTCTCCCATGTATCGCACGAACTTCGCTCGCCACTGAGCGCGATTCGTCAGTTTGTGACCATCCTCCTGGACGGACTGGCCGGCGAACTGCGGCCCGAGCAGCACGAGTACATGGGAATTGTCTTGAGGAATGTTAAACAACTTCAATCGATGATTAACGATTTGCTTGAAGTCACTCGCGTGCAGGCGGGCAAACTGATGATTGAGCCGCAGTGCACCTCTATTTCCGATGCAATCGCGTATGCCGTCGACACGCTCCAGGGCGCCGCCACCGCAAAACGGATCGTTCTTTCTTCCGATGCGGGGAACCAACTACCGTCGATTTGCACCGATCCTACCCGTCTTCGACAAATTCTGATCATTCTGGTTGACAATGCCATAAAGTTTACGCCAGCAAATGGCGAGGTGAAGATTCAAGCTTCTGTCTGCGAAAAGGATCCAAGTCTTCTCGTTCTAAAGGTCTCGGACTCGGGATGCGGCATCAGCCCAGACATGACCGAGCGGATTTTTGAGCGCCTCTTTCAGACCTCGGATCCTTCCCTCGAAGGCCGCAAAGGTCTTGGCCTGGGGTTGTACATCTGCAAGGAGCTGGTTACGCGACAGGGTGGACAAATCTGGGCAACAAGCACGCCGGGACAAGGCTCCGTCTTTTCCGTTACTTTACCGATTTTCTCTTTGCCCGCCCTGATTTCCCCCGCGTTCCGTAAGGAGGGACGCGCAGATGGTCCCGTCACACTCGTGGTAACGGAGATCGGCTCCCAGAGCGGTTGGCTCTCAGATGAAGTGCGCACAGAACAGTCTCACGGGGTTCGCGAAGTTCTGCAACGCTGCTTGCACTCGCATCTGGACGTCCTGCTGCCGAAAATGGGCGTGGCAGGGGCGGTGGAACTCTTCTTCATGGTGGCGATTACCGACAAAATTGGCGGTGAGGCAATCAGCAAGAGGATACGCGAACAATTGCACGATCACGTCCAGCAAGCCGGCCTGACGCTTTCGACTTCTTTTCAGTCCCTTGCGCTGGCCACGCGAAGCTCGGGTAAATCAACGGAAGAGCTTGTGCAGCAGCTGGCCTTCGGAATTCAGGAACTTATCAACGCCGAAACTTCATCCAGGAGGATGGTAAATGCGTAACAAGAAGATTCTGATCGTCGATGACGATCCGGATGTACTACAAGGTATGCACGTGCGTCTCAAGGCGAACCACTATGACATTTGCCTTGCGGGAGATACCTTCTCGGCTGTGGCTGAGGCACGGAGAAGCTCGCCGGATCTAATTCTCCTAGACCTCGGTCTGCCGGCTGGCGGCGGTTTCCTGGTGATGGAAAGGCTCAAGATGATTCCCTCCGTCGCTATAATCCCCGTCATCATCGTCTCGGCTCGCGACGGCCTGGGCAACCAGAAGCGCGCTTTGGACGCAGGAGCGAAGGCCTTTCTTCAGAAACCCGTAGACGATGCCGAACTTTTAGCGGTCATCCGGCAAGCTCTGGGGGAAGGCGTGCGGAAGGACCCACCTACGTTTTATGACCTGGGAAGGATATGACGAGCGGAATTCAGATTGTGACCAAGACCCCCGACCCGAGCAAGTACAACCGAGAAAAGCTTAGTTATGTGCGGAGTGTAATCGAGATAGCTACTCTTCCTGATAACTGAGACGAGCCGGAGTTAGTGCTGTAGATGTGCTGGTGGCTTGTCTCCGATAAGGCAACCGCGGTGTCGTCAGTTCCAAAATGGGAATCGGAGACGAAATCCCCAAACTGAGAACAATTCACTTGCATTGCCTTGGTACTCTCGGCTACATTCGATTGTGCGTGTCAGTGCTCTTGGGCACTGAACGCAGGAAGTTCCAACATCGCCTTGTCGAAGCAGTTCCCACCGAGGGGCAGGAAATGCAGTTTTTCCTCAGGCGAGCCCTAGGTCCCAAGATACATAACAGGATACATAAAACGTAAGGCGGAGCCTGTCTCAGACCGCAGAGCGGATAGTTACTGAGAGTGCGCGTTTTAAGCGTACAAAAAAGGGGAGCCATTGATCCGCGCCAACGGAGCCCGCTCCAGGGCCGAGAAATGCAGCCACGAGTTGGCTGCCATCGTGGCTTCCTCCGACGAAGCCATCGTGAGCAGTAATCTCGACGGCATCGTCGTGGCTTGGAACAAGAGCGCCCAGGATCTCTACGGTTATAGCGCCGAAGAAATGATCGGCCGACCAATCGCTGCCGTTCTCCCTGAGCATGTGCACGAGGAAAGCCTTCAAATTCTACGAGGTATTGCAGGGGGGCAGTCCACAGCTCGCTACGAAACAGTTTGCAAGCGCAAAAGCGGAAGCCTGGCCCATGTCTCACTGATCGTAGCGCCGGCAAGGAATTCCAAAGGGCAGATCATCGGATATTCCACTATTGCTCACGACATCACCGAGCGTCGGCGCAGGGAAGAGTGCGAATTCCTCGCATCGGTGGTCGAGTCATCCGATGATGCCATTATTGGCAGGAGTCTGGACGGAACGATCTCCGCCTGGAACCCTGGCGCTGAGAAGTTGTTCGGTTACTCGGCATCCGAGGCCGTGGGCAAACCGATAGAGATGCTGCTGCCGGCAGAACGGGAGAAAGAGCGATCCGACATTCTGGCCCGCATTATACGCGGGGAGTACGTTAACCATGTCGAAACCGTTCGGGTTCGAAAGGACCACACAAAAGTTGACGTATCCGTGACGATGTCGGCGATCAAGGATAGAGGCGGCGCAATCGTTGGCGCTTCACACATTGCGCGCGATATCACAGATCGTATACGTGCAAAGGATGTGCGCGAACGTCTGGCAGCCGTGCTCGAGTCATCCGATGACGCCATTATTGGCACGACCCTCGACGGAACGATCACCAGTTGGAACCCCGGCGCCGAGAACTTATTCGGTTACCCCGCGTCGGAGGCGGTGGGCAAATCGATAGAGATGCTGCTTCCACCGGAACGAGCGAGTGACGAGTCTGACATTCTGGCGCGAATCAGCCGCGGTGAGCGCCTTGATCATTTCGAGACTGTTCGGCTGCAAAAGGATGGCAAGAGAATTGCCGTGTCCGTGACGATTTCGCCGATTCGAGACTGCAGCGGCGCAATTGTAGGTGCTTCAAGGATTGCGCGCGACATCACCGAGCGCAAGTGCGCGGAGGAAGAATTACGCAAGTCAGAAGAGAGATTTAACAAAGCCTTTTGCAGCAACCCGCTGGCCATTTCCATCTCGACGCAAGCGGACGGCCGGTATCTGGACGTGAATGACGCATTCCTCCAGATACTCGGATACAAGCGCGAGGATGTCATTGGGCGCACCGCCTCGAAGTTGAACTTCTGGGCCGAGCCGTCGAAACGAATGGAGATGCTCCAGTTGTTAGGGAAAAACGGAAGCGTGACGGAGTTCCGCACGCAATATAAGACCTCAACGGGAGAGCATCGAGATACAGAAGTGTCGGCGGAACTGATCGAACTGGAGGGGCAACCCTGCGTGCTGGCGATCACGCGCGACATCACCGAACGGGTGCGGTCTGAAAAAAGCCTGCGGGAATACGAAAGAGTCGTCGAAGGCCTGATAGACATGATCGTGGTAGTGGACAGGGACTACCGCTACATAATCGCGAATCGCTCGTTCCTGAACTACCGGAATATGGAGAGAGAGCAGGTCATAGGGCATCGCGTGGATGAAGTATTGGAAAAGGATATCTTTGAGTCTGTCGTCAAGGAGAAGATGGATGAGTGTTTTGCGGGTAAGGTCGTTCAATACGAAATGAAGCATGACTATCCCAATCTCGGCGAGCGAGCATTGTTCGCGTCGTACTTTCCCATCGCTGGTGCCACGGGGATCGAGCGGATCGCATGTGTGTTGCGGGACATCACCGAGCACAAACGGGCCGAGGAAAGGCTTCGCAAGTCGGAAGAGAGGTTCAGCAAAGCCTTTCGCCAGAGCCCTCTGGCCATCACAATCTCGACGGAAGCCGACGGGTTGTATCTGGACGCAAACGAATCATTTCTCAAAATGACTGGCTACACGCGAGCGGATGTGGTTGGCCATACGACCTCAGAGGTGGGGTTCTGGGCCCTACCATCACTGCGCGTAGACCTCCT
>JBEKRY010000136.1:0-12576 GCA_049517555.1 Candidatus Sulfotelmatobacter sp. | reverse complement strand
AGCTGATCAAACTTCAAGTGATTGTTGCAGAGACTGCAAGGGATGGGCGTGCGTCCGGAAACGTACTCCTCGACAAACGGACGAATCACGTCGCGCTCAAAACGCTCCTCGTGATTGACCACGTAATACGGGATTCCGAGATGCTGCGCCACGCGGCGCGCGTCGTAAACATCGTCGAGCGAACAACATCGTCCCTGAACGGACTCCGGCATGCCCTCGCGCCCTGCCAGCCGGCGCTGGTTCCAGAGCTGCATGGTCAGGCCAATCACGTTGTGTCCGTCGGCGCGCAGCATAGCCGCGACAGTGGAAGAATCCACACCGCCCGACATGGCTACGGCAATCGTTTCAGTGTTCAGCATAAAAACGCTTTTGGCTTTTGGCCTTTGGCTCTTGGCTTGAAGCCCTTGGCCGACGCTCTAAGCCAAGAGCTAAAGGCTAAGAGCTAAGAGCTGGTCTCCTATACATTGGCGACAACTCCCGCAGCCGCGCCACAACTTCCGGCACCAGCGCCACTGCCACATCGATATCTTCTGCGACCGTCTGTTTGCCCAGGCTGAAGCGAATGCTCGCCCGCGCCTGATCCGTCCGCAGACCCATGGCGACGAGCACGTGCGATGGCTCGATCGCGCCCGACGAACAGGCCGCGCCCGTCGACACTGCCATCCCCTTCAGATCGAGGGCAATCACCATCGCCTCACCATCAATGTGGTCGAAGTGAATGTTTGTGGTGTTAGGCACGCGTGCCGCGCCGTCGCCATTCACTCCTGCTTCCTCGACTTGCGCGAGAATTCCCTGCTGCAATCGATTGCGCATCGCTGCCATCTTTTCGTCATCGCCGCGGTCCAGTGCTTCCTTCGCCAATCGAGCCGCCTTGCCCAGCCCCACAATTCCTGGGACGTTCTCCGTACCAGCGCGGCGCGAGCGCTCGTGCCGGCCACCATAAAACAGCGGCTGAAGGCGAGTTCCCTTCCGTATATACAACGCGCCGACGCCCTGGGGCGCGTGCATCTTGTGGCCCGAAATCGAGAGCGCATGGCAACCGATTCGCTTCACATCGATCGCAACCTTGCCGGCCGCCTGTACCGCGTCGGTGTGAAAACAGACGGCCGCCTCGTTGGCGATACCGCCAATCTCTTCGACCGGCTGCAAGACTCCGGTTTCATTGTTCGCCATCATGACAGAGATCAGCTTCGTGTTGGAACGCAGCGCGCGGCGGACGTCACCCGGGTCAATGAGGCCGCGGCCGTCCACAGGCAGAACCGTCACTTCGCAACCAATCTCTTCCAAATGCTTGCAGGCCAGCAGCACCGCGTGATGTTCAATGCTCGACGTGATGACATGGTCTCCTGCCGCGACCAGGCCCGCGATCGCCAGATTGTCAGCCTCGGTGCCGCCACTGGTAAAAACGATCTCCGACGCACGGCAACCCAGCAGCGCGGCAACCGATTCGCGCGCGTCCTCGACTGCCGCCCGGGTCTGCTGCCCGTGGTGGTGGATCGATGACGCGTTGCCGAACTGCTCGCCGAAATAAGGACGCATCGTCTCGAACACTTCGGGTAGAACCGGCGTGGTGGCGTTATTGTCGAGGTAAATGCGATGCATACGGAATCCGCTTCTATTCTACCTTGCAGGGTGCGTAGCGCGTAGAGACGTAGCTCGCTACGAATGCGAACGGCATTCCGCACGATGGTGAAAACGAAAAGACACGAAGCGACGGCTCCAGGCTGGGGCGAAGCGGTATGGGCGCGCCTCCATGCGACAACCAAGGGCCCCCCTGAATCACGAGACGCTAACTATCTCTTCGGAAGCACTGGGCTGGGGAATCGGGAGCTGGTCTTCGCGTAAACCTTCCAGATGGAACTCAATCGCCTCGCGAATGAGCCCCTGCGTCTCCTCTTTCGTTCGTCCAGTGGTAACCAATAGTCGAATGATATCGCGAACTTTCATGCGCGTCCAAGTTACGTTCGCGGCCGCAAAATCTCACCGCTGGTCGATTCCGACGTACTGGTTGGGATATTCCGGCCCCAGATATTCGGCGCGCGGGCGGATCAAGCGGTTGTCATTGAGTTGCTCGATCACGTGCGCAGCCCATCCGCTGACGCGGGACACGGCAAAGATGGGCGTAAACAGGTCCACGTCAATGCCCAGCGTGTGATACGTCGAAGCCGAGTAAAAGTCCACGTTGGCGTTCAGCTTCTTTTCGGCCTTCACGAATTCTTCAATCTTGTGCGACATCTCAAACCACTTCGGCTGTCCGCTGGCCTGGCCGAGATCGCGGGACATGGCGCGCAGGTGCGTGGCGCGCGGGTCTTCGGTGTGATAGACGCGATGACCAAAGCCCGGAATCTTCTTTTTTTGAGCCAACATGCCCTTGATGAAGTCTATCGGGTCCGCGCCGGCTGCGACAATCGCTTCGAGGATCAGGAACACAGCCTCGTTGGCGCCGCCGTGCAGCGGCCCTTTCAGAGCGCCAATCGCCGAAGTGATGGCGGAATGCATATCCGACAAGGTTGCAGCCGTAACCCGCGCGGCAAATGTAGAGGCATTCAGTTCGTGATCGGCATGCAGGATTAACGCGATGTCGAGAGCTCGTTCCGCAGTCGGCGACGGTTGTTTACCGTTCAGCATGAGCAGGAAATTCGCGGCATGCGAGAGCGACTGGTCGGGCTCAACCACCGGCTGTCCTTTGCGGATGCGATCATAGGCAGCAACAATCATGGCAATTTGCGAGGTGATGCGAATTGCCTTGTCCACATTGGCTTGGCTGTCGTTGCTCTTTTCCTGCGGATCGTAGAACGACAGCGCCGAGACCGCCGTGCGCAGGACGTCCATGGGCAGCGCATGGCGAGGTGCATTGCGCAACAGGGCAATGATCGCCGGGTCCAGCTTGCGTTCTTTCGCCAGCCGCTGGTGCAAGTCGCGCAGCTCGCCGCGTGTCGGCAGTTTTCCGAACCACAACAGGTAGCACGTCTCTTCAAAATTCGATTTCTGGGCCAGTTCGTGGATGTCGATGCCGCGATACGCCAGCACGCCCCGGTCCCCGTCGATGTAACAAATCTTGGAAGTGGTGGCAACAATGCCTTCAAGTCCCTTGGGAGCCTGAGTTGTGTTCACGCTGGACATTGATCTCTCATTCTGCTCTCTCACTTCGACCGCAGGATTTTGCGTTGCCGAACCACGCGGGGAGGAGACGCAGAGGGAGCAACCTTGTTTTATACCTGAAAGGCGGCGAACTTTCCAACGGGCGCGGAGCATGCAGCAATCGATTGCCGAAGCCGAAATAAGAAGCCGAAACTGGCCGTCAGGCAGGCCACATGGTCAGCGCGGTTTTACTTAGTATCTGCTGCTGAGCGGCTTCGCTGAGCGGCAGCGCCCGGAAATCGTCGAGATTCTTCTTGATGTCCGGTACACCCGGACCGGGCCAGTCCGTGCCGAACAACGTCTTGTGAGCGATTTCTTCCAGACGTGGGAAATATTTCAGCAGCGTCTTCGGCGGGATGCCGCTGATGTCGAGGTACACGTTAGCATGCCTTCGCACCAGAAAGAATGCGGTCTGCATCCATAGCGGGCGCCCGCCGTGGGCCAGCAAAATTTTCAGCTTGGGGAAATCGACCGCAACGTCGTCCACGTAAATCGGATCCCCATACTTATTGCGGGCGCCGGGAAAAATCGACGTCCCGGTGTGGAACATGACCGGCACTCCGTTGGCTTCTGCAGCGCGGTAGATGATTTCGAGTTCCTTGGCGCCGTTCAGATAGTCGTTGGGAAACAGCAACTGATGAGGCGGATGGATCTTGATCATCTGCAGCCCTAGACGCAAAATCTGTTCCACATCGGCCAGTACGTTTGTCGTGTGCTTGGGATGCAGGCTTCCACAGGACAGCAGCCGCTTAGGATCTTCCTTCACATAGTCCGCAACGAACTGGTTCACTCCGTTCGTGAATCCGATGACTTCCGGAGCCACATAGTTAATGAGCATGGCCCGATCAAGGCCGCTGGCGTCAAGAAACTTGAGGAACGCCTTCGGCGACCGGCAGAACTCGACAATCTGGTCGAAATTCGGCCGCTTTCGTTTCATCAGCTCCAGCGCCTGAGGCTTGAACATTTCCATCGGCTGGATGTGGATGTGGCAGTCCGTGATCATCGATTGGCTATTGCCTGGATCGTATCGTACAGCATTCGTCGTTCCGGAAAAGCCATTGATGGAAAGTCGCAATTGCGGCGGCCTGAACTGAAAGCTGGTAGCTGATAGCTGACAGCTCTTTTCAATACATCGGCACTTTCCCATCCACCCGCTGCGACCAGGCGTCTATGCCTCCGCGCATGGATTGCGCTTTTTCGAATCCCTGCTGCCGCAGCCACACCGTCACATTCATCGAGCGCACGCCGTGATGGCACAAGACCACTACGTGATCCTCAGGATCGAGTTCCTGATGCGCCCGCGAAGGTACGTCTCCCATCGGCATCAACTTCGCGCCATCGATCCGGGCAGTCTCAAACTCCCAGGGCTCGCGAACGTCGAGCAGCGTGAACGCTTCTCCGGTATCGAGCTTGACCTTCACTTCTTCGGGAGTAATTTCGTAGTCCATATTTCGTCCTCCGTCTTTCGGAGTCCATGGTCAGGCGCGCTACTTCCCAGTCCACTTCGGCTCGCGCTTCTCCATAAAAGCACAAATTCCCTCCTGCGCGTCAGAGGTCTGCATCAATTCGTCAAAATAAATTCGCTCCGCCCGCGCCAGTCCTTTATCGAAGTGCATCGCGTCCCAGGCGTAGAACGCCTTCTTGGCTACAGCCAGCACCGCCGGGCTGAGCTTGCGCAGATGTTCGATCGATTCATCCACAGCCGAGGCCAGTTCGCTCTCGGGCACGGCCCGATTCGCCAAACCGATCTGCGCCGCCTCCCTGCCGCCGATCGTTCGTCCCGTCAGAATCAGTTCCGCCGCGCGCTTCTGTCCCACAAGCGCTGCCAGCGCGGTGCACGCCACCGGCGGAAAGCATCCCAGCTTAATTTCCGGAAATCCCCATTGTGCCGATTCTGTGGTGTATACGATATCGCACACCAAGGCCAATTCCGCTCCACCGCCAAGACAGTGCCCATGCACCGCGGCAACCGTGACTTTCTTCGTCACGACCAGCGCGCGAATTACCGCGTGAAACTTGGCCAACATCTCCTGTACGTGATCGGCAGTATGCGCCGCCACGTCCACTCCTACTGAAAATGCCTTGCCATCCCCGGCAATCACAATCAACGATATTTCCGGCCGCGCCTCGATCTCTGCCAAAGACTGCGCCAACTCTTCCATCATGGCGATATCAATAACGTTCAACGGCGGATGCCGCAATACGATTAGAGCCACGGGAGCGTCCAGTTCCAGCGAAATTCGCCCGAGCTTCGTGTCTATCGTATCCGGGGATGTGATCGTCATGCGCGAACCAGAGATGCGACTTATAGCTGCCAGCTAGAGATTGATCGCCGACTTCCGTACTTCGCCGATGGTCGAGAGCGGATCGCGTGCGCCGGTTTTCTCCGCAATCCACTTCTTCTCGTTGTTGATGATGTCAAGCAGCAGTTTCTTGTCTTCCGCCGACGGCATGTAGTCTTTCATGTGCTCGTCATAGGCGCGATCGTCCAGCGCCTCGCCCGTCTGCGCGTGGAATTTCTGCCCCGCCCATTTCCCAATGGCGCGATTGAACTTGATGTCCGGCGCATACAGCTTCGGTTCCCCCGGCCTAAGAGCGCCATTGAAACGCTCGATCAACCCCGCCACTTCATCGCGATAAAGATTACGGTTGTAATCATTCAAGTCGTCGAGGTTAGGAGCCTTATCATTCTTGGGCTCATCGTAACGCCCCTTCACGCCCCACACATAGGCCCAGTGCGCCGATGAAGAATGATCCGTGCCAAACAGATCGTAAGAACTTGAAATCCACTTGTTCAAATATTTCTGAATCAGCCATGCCGGGATCACGCCCGCTTCCACGATGCGCCGCAGCCCGTCGTTGCCCGTGCCCATGTGGAAGGCTTCTTCGCGCAGCATGTACGACATCGATCGTCCTAGGGGTGCGAACGCGGAATATTTCAGCATCTGCAGCTGAAACTTTCCGTCTCGATCGACGAAGTCTGTGTAAGTAAAAAAGTCCATCCAGTTGTCGACGTCAACGTTGAAGGCGCCCAGCAAACGCTTGTTCTCGAACGCGCGCCGCTCCAGCATTTTTTGCGCCTCAACTTTGCCCGAGTAACCGAAGTGATCGACCAGCAGCGCGCACATCTGCCAGCCGTGGCGCATTTCTTCAATCATGACGCGGGTGATGGCCCGGCGGTCCCACTCGGTCGGAGCATTCGCCAGCAAGTTGCGCTGCTGTTCGACGCTCGCAAACTCGGTGTCGCCCTGGTAGACGATCATGTTCATCAACGCATCGCGCATCTGCTGCGTAGGAATCTGTCGCAAGTTCTCCCACTTGCGGCGGCCTTTGTAGGAACCGAACTCGATCTCATCGGTGTCAATCGCGCCGTAAAGCGTGTCGAAGTGAAAAGAGTCGATGTCCTCCGTGTTAACGCCAATATCTTTCCGCCAGTCGTTGAACAGCCCGACCCAGTCGCTGAACGTTCCGATTTTCGCTACTTTTCCCGGCATGATTTATTCCCCACTCTTCGACGCTGGCAGAGCCAGCAATTGGCAATTAGCCTTTAGCCGGTCGGCTCCCGCGTCGCGGCAACGGATGCCGAGGGCCAAATGCTAAGTGCCAATTGCTAAACGCAGGTTTTGCCCTACTTCGCCTTAAACACCGCCGGACGCTTCTCCACATACGCCGCCAGACCTTCTTTCGCATCCTCGCTCTGGAACAGCAACTGCTGGTTCTCGCGCTCCACCGCCAGCGCCGATTCCATCGGAATCTCCCATCCCGTCTGCACCGCGCGCTTAATGCGTCCCACAGCCTTCGACGCTTTGTTGGGCGGGCAGAACTGCCGCGCGTACTCCATGATGTTCTCCATGAAGCCTTCGCGTTCGAACACCTCGTTGATAATGCCCAGCTCCTGTCCTTCTTCAAACGAGAACGTGTTGCCGGTCACCATCAGTTCGATTGCCTTACTTTTGCCGACCATGCGCGAGAGCCGCTGCGTACCGCCGGTGCCGGGCAGCACTCCAAGATTTACTTCCGGCAGACCCATCTTGCCGGCTTCTTTTCGTGCGATGCGGAGATCGGCCGCCATCGCGATTTCGAGTCCGCCACCTACGCAGTGTCCGTTGATCGCTGCAATCACCAGCTTCGGCGTGTGTTCCAGGCGCAGCAGCATTTCGTTGGCATGCAGGCAGAAGTAATACTTGAAAGTCGGGTCGACGCTGGCCAGCATCTTGATGTTGGCTCCCGCGGAGAAGAACTTATCCCCCGCGCCAGTCAGCACCAGGACGTGGACATCGTTGTCCATGCGCGCCTTCAGGATCGCCTCATCGAGCTGCCGGTTCATTTCATAGGTGTAGGTATTCGCGGGCGGATCGCACATCTCGATGAGCGCTACGCCGCCATCGACGCTATAGTTCACGAGCTGTTTGATAGCTTCGCCAGTTCCCGGCTGCAATGTCGTTGCCATTCTTATGTCTCCTTCGGTATCTCCACTTGCCGTCCCGAACAACTTTCCAATAACGTTTGTCATTCCGAGCGAAGCGAGGAATCTGCTGTTGCTCCCGCCCAGCTCGAATCCCAGCTCAGCGCCCGTTCTTCCGATTCTTGCCACCTGCCATCACGCCTCGTAGAAAAAAATCGCCCATCTCCCTCGCCATCGACGCCGCGTCGGCGTCCACGCGCGGATTATGCCATGTATAGATCCAGTTCATCATCCCGAACAGGCTGAGCACGGCAATGCGCGTGGAGAACTGCAGGCCGCACTCGCCCTTCAAATCCTCGAGCAGGCCAACGCAAATCCGGTAGTACTCGCGCTTGATGCTCGCCACCTCCAACGCGAGGCCATCTTTCAGCGCCTCAGCCTCGTGCGTAAGCACCTTCATAGCCGCCTGATTTGCCAGAAAATATTCCAGATGATTGAGGATGAAGATCCGAACGCGCTCTTCCGCATCGCTCACCCCTTCCAGCCGCATCTTCAGCCGTTGCACGATCGTGGTGAAGGTGTGCTTCTGGATCAAGTACAGCAGCCGCTCTTTAGACTCGAAGTAGTAGTAAAGTCCAGCCAGTGACATGCCGCTGGCGCGCGATAAATCGCGCATCGATGCCCCTTCGTATCCCTTTTCGCAAAATACCTCAGTGGCGTGAGCGAGGATCTCCGCCAGGCGGCGGTCATAGCGCGTCGCCGGTTCCGCCGCCGTGCGGTGCCGTCGCGCGGGTACTCGGGATACTGTCACAGGACTGCCCATAATTCTGAAGCGGACTCGAAGTGGACGGGATAATTCGAACGTTCGTTCGAACACAGTATACGCTTTGGCGGTCCGGGTCACAAGAGAAGCAGGACAACACAACAGGCAACGGTTAGCGCATTGGGCAGGGGTTTTAGCACAGAACGTGCTCTCCCGCAATTTAAACCTGAAACTCTTCTAGTTCCTCACATCCGCCAGCAGGCCCTCAATTTCCGCCTTCAAATCTCCCGTCAGCGGGAGTAGCGGCAGTCGCGACGGCCCACCGAAATAGCCGTTGAAGTCCATGCCGTGCTTGATGCCGGGGATGCCGAGTTCGCCGCCCACGCGCTGCGCCGCCTTGGCAATTCGTTCCTGCTTCAGCCGCGCCAGTTCAGCATCGCCTTCTTTCCATGCGGCATAAATCTCGTAGCAGGCTGTCGGTGCCGGACACGCGAAGGCCAGAATCGCCCCTACCGCACCAGCATCAAGCGACGGGTGCAGTTTCTGCGCCGCGCCGATCAGCACCTGGAATCCGACTTCTTTCTGGCGCGTCTTCATCTTGCCCACGATCGTCACGGCGGACGAGGATGGCTTCGCATCCGATACGCCCGACAGGACGCCGACCGGCACTAACTGTCCGCCATCGGCGCTGGATCCAGCTGCCGCGGCGGCTAGCATCCGCGGCGTCACTGCTTCAAAGGTTTCGGTGACGGTGGCGGTGCGCTTGACGTTCCGCGTGCCCTCCACCATCTTGCGAACTTTTTCTACGTCGCCGCTCGATTCCTTGATGGCAATGATGTTCGGATGTCCAGCCAGTTCGATCACGACTTCAGCAGGAATGTCATATGCGGTGAATATGGGCACGTTGTAGATCATCACCGGAAGCGGGGAGCGGTCGGCCACGGTGCGGTAGAAGGCCAGTAGGTTGGCAGGCAGCATCTGCTTTCTGTAGAAGTGCGGCGTGCGCACGAGGGCCACGTCATAGCCGAGTTCGGCGGCGTACTCGGTCAGGCGCAGAGTTTCAACGGCCGATTCGGCGCCGGTGCCGGCGATCAGGACTTTATTGGGCGCGGCGGCTGCGCGCGCGACTTTCAGCACATCGCGTCGCTCCTGGTCCGAGAGCAGGATGGCTTCGCCCGTCGAGCCCTGCACCACGATGCCCCCGATTGGCGTGCGCGAATAGCGCTCGATATTGGACTCGAGCTTTTTGTAGTAGACGTTGCCGTCAGGATAAAACGGCGTCGTAACGGGAGGGAAAATTCCATGCAGGAGCATGAACAATTTTAACCGGAACGGCTGCACTGGCGGAAATCATCCCGCTAGCGACGGATAGTAGTGCCGCGTTCCGCGTGCAAGTGTTGCAGCGCCTTTACGTTGATCTCTCCACGCTGCAGCGCAGCGATTCCCTCTGCCGCCGCGCGCGCCGCAGCCAGCGTCGTAATCGTGGGAATGCGCGCGGTGACCGCTGCCCGGCGAATCGCCTTCTCGTCAAACCAGGGCTCAACTCCCGTGGGGGTGTTGATGATGAGTTGAATGCGCTGCCCTTTGATGAAGTCGACCACGTTGGGCCGTCCTTCTTTGACTTTGTAGACGCGCTCAACGTTCATGCCCGCTTCTTCGATCACGTCGGCAGTACCCGCCGTCGCCACGAGCTTGAATCCCATGTCCACAAACTTCCGCGCAACCTCCGCGACGTGCCGCTTGTCATGATCGGTCACGCTGATGAAGATGGCTCCCTGCGTGGGCAGTTTCTGTCCGGCAGCCAGTTGCGCTTTGGCGAACGCTTCGCCGAAATTGTCGGCCACGCCCATCACTTCGCCAGTCGACTTCATCTCCGGACCAAGCACCGTATCAACCCCGGGAAACTTGTTCCACGGAAACACCGGAGACTTCACGTAATAAAAGCTTCCCGTGTCGAGATCTGCGCGGCGCTCAATGAATTCCGGCAAGAACTCGCGCAGCTTCCGCCCGGTCATGAGCCGTGCCGCAATCTTCGCCATGGGAACGCCCGTCGCCTTGGAAACGAACGGCACCGTGCGCGAAGCTCGCGGGTTCACTTCGAGTACGTAGACTTTGTCGCCATCCCCAGTGGCCGTGCCGTTTCCGCGTGGGATGGCAAACTGAATATTCATCAACCCAACCACCTTCAGCGCCCGCGCCAGCTTAAACGTGTAGTCGCGCATCCGTTCCAGGAGCGGCTGCGGGATATCCACTGCGGGCAGCACGCACGAGGAGTCGCCAGAATGAACTCCCGCCTCTTCGATGTGCTGCATAATCCCGCCGATCACCACGTCTTCGCCATCCGACAACGCATCCACATCAACCTCAATCGCATCCTCGAGGAAGTGGTCAATGAGCACCGGCCGGTCGTGCGAGTACTCGACCGCCTCTTTCATGTAGTGAACGATCGATTCTTCGTCGTGAGCAATCACCATGGCGCGGCCACCGAGTACATACGAAGGCCGCACCAGCACGGGATATCCAATGCTCTTCGCGCCTTCAATGGCCTCTTCGATCGAGGTCGCCATCACGCCCGGCGCCTGCGGAATCTGTAATTCTTCGAGAAGCTTATTGAAGTGCTTGCGGTCTTCGGCGAGGTCGATCGACTCCGGGGACGTGCCGATAATCTTCACGCCCGCGGCCTTTAGCGGCAAGGCGAGGTTGAGCGGAGTCTGTCCTCCAAACTGCACAATCACGCCCACCGGCGCGCCTTTCGAGGTCTCGTGCTGGTAAATCGCAAACACATCTTCAAACGTCAGCGGCTCAAAGTAGAGCCGGTCGCTGGTGTCGTAGTCGGTCGAGACGGTTTCAGGATTGCAATTGATCATGATCGTCTCGTACCCGTCATCCCGCAGCGCGAACGACGCGTGGCAGCAGCAGTAGTCAAACTCAATTCCCTGCCCGATGCGATTCGGTCCGCTGCCCAGAATAATCACTTTTTTCTTGTCGGTCGGCGCGGCCTCATCTTCGTCTTCGTAGGTCGAGTACAGATAGGGCGTGAAACTTTCGAACTCCGCCGCGCAAGTGTCGACGCGTTTATACACCGGCATCACGCCGTGTTTCTTGCGCAGGTGACGAACTTTCTCCTGCCCATCGAGCCGCCAGGCCGCGGCCAATCGTCCGTCGGAGAATCCCATGCGCTTGCAATCGCGCAGCACCTCGGTTGGGATCGACTCTATCGGATGCTTCTCCAGTTCCAGCTGCTGGTCGTTGATCTCCTTGAGCTGATACAAGAACCACGGATCCATCGAAGTCATCTTCGCGATCTGCTTCACCGTGTGTCCCTGCCGCAGTGCGTACTGCACGTAGGCCAGCCGCTCCGGATGCGGCGTCACCAGTCGCTTGGTCAGAATTTTCGGCTCAATCTTTTCTCCGCCGACGCGCTTGCCGGTATCGAGCGAGCGGATGCCTTTCATCAGCGCTTCCTTAAACGTGCGCCCGATGGCCATGACTTCGCCGACGGATTTCATCTGCGGTCCCAGTGTGTCGTCGGCGCCGGGAAATTTCTCGAACTGCCACTTCGGTATCTTCACCACAACATAATCAAGCGTCGGCTCGAAACACGCCGGAGTCTTGCGCGTGATGTCGTTCGGAATCTCGTCCAGCGTGTAGCCCACGGCGAGCTTTGCCGCGATCTTCGCAATCGGAAATCCGGTGGCCTTCGAGGCCAGCGCCGAAGACCGCGAGACACGCGGATTCATCTCGATCACCACCATCCGCCCGGTCTCAGGATTCACGCCGAACTGAATGTTCGATCCACCGGTGTCCACGCCGATTTCGCGGATCACCGCAATCGAAGCATCGCGCATGGCCTGGTACTCACGGTCGGTGAGCGTCTGGATCGGCGCCACCGTAATCGAATCGCCAGTGTGCACGCCCATGGGATCAAAGTTCTCAATCGAGCAGATGATGATGACGTTGTCCGCGGTGTCGCGCATCACCTCGAGTTCGAATTCCTTCCAGCCCAGCACCGACTCTTCAATCAGCGCTTCGTGGACAGGAGAGAAATCGAGTCCGCGCGACAACACTTCCACCATTTCCTCTCGGTTGTAGGCGATTCCGCCGCCCGACCCGCCCAGCGTGAACGATGGCCGGATAATCACCGGGAACCCGATCTTCCCCGCGAACTCCAGCCCGTCCTTCGTATTGTTGACCAGCGCCGACTTGGGCACATCGAGCCCAATCTTCTGCATGGCGTCTTTGAAGAACAGACGGTCTTCCGCCTTCT
>JBEKRY010000135.1:0-16728 GCA_049517555.1 Candidatus Sulfotelmatobacter sp. | reverse complement strand
GGCATGTTGCGCTCGAGCCGCGTAATTTCCTCGGACGCGCCAATCTGCATGCCACGCTGGATCGACACCAGACTCCGCACTGTGCCCGAAGTCACTGCCTGCCGCTTGTATTCTTCATAGCCGCCCTCGAATACGCCGACCAGCGGGCTGGGCTTGAACTGTTCCGCCACGGCGGCAATATCCTGCAGCCGCTGCGCCTTGCGAAACGCGCGCACGAAACGCCCGCTCTGCGCCCGCGCCCGCCGCAGCAGGCTCCATTTGGTCAGGATGATGGACCAGGAAATCAGGCTGAACGCCAGCAGGGACAGCAAGACCAGCTTGGCCAGCGCACCAGTATTGGAAAGCATATCGACGACTTCGCCGCCGACGAACACTACCAGCAAGGGGAAGACATGCATTGCGTTTAGGAGAATACCTGAACTGATTTACAGATTTATAGATGCTGATTATAGATGATTCGAGGCACGCGCTTTTCCGCATGTACCCGATCCGCCAACGAAATATTTGCGGCTAGACTCGAGCTCAATCGCGTGTTCTGGCTTGTCCTCAGTGGACTGCGCGCGGGTCCGTGTTGCTGAAAGCGAAGTGCACAGCCATCGAATCCAGGTAGGGCGAATCCAGCGGCGTGAAGTGCAGGTCCTTCACCTGGATTACCACATAAAATCCGTCGACCTTCATGATTCGCTTGGCGCGAATGGGAACCGAACTAAACCGGTTTGGGTTCAGCCACCAAAGATTGTTCTTCGCGTCCACCGAAGGCTGCTGGTTGGCCAGCAGAATGTTGCTGTAAATGTTGTGATGCAGATCCCTGAGCTTCACCCGCCAGGATGTAATCTCGTTCGTACCTTCCAACGCTTCCGGCGTAATCGTGAGCTCGTAACGATCGTTACCCAGGGCATCCTTAATACGCTCGCGATAAGTCGCATTGTCCGGGGTGAGCGCGGCGTCGAAGCTCTCTTCTGTGATTCGCGTCGACCCCTGGCGGAAGCTCTCAGCATAAATCGTGGGCGAAGCACTTTGACCGAGCAGCTGCGGCATTGCAAATGCCGCGATCGTGCTTGCGAAAATTAAAATTGTGCGACGGTTCATCGGCGATTGACCGCCTGCAGGGCGGGAGTGTCAGACGAAGTTGAAGCTAAAGAAGAAGTTGAAGTCGAGGCCGCATCCATCTTTCGCAGTCCATCACCCGATAGCCAATCACACAACGCTCGCGAAGCGCGACCGCTGTTCCGCGCCAGACGGCCCACCTGCGGCCACAGCCAGGGCCGAAGCGCGGCGAACCAGGCAAACCGCCCTTCCAACAATTGTCCGTTCTCGTCCACAAAGCGTTCCATCACCGGAAAACTGAAATCGAACTCGTCAGAGATAACTTTCACCACCGCGAATCTTACCCCTCGAGCTTCCGCCGCGCACGCAACCGCCGAAGCTTCCATGTCAACCGCCTGCGCGGCAAACGAATCCCGCAGCTTCGCCTTCTGCTCCGGGCTCGCGACCGATCCAAAGCTAACCAGCACGCCTTCTCCGCGTTCGAGGGTAACACTGCTGCCGTCGCCCGCATTCACCACGCGAAGCGGGAGTATTATGTCCGCCACTTTGAGCTCCGAATCGAGCGCCCCAGCGAAGCCCGCCGACATTATTACTTTGGGCGCGAAGAGCGTGATCACCGCCTCGGCCGCCCGCCGCGCCGCCTGCGCGCCGATCCCACCACAAACCAGAACGACGTCATCCTTCTCGAAGAAGCGGAAATGTCTGCCGTCGAACTCCCGCTCGTTGACGCGCCAGCTCTTTACCAGCGGACGCACTTCCCTCTCCAGCGCAGCCACAATGGCAATTCTAGACATATCCGTTGCTCCGGAACCACTCCACCGCGCGCCGCAACGCCCCATCGACCGGCACAATCTTCCAGCCCAGTTCGCTCTCGGCCTTGCCGGAGCTGGCAAACATTTTCTTTTTTCCCATGCGCACCGCATCAACTGTGGCACGAGGCTCGCGGCGCAAAATGCCCCCCGTGATCGTTTGGTCGACGACTCCCGCGGCAAATGCAAATATGTAGGGCAACTTGATCTTCGGCGAGGGCAGCCCGGTAATCTCGCCCAGCTTGTCGAGAATCTGTTTCAGCGTAAGATTTTCTCCGCCCAGAATATACCGCTCGCCCGACTTTCCTTTTTCGAGAGCCGCAACGTGCCCCAGCGCGCATTCCCGCACATCGACAAGGTTCAATCCCGTTTCCACGTAAGCAGGAAATTTGCGTTTCAGAAAATCAACAACAATCCGCCCGGTCGGCGTCGGCTTCACATCCTGCTCCCCCACCGGCGTCGTCGGATTCACCGTCACCACATGCATCCCGTTGCGCCCCGCCTCCAGCGCCACCTGCTCCGCCATAAATTTCGAGCGTTTATAGTGGCCGATCATGTCAGCCAGCGAAACCGGCGAATCTTCGTCCGCGAGTTGTCGAGGAGCAGGTCCCGAAGGACGCCCCGCAGAATGCCCCGCAGAATGTCCGTCGCTCGTGAAACCGATGGTCGCGACGCTGGATGTGTACACGACGCGCCGCACTCCATTCTTCCGCGCCGCTTCCAAAATCGCCCGCGTCCCCTCCACGTTCGACCGATACATCTCCTCCGGATCCCGCACCCAGAGCCGGTAGTCGGCTGCGACGTGAAATACGGTATCGCAACCCGACATCGCCTTTTCGAGGGATGAGGCATCGCGCAAATCCCCGGTAGCTATCTCGGCTTCTAGTCCTTCCAGATTGCGCAGGTTGCTCGTAGGCCGCACCAGCAGCCGCAACTCCGCGCCCCGATCGGCGAGAACGCGGGCAACGTGGGAACCCAGAAATCCGGTAGCACCAGTGACAAAGGCTTTCAATATCGTTTCTCAGTTCTTAGTTTAAAGCAAGGGCTTGCGGATCGTAGATAAACTACCTGGAAGGAATGGGGTCAAGCAGCCGCACCCGATGCTTGCGCCGCAGAGGTTGAGTGAAGTAGCCTGCTTTCGTCAGTTGAGTCATCCGGGCTTGCCGGACGCCCCATCCCATCTACAATTGATAGCGAATGCCCTCGCTTCTGATACCAGAGAAGGTTGTATTGCGTCTCGTTGATACCACGCATGCGCCCCTTCGCGTCGCAAACGTCCTGTTTATGATCCACACATTTGCGAACAGAAAGAATGATCTTATTTTAGGTCCTTTCGCAACTGATGCAGACGGCGTCGTGACGATAACGAAACGAGACCTACTGGCAGAAGCATCGGCCCACTACGATTCGGGCCTGATGGACTATGACGCCATCGACAATTGCCAGCCTATCGTTGAGATCGCAGCAATGGAGCCGGAAGCCATCGAGAAAGCTCTTGTAGCGCGCACGAAGGTTTGGACCGCTCTCTTGCGAGGAGAGTCCGGGCGATGGACAAACATTGAGGAACTTCGCAATCTTTACCGAACGGCAGCCAACAAAGGCATTTCGGTGCAGGCGATCAGGGTCCGGTGGGACTGCTCGGGAGGCGAATTTTCGTACGCTGTTACCGCCGGACTTCGATAGCTGGCGAAAACATCCCCATTACACTGGCTAAGCGGGCCGCAGGGTTGGAACTGCTCGCTAACTCCCTGCCTTCTCCATCACCTTCCCGTAGGTCGTCAGCGCAAGCAACGGAAAATAATCCCGGTAGAGGTGGTACATCAGATAGAACACACGCGGAAATCCGGTGCCAGTGAAGAACGGCTCATCCCACGATCCATCTTTCCTCTGCGTACGCAGCAGATAGGCAACACCGCGCGCGACCGAGTCGCTGCGCGTATCGCCGGCCGCGAGCAATCCCAGGATTCCCCACGCGGTCTGCGAAGGCGTGCTGTCGCCGACTCCGCGCAGGGCTGGATCGTCGTACGATCCCACGGTCTCGCCCCAGCCGCCATCGGCGTTCTGGAACATGCGCAGCCATTCCGCGCCCTGCTGAATGCATGGTTCGTGCAAATCGACTCCCATCGCGTCCAGCCCGCGCAACACCAGCGCCGTGCCGTAAATGTAGTTCACGCCCCAGCGCCCGAACCAGCTTCCGTCGGGTTCTTGTTCTTCTCGAATGAAGGTGATCGCCCGCTTCACCGCCGGATGATTCTGGTCGTAGCCATAGGTGGCGAGCATTTCGAGAATGCGCCCGGTAATGTCGACGGTCGCCGGATCGAGCATGGCGTTGTGATCGGCAAACGGAATATGCTCGAACACCATCTTGTCGTTGTCTTTGTCAAACGACGCCCACCCGCCGTTCTTGCACTGCATGGAAAAAATCCAGTCAATGGCGCGCTGTACGGACTCGCGCTGGTAGCGTCCGTTGGGATGCTCGACGCGACTAAGGCCCAGGCAAACCATTGCGCTATCATCGACATCCGGATAAAACTCGTTATTAAACTCGAAATACCAACCACCCGGCTGGCCCTTCTTGTTTTTCACTTTCCAATCGCCCACCGTGCGCACTTGTTTCTGCAGCATCCAGTCGGCGGATTTCACCATTCGCGGATCATTCGCCGGAACTCCGGCCTCGCCCAGCGCAAACAGCGCGTAAGCCGTGTCCCACACCGGGGACATGCAAGGCTGCATGCGGAACGTGTCTTCCTCTTCAATCCCCAACTTCTCAAATTCATCCAGCGCGCGGATCACCTGCGGATCGTCCAGGGAATATCCCAGGCAGCGCAGCGCGATGATCGCGTTCAGCATCGAGGGATAAATCGCGCCCAGCCCGTCGCTCATCTCGAAGCGCTCCAGCATCCACTTCTCGGCACTCTTCAGCGCGATCGAGCGCAGCGGGCGAACATGCACACGCTCAAACCAATGCGTCATGCGGTCCAGCACCAGGAAGAAATTGCGCCACGAAACCAGCTTCTTCGCCCAGTGCAGGTGCATGCGCGACTTCTGCATTCCGCCCACAAACAGTTCTTCGACGCCCATCTCGCGCGGAATCTTTTTGAACGGCTTCTTGGCGTAGCAGATCGACAGCGGCACCAGAATGGCCCGCGACCACGAGGAAATCTCGTAAATATTGAACCAGAACCAGTTGGGAAACAGCACGATCTCCGGCGGAATCGCCGGAACCGCGTCATAGTCATATTGCCCGAAGAAACAAAGATAGATCTTGGTAAATGTATTGACCTCGGTGACGCCGCCCAATTCCAGAATCTTTTTGCGTGCGCGTTGCATGGCAGGATGATCCGCCGTGTATCCCGCCAGCTTCAGCCCGAAGTAAGCCTTCACCGAAGCGCTGATGTTCGATGGCCCGGCGGCATAAATGCTCCACCCGCCGTCTTCGTTCTGGTGGCGCAGAATCCAGTTCGCCGCCTTCTGAAACCGCTCCTGGTTCCCCGTCCCGAGCAGCGTATGCAGCAGGATGTAATCCGACTCGAGCGTCGTATCCGCTTCCAGTTCCCCGCACCAGTAGCCATCTTCATGCTGCTGCGAGAACAGAAACTTGCGCGCAGCCGCGACGGCCGCGCTCACGCGGCTGCCCAGTCCTTCAATTTTTCCGAAGCGAAGCTGTGGGTTCGAACCTAAAGGTGCGGAGGCTATATTGCCATCGGGGGAGTTGTTGTCCATGAATTCGCTACTCCATTTCAAGCGCAACGTTTAGGCAGACCGGAAAGCCGACCATTACACGCCGAACACCCGACAATTGCTAGCCAGGTCATTGCCCGCCGCCTTCTAGCCGCGATAGGCGCTGTTCGTGGATCTGCGCAATGTGCAAAAGCCTTGCGGCCGCTTCCATGATGTCGGTTATCTGTTGGCTGTGTTCGTGAATCTGCTGGCTGTGTTCGTGAGTCGTGCGGGCGAGAAGCTCAACTGTTTGCGTCAGGGCTTCGTGCCGCTCAGTCAACCGATCAAGCCGCTCATCAATCGTCATCGCTTACCTCCGCAAAAGCTTCACGGATTCCACTCACAACTAATCTGCGTTCGCGCTGGCCGGAGCCGCGGCAATCGCTTCCACAATCTCCGGCGGCAGCCCGAAGCGTACATTTTCCGGCATCACTTCGAGTTCCTGCAGGTTACCGAATCCCTTGTTGCGCAGATACGTCACGGTTTCCTCCACCAGGCATTCCGGCGCCGAAGCGCCGGCGGTCAGCGCAATCGTCGTGACGCCCTTCAACCACTCCGGCTCAATGTCATTGCAACTGTCGATAAGATGCGCGTTGGTGCCCAGGTTGCGCGCCACTTCCACCAAGCGGTTGGAGTTTGAGCTGTTTTCCGAGCCCACGACGAGTAATAAATCGGCTTCCGACGCGACTTCTTTCACCGCCACCTGCCGGTTTTCGGTGGCATAACAAATATCCTGCGCCGCCGGCCCTTTAATATTGGGAAACTTCTGCTTCAGCGCTGCAATAATGTCTTTGGTCTCGTCCAAACTAAGAGTGGTTTGCGTCAGATATGCCACGCGGTTCGGATCGGGCACGCTCAGGAACTTCACTTGCTCCGGCGATCCGACCACCTGCGTGACCAGCGGCGCTTCGCCCAGCGTTCCAATCACTTCGTCGTGATCCTTGTGACCAATCAGAATAAGCGAGAACCCTTCCTTGGCGAACTTCACCGCTTCCACATGGACCTTGGTGACCAAGGGGCAAGTCGCATCAATCACCCGCAATCCGCGCAGCGCGCTGTGTGCCCGCACCTCAGGCGAAACTCCGTGGGCGCTGTAAATCACGCGTTCGCCGTTAGGCACTTCGTCTTCGCTGTCGACGAAAATCGCGCCCTTGCCGCGCAGTTCCTCGACCACAAAGCTATTGTGGACGATCTCTTTGCGCACATAAATCGGCGGCCCAAACGCCTCCAGAGCAATGCGGACCACATCAATCGCCCGCACCACGCCCGCGCAGAAGCCTCTCGGCTTGAGCAAGAGTAAAGTCTTTCCGTCAGCTTTTGCTAAGATTCCAGCCACAATATAAGCCCGCCCCTCAAATGAGTGATGTCGTCCTATTGCCTGTCATTCCCCAACCGGTTTGTCATTCCGAGCAACGCGAGGAACCTGCTTCTCGCCGTTAGATGCACTGCCACCCAAGAATCGCCACAAAATCAGCATCTTCAGGGTACACGATCCCCATTGTCGCGATAGCAATAAACTACCGGAAAGTACCGGGATGGTCAACGTAAACCAAAGAAAGCGCGGGGATTAGCAGGGAAAGGCGAAATCCGGCCAGCGAACGGAAACGGGGTAAATCGACAGAACAGAGCAGAGCGGCTGATTGATGCGCAGACCTCGCGAACCGGGTGAGGCAAAATTCGGTGCGGTGGCCCGGCAGCATCCGCAATCAACCGTCAGTGCGTTCTCTGGGGTTCGGTTAGCGGTATTCGATTAGCCGCGCAGTGCCGTATCGACAAGCCTCCGGCCGCACGATTGGCCGATTACCACGTTTTTTGCCGCTAAAACAGGTTCCCTTGACCGTTTTACCCGATATGGCCCGCTCGTGCCCCCTATCCGCCGTCCCGTGCCATTGTTAAGCCAGACGAGTCGTCGCAATATATGAAGGTCGTTAGGCAGAATTCCAGGCCCCCAAAGAAATGCTGGAACTAAAACCAACCCCGACGGTAGTCAAATCGCAGGCGCGATCAGCCTCCGCTCCATCGGCCTTGCGATCGCCCTTGCGATCGCCCTTGAATGACCCGCAACCCCGCAGGCTGTTGCTCGCACTCGTCCTGCTGCTGGTGGCGCTGGCCGCGGTGGTGGTGAAAGACCGGGATTTCTGGTTTGGGACTGAAGTGGCGGCTTTGGATGCGGATGGAACCGAGCCGGCCGTCGCTCCCAGAATGCCCGAATCGAAAGCAGAATCGAAGCCGGAAAAATCGACTCCTGCCGCCGTCGCCGTCAAGCCAGCGAAGTCACCCGCGCTCGCCACCCGGAAGCAGATTCCCACGACCGCGCCCACGACGAATTCCATCCCCGCCGAAGCCCCCGCCGTGACCACCGTCCGGACCGTGTTGCCTCCGCTGGATGTTGAGGTCATCGCCGGCGACCACCACCGCACGATTCGCCCCGGCAGCAATGCCACGAAAGTTGAGCTCACGCGTCCCGGCCAACCCGATGCCGGCTTCTCTGCGCCCATCAACTCTGCTCCCATCAATGCAGCCGAGCGCGAGCAGCTCGCCGATGCGACTCAGCGGCCAGCTTATCCGCTGCTGGCCCAGCACATGAACGTGCAGGGATCGGTGGTGTTGCAGGCCGTAATCGGCGCCGACGGCATTATTCAGGATTTACACGTGCTGAGCGGTCCTGCGATCCTGGCTGCGGCGGCCCAGCAGGCCGTGCGCGAATGGCATTTCAAACCGGTCTTGCAGAACGGCTCCCCGGTCGAAACCCAAGCCAAAATCACCGTCAACTTCACCATCAAGATCGCCGACGGCACCGGCACCACCCTCGCCGAGAGCCGCTACGACGGCATTCAAATCCTCAGCCGCTAGCGCTAACCGTTCGTTCGAATCATCTGCTCGGCATGCTTTCGCGAAGTCTCGGTCAACTTCGCCCCACTCAGCATGCGCGCGACCTCTTCCGTGCGCTCCTCGCCGGTCACCACGCGAATGCTGGTTCGAGTGCGCCCCGCCGATTCCCTCTTCTCGATCACATAGTGATGATCGCCAAAGGTCGCGATCTGCGGCAGATGCGTTACGCACAACACCTGATTCGACCGCGCCAGCGCTTTCAATTTCTTTCCCACAGCTTCCGCCGCCCGTCCCCCGATCCCAGTGTCAATCTCGTCAAACACCAGGGTGCGTTGGGCAACACCCTCGCGTAGCTTGCGAGATGCGTGATCCTGGGTGCCCCATTTCTCGCGTTCTTTGCGAGAAGTGGGGGTTTTGCCCGCCTCCACGCTGACCTTGAGCGCCAGCATCGCCCGCGAAAGCTCCCCGCCCGAAGCAATGTCCTCCAGCGGCCGCAGCGGCTCGCCCGGATTGGTCGAAATCATATAGACGACTTGGTCGATGCCCGAGCCAGTCCAATTATCTTCCTTCTCCAAACTCGTTATTTCAATCCGGAACGCCGACTTCATCGCCAGATCATTGATCTCCGCTTCCACCAGCTTTTCCAGCCTTCGCGCCGCGTCCGTCCGCTTCTTCGAGAGCGCTCGCGCCGCCCGCAAATATTCGCCGGCTGCTTTCCCAAGTTCACCACGCAAGCCCCGCAGAATCTCGTCTTTGTTCTCGACCTCGGATAATTTCCGAGAGACTTCCTCCCCAAACTGAATCACCTCATCCAGCGTTGGCCCATATTTACGCTTCAGCCGATCGAGCAACGCGAGCCGGTCCTCGACCTGCGCCAGATGTTCGGGCGAAGCGTGAATGCCGCCCGCATAGTCGCGCACGGTCGCGCCCACATCCTCGACGCTGATGCGCGCCGTCTCCAGCGCGGCCAGCGCCTCTTGAAACTTGGGTTCGTAACGGACCAGTTCTTCGACTTGCTTCTGCGCCGCTCGCAAGGAGGAAGCGGTCGACCCATTGCCTTCATATAGAAGATCAAACGCATTCATGGCCGCGTTGTAGATTTTTTCGGCGTTGGCAAGGACACGCTTTTCGCCTTCCAGCCGGTCATCTTCTCCACTTTGCAAGCGCCCGTCTTCGATTTCGCGTTTCTGAAAAATCCAGAGATCCACCAGCCGCAACCGGTCTTGCTCTCCACGTTCCAACTCATCGATGCGCGCGCGGATGTCTTTCCATTCCGCGAATCCCGCCCCGATCGCCTCCAGTTGGCTGCCCGCGAAAGCGTCCAGCAACGCCAGCCGCGCCGGCCCATCAAACGACAACAGGGATTCGTTCTGCGCATGAATGGTCGCCAGATGCGGCGCCAACAGCCGCAGCACAGCGACGGTGGCCGGCTGATTATTCACGAACACCCGCCCTTTGCCCCCGGCGGCAATTTCGCGCCGTAGAATGAGCGACCCATCGTCCGACTCGTCCAACCCATTGGCCTCAAGGATTCCACCCAGAGCCTTCTCCGCCGCCCCCTCGGCCTCAAACACCGCCGACACCACCGCCCGTTGCGCGCCCGTTCGAATCACATCGCTCGAGGCCTTGTCGCCCAGTAGCAGCGCCAGGGCATCCACCAGGATCGACTTCCCCGCCCCGGTCTCGCCCGTCAGCAGATTCAATCCCTGCCCGAACTCCACCACGAGATTGTCGATGACCGCATAGTTCTCGAGCCGCATTTCAATCAGCACGTGATTTCCTGAAAACCAGAGGTTTTGCGCAGCATAGCATGAAAGACAGTTGCCAGTTCCCAGAGCCCAGTTGAATCCCCCTGTCATCCAGAGCGAAGGAATTGGTTCGCGAACGCGAACCAATTCCGCAGTCGAAGGATCCCTATCCGTCTCCCGAGACCTTCGACCGACAACGCTTGCCCGGAATGTACGCTGCCGCACACCGCCCCACTCCCGTTACTCTCGGTCATCCCATCTTCGCGTTTTGAAGCAAACCCGCGGCCAAGATCATCTAAAATAAACCGATGGCTATTGCCGGACAGTATGCGGTTGAAAATCTTCCGCACGCGATTCCCGCGACCATGCAGGCCGCCGTCTATCGCGGCGTGAATGATGTCCGCATGGAAACCGTCCCGGTCCCCAGGATCGGCCCGGGAGAGCTGCTCGTCCGCGTGCACTCCTGCGGCGTCTGCGGCACGGACCTGAAAAAAATTTCCACCGGCTCGCATGCCGCCCCCCGCATCTTCGGACACGAAACCTCTGGCATGGTCGCCGCCGTCGGCGAAGGCGTTCAGACTTACCGCCCCGGGGATCGCGTGATGGTCTTTCACCACATTCCCTGCCGCCAGTGTTTTTATTGCCAGAACAAGACTTTCGCCCAGTGCCCGACCTACAAGAACGTCGGCTGCACCGCGGGATTCGAGCCTTCCGGCGGAGGCTTCGCCGAGTACGTCCGAGTCATGGATTGGATCGTCGAACACGGCACGGTCCGCATTGCAGATGGAGTCTCGTTCGAGCAGGCCTGCTTTGTCGAGCCGGTCAACACTTGCATGAAGGGCATTGAGGCTCTGCGCCTGCGCCGCGGTGAAACCGTCCTGGCGATCGGCCAGGGTCCCATCGGCATCATACTCAGTGTGTTGGCCCGCCAAGCCGGGGCCACCTTAATTACTTCCGATTTGTATCCCGAGAGGCTTAGAATAGGATCAAGTTTCGGGTTAGAGCTTACAATTGATGCATCGCGTGAAAATGTAGTCGAGCAGGTACGGCAACGGACCGAGGGGCGTGGCGCTGATGCGGTAATTCTGGCGGTAGGCGGCAACTCCCTGATTCGCACAGCAATGGATGCGGCCCGACCGGGTGGCCGGGTATTGCTTTTTGCGCAAACGCAGCACGGAGAGGCATTGATCGATCCTGCAGCCATCTGTGTCGATGAGAAAACTCTGGTAGGGTCCTACAGCGCCTCGGTCGACCTGCAGCAAGAGTCAGTGCGTTTTGTGATGAACCGTGAGATGGATCTGGAACGGCTGGTGAGCCATCGCTTCCCGCTCTCCGAGAGCCCGCAAGCCCTGGACCTGGCAGCCCATCCCCAGCCTTCATCGATGAAGATCATGATTCAGCCCGGCAGTAATTGGGATCGTTAGATTTGAAAGGGCGCGGCTCAAAGCTGCGCCATCAAGCGACACAGATTCAACAGCGGCTTTAGCCGCAAGGTTTGTGGAAGGGCACGACTTTAGTCGCGCCGTAAACGGCTCAATGTCGGTGGGCTTTAGCCCCCGAGGTAACTGGAAGGAAACGCAGTGAACGGAAAAATGACCGCTGCCGTCCTGTACGGCAAAGAAGACGTCAAGATTGAAAAAGTACCCATCCCTCGCGTAGGAGATGGCGAGGTTCTGGTCAAAGTCCAAGTCGCCTTGACCTGCGGCACCGATCTAAAAGTCTATCAGCGTGGCTACCACGCCCGCATGATCGTCCCTCCCGCCTTGTTCGGCCATGAACTGGCTGGTGTCATCGAGGAGGTCGGCACCGGCGTCAACGGTTTCAAGAAGGGCATGCGCGTGGTTGCCCTGAACTCCGCCCCGTGCCAGATGTGCTTCTACTGCTCCAAGCATCAGGAAAATCTCTGCGAAGATCTGCTCTTCAACAATGGCGCGTACGCCGAATACATTCGCGTGCCCAAGCGCATTGTTGAAGCCAACATGCTGATCATCCCGCCCGGGGTCAGTTTCGAAGATGCCGCGATGACCGAGCCTCTGGCCTGCGTGCTGCGCGGCCTGCACGAAACCGGAGTGGAGATCGGCGATACAGTTACCATCCTCGGCGGCGGACCGATTGGCCTGATGTTCGTGCAGGTGGCTCGCGCCATCGGCTGCAATGTGATTTCCGTGGTCAAACGCGACGGCCAGGTGGAGGCCGCCAAACATATGGGCGCGCACGAAATTATTCAGACGACCAAAGTGCCGAACGTGGTGGATGCCGTCCGCGCTCTTTCTCCGCAGAAACGTGGGAGCGACGTCGTGATCGAAGCTGTCGGCAAGCCGGAAGCCTGGGAGTGGGCCGTCGATATGGTCCGCAAAGGCGGCACCGTGAACTTCTTCGGTGGCTGCTCCAGTGGATCGAAAGTGCAGCTCGACACCAGCCGCCTGCACTATTCCGAAAAGATTCGCCCCACCGACTACATCACCGGAGAGGCGCCGCTGTCGCGCCTGCAGCAGGTTCTACGGAACATGCTGAACCGCGGCGGCGACATCAAAACCGCAATCATCCCCGGCCACTGATGTTTTTGGGTGGCGCAGCGCTTCAGCGCTGCGATGAAAAAGGAAGTCTTGTCATCCTGAGCGAAGTAAGCGGTTCGCGAACGCGAACCACTTACGCAGTCGAAGGACCCCTGTAATGCCGGAGCCGCCACAAGCATAAACAGGAGTTCTCTCGACAGACCTGGGCGCGCGCGAAAAGCCGCGACCGCAGAATTACCAAATGACGCAACTCGCCACTCCAAGCCCGACGCTTTCGCCAACGTCTTCCGCCGCGCTGGGCTGGAGCCGCCTGCCCGCCCACTACGCAATCCCCTCCACCGCACCAACGCTCGCCGAAGCCCGCGAATACTGCGCCCGCCTGGCCCGCACCCACTACGAAAACTTCTCCGTCGCCAGCTGGTTCCTTCCCAGCCGCCTGCGCCAGCACTTCTTTAACGTCTACGCCTATTGCCGCATCTCCGACGACTTGGGCGACGAAGTCGGCGACACCGCCGCATCAATTGAACTGCTCGACCAGTGGCAGCAAGAACTCGACGCCTGCTATCAAGGCTCTCCGAAACATCCAGTATTCGTGGCCCTGGCCGAAACCGTTCGCCAGTTCGACATTCCCCAGCACGAGTTCTCTGACTTGCTCATCGCCTTCCGGCAAGATCAAACCGTAACCCGCTTCGAGACTTTCAACGACGTCCTGGCCTATTGCAAGTATTCCGCGAATCCCGTGGGCCATCTCGTGCTCTACCTTTGCGGATACCGCGACCCCGAGCGCCAGCAGCTTTCCGACTTCACCTGCACCGCGCTGCAACTCGCCAACTTCTGGCAAGACGTTACTGCCGACTACAACAAAAGCCGCATCTATCTTCCCCTGGAAGACCTTGCCCTCTTCAACGTGAGCGAGGCCGACATCGCGAGCAGCCAAAACACGCCGGCCTTCCGCGCCATGATGAAGTTCGAAGTCGAGCGCGCCCGGGATTGGTTTCGCCAAGGCCTGCCGCTAATAAACAAAGTAGATAGCGAACTGGCCATCGATCTCGATCTCTTTAGCCGCGGCGGTCAGGAAATTCTGAACGCAATCGAAAAACAGGACTACGCCGTTCTCGGAAATCGTCCTTCAATTTCGAAATCCCGCAAACTCGCGCTGGTGGCTCGCGCCGCGATCGGCAAACTTTTCGGCAACCAAGGCAAGGCAGTTTTTGGGGTAAACCGAGTATGAGCGCGGGCGCGCAGCAGGTTCCCATGCCCTGGACCCCGGCTCCGCCGCAGCTCGTCATGGCGTATTCCGTGTGCAAGGGCATCACCCGCACGGCGGCGAAAAATTTCTACTACGCTTTCCTCGTCCTGCCGCGCCGCAAGCGCGAAGCCCTCTGTGCCGTCTACGCCTTCATGCGCCGCTGCGACGACATCGCCGACGACCCCGCACTCACTCTCCCCGACCGCCGCCAGAAACTCGACATCTGGCTCGCCGCTCTGCACCGCGCCCAGCAAGGCGAGCCGACCGATGACGCAATCCTGCTCGCCCTGACCGACGCCCAGCGCCGCTTCTCCATCCCCGCCGGGCTGCTCGACGAACTCGCCCTCGGCACCGCCATGGACGTAGAAGAGGAAGAAGCCTCCGCCCAAACCACCAGCGCTCCCGGCCTGACCATCCAATACAAAACTTTCGAGGATCTCCGCCTCTACTGCTATCGCGTCGCGTCAGTAGTTGGTTTAGTCTGCATCCACATTTTCGGATACCGCGACCCCGCCGCCGAGCCCCTCGCCGAGCGTTGCGGCCTCGCCTTCCAACTCACCAACATCATTCGCGACGTGAAAGAAGACGCCGCCATGGGCAGGATCTATCTACCGGAAGAAGACCTGGCAAAGTTTGAACTCTCCGCCTCGGAACTGTTAGCGACGCCCGATCCCGCGCGCTTTCGCTCCGTACTCGCGCTCGAAGCCGACCGCGCCCGCGAGTTCTACGCCTCCGGGGAAGCGCTCATCCCCTACATCGCCGAAGACAGCCAGCCCGCGCTGTGGGTGCTGATAACCATCTACCGTCGCCTGCTCGAAAAAATCGCCGAAAAACAATACGACGTCTTCACCGCCAAAGTATCCCTGAGCACCTCGGAAAAGCTCCGCATCCTCGGGAAAGGCTTCTTCCGGCGCATAACCTGACCATGCCTATTCCGAACATGCTTACTGCGACGAGCGCACCCCAGAAAGTTCTGTCATTCCGACCGAGGAAAGCGAAACTTCTGTCATTCCGACCGAAGCGAGCGAACGCGAGCGCAGTGGAGGAACCTGCTTTTCTTTAGCAGCTCACCGACCTTGCAGATTCCAGAACCCGATTCGATGCCTTCCTCTGCATCCCAACCCACAGTCGCCGTCGCCGGAGGCGGCCTCGCCGGACTCGCCGCCGCCTGCGCCCTGTCCAACGCCGGTTTCCGCGTGACTCTCTTCGAGAAGCGCCCGTTCCTCGGCGGCCGCGCCTCGTCCTGGGAGCATCCCGGCACCGGCGAAGTCGTCGACAACTGCCAGCACGTCCTCTTTCGCGTCTGCACCAACCTGATCGAGTTCTACAACCGCATCGGCGTCGCCGACCAAATCCGCTGGTACGACCAGATGACCTTCATCGAACCCGGCGGCCGCACCTCCGTGATGAAATCTTCCCCGCTGCCCGCGCCGCTGCACACAGCGCCATCGTTTCTGAACTTTTCATTCCTCAGCGCCGCCGACAAGTTCGCCATCGCGCGCGCCCTGGTCCCGCTAACTCTCACCGCGCAACGCGACACCGGACAATCCTTCCAGCACTGGCTCAATCAGCACGGCCAAACCAAAACGGCGGTCGAACGCTTCTGGCGCCCCATCCTGGTCAGCGCCCTCAGCGAGGAACTCGACCTGATTTCTATCTCCGCCGCCGCCCAGGTGGTCCGCGAATCGATGAAGTCTCCCGCCGCGCGCCACATGGGAGTTCCCACGGTCCCCCTCACCGACCTCTACAACAAAGCCGGAGACTACATCCGCGCCCGCGGCGGCGTACTGCACTTCCGCCGTCCCGTGGAAAGTTTCACCCCCGACGGTTCGCGCGTGCAAGTCCGCCTACGATCCCAGGGGGACGGTCAAGAATCGAATTCGGAAGAAGCCTTCGACTATCTGGTTGTTGCTCTGCCCTTCGATGCTCTCGACCGCATCCTTCCCCAAACTCCGCAGAGCGCCTCGCTCCGCGAACAACTCACCCACTTCGAAACCGCGCCCATCACCGGCATCCATCTCTGGTTCGACCGGCAAATTTCCGATCTCGACCACGCCGTCCTGCTCGACCGCACCATCCAATGGATGTTCCACAAATCACGCCTACAGAACCGTGGAAGAGCGGCCCTTAAGGGCCGCGTGAGTGCAGAAGAAAAGACCGGGGCTTCAGCCCCTGAGGGCGGCAGCTACATCGAACTGGTCGTAAGTTCGTCGAAGACACTCATCGACAAATCGCGCGCCGAGATCGTCGAGCTCGCCCTCGGGGAAGTTCGCGAGTTCTTCCCGGCCGCCCGCGAAGCCACGCTCGTGAAGTCAACCGTCATCAAGACCGCCACCGGCTGGCCCGCAACCATGGAAGGCGCAGTCCGCAGCGGATATCTCGCCGCCCAAGCCTTGGCCCGCGCCGCCGGATTCAAAGACTCCCACTTCCTCGCCCCCGACCTTCCCGCGACCGGCATCATGCGCTTGTTTTGAGCTCGTGTGGGTTTGTGTGGGTCCGGGTCTCTGACCCAGACAGGGCCGAGCAAAGCTCTGTCGCGCTCCCCGATCCCGCCCAAAAAAAATGGGCGCAGCGCCCGCTCCGGGCTCCGCGCCACGAATTTCTCCCTATATTTCCAGCATGCAGCGCTAAAAGCGCTGCGCCGCCCAAAACCGAGCCAACCTTAGGCTTTGGCCGGCTGCACTGCCGCTGATGCGGCTTCCGCGGCATTCTGCTTCACCCTCTTGTTGCGCGCGGCGCGCAGCTTCAGGAAGCTCTTGGCCTCTTTGTACAGGCGCTTGCGGTCGTTGCTGTCAAACATCGCCTTA
>JBEKRY010000134.1:0-14030 GCA_049517555.1 Candidatus Sulfotelmatobacter sp. | reverse complement strand
CAGCCCGTTGGTGGCAGTGCCAGAGAGGAGACGCGAAAACGCCAGCTCTCCCTCGCCCACCACCAGGAGGTCAATCGCGGGAATCGCCTGGAGAACAGCTCCGCGCCTGGCGGTAGCGATAGGGCCACCGGCCACAATGGGGATGTCCAGAACACTCCGGGTCAGCTCGGCTACACGTTTGAGTTCGTCCTCAAACAGGCTGATGCTGCGGATGCCAACGACATCGGGACGATAGTCGAGCAACTTCGCCGCGAGTGCTTCGTCCGAGCGCCCGTCCAGCGAAGTCTCAAGGATTTCAATCTGCACGTCGGGATTGTGCCGCCGCGCGCTGCTGGCAACGTACATGAGCCCAACGGGAGGGATGTGAACCTCGGGCCCAACCAGGCTGCCCACCCAGCGCCGCTGATCGTTGGCCTCGATCAACAGAACCCGGCGGCACTTCGACAGCTTCGCCAGAAGGTCGCTTGGCGGCTTTTGCGTCGACGAATCGATGGAATACAGCACGCCCATCCCCCTTGCGCTCCAGAGGTTGCCAGCCCCGCTTAGATGTCGAAGAGTACCAGATCGCATTCTTCCGCGACAACTTCTTCTTGCTGCGTGCAGCAGTGAATTACACTTGCGAACTGTCCTATTTTGGAACGCGATGAGCCGATCAGCCTGGAAGATCGAGAACTATACGTACCGCGAGTGTCCGCACCCGATGCGGGAATTCAAGTATGCGGTTTCCCTGCACAACCACTCCTGCCATTCGGTAGAGAAGTTGGCGGCACTGAATCAGGTGGTCAAGCTGGGATTCATGCGGCCTTTGAGCGGAGTGCTGCAGAGATCGTTCGGCCTCGAGGACGTCTCTGGGCTGAATTATGCCGAGATCACCTTCAACCCGCCTTATACGCCCGAAGCCGTTTATCAGATGGAGTCTTCCGCAGCCGCCCTCTGGGGCTTCGACGGAGTTCACCTCACCATCACCGATCACGACGAATTCGCAGGCGGTCTGGCCCTCCTGCGCGGCCGGCCTGACCTTAAGGGGCAGGTCGCCATCGGCGAAGAGGTATCGGTGTGGTACCAGGGCCACTTATTTCACCTGGGAGTGAGCGGCCTGCCGGAGGATGGAATCGATGAGCTGCACACGCGAATCCAAGCGGCCGCGCGGGGCGGACGCCACGACGAATTGTTTGAAACTCTCGCTGCCAGCGGCTGTCTCGTGGTCCTGAACCATTATTGCCGAAGTGATGGACGGCCGTGCGGTGCCGTTCGTCACGCCCAATTATTTTGCTCCGCTCAACTGGAAGCTTTTCCTGCGGGTCTTATTTTTCATGTCGCACTACCGGCAGATTGCCAGTTACAGGGGACAACCGGTGGCCGAGATGCTCGAAGGTCGCCGAGTCTTGCTCGATCCCGTCGGAGCTGCCAGTGAGGCTTTTCTGTCTTTGGTGTCCGCTCTGGGGTTAGCTCGCTGATTCACATGCGGCCGGTTCTGGCGTCGCGGCGTCGGCCTCGTCACGCGGGCCGGCCAGCACGAATTGAAGTCCCCGTTCTCTCAGCTCATCGATGACGCCGGGTAGAGTTTCCCGCATGACATGGGCCCCACAGGGCAAATGATCGTGCAGCAGGATGATGTCGCCGCCGCGGGCTTGGTCCAGGATGCGCCGCGCCAGAACGCCGGAATTCGTGGTGAACGTGTCGCGCGACCGAATGGTCCAGGAAACATATTCCAATCCCGCGTCCTTGAGATAAGGCCTGAGAAGCGGGTGACGCAGGCCCACCGGCGAACGAAAGAGGCGCGGACGCACGCCACAACTGCGGCGCACGCTTTCGGTACCGCGCTCGATCTCCGATCGCAGGCGCGAAGGCGTGAGAAAACAAAACAGAGAATAGTGCGACCAGGTGTGGTTGGCGATCAGATGTCCTTCAGACGCCGCGCGGCGCACGATTTCCGGATACTGATCGGCGCGCTTCCCCACCACGAAGAATGTCGCCTTCACATTCTTCTCCCGAAGTAAGTCGAGTAATTTTGGAGTGTCCACGGGGTCAGGGCCGTCGTCGAAAGTAAGGGCGATACAATTCGCTCCATCCACCCGCGACCGGTTGTCCACCAGCCACTGGTTGCGCGGATGAAACAACAGGTAGAGCATGAGCAGCGTGCCCAGCGTGTAAAGCAGGATCGCGAGCAGTATCCGTGAGAGGGTGAAAGGATACAGAAGGACCAATGAGGCGTGGGTCGCAAGAAACAACAGATAGAAGATCGCGGACCTCGCCATATAAGAGTATGTCCCGGATGGGGGAGATTTGTGGCCGACTGCTGCCCTCACCTATTTCTTCGTCATGTTCATCGGCCTAGTTTTTTCTCGACAATCGCCAGAGTGTAAGAGCGACCTTCGGTTTGAGTAGGCCCCGATCAAGCTGTTTTCTCCATTAGGACTGAGCGTAGCGCAATAGTTTAGGGCGCGGCTAGAAATGAAAAGCATGAATAGACTCTTACCGCTGACCACACCTGTTATCTCGTATCCCGCGCCGTTGCCGCTCACCTCGCGGCTCCCCTCGGTCTGCACCAGGTGGAAAGTGCCCCATTCCTCTGAATCCCAGGTGCCGTTCACATTGATTGCGGCGGGATCTTTTTGTGCTTCGAGCCACGCCTTGCCCTCTAGCTCTCCCTTGGCCGCTGTTAGAGAAACCGGGAAAGAAACACAGAGCAACAGTATCGCGGACATGATCGTAATCCGCTGCATGGGAGACCTCCTGATTGCAACAGCGATATTTTTGAAATTGCGGCACAAAAACCGAATCATATCATTCGAATAAAGGCTTGTTTCTCTAACCCAGGGATTCGGGGCTGACTCTTGGCTGAATGGTCCGGGTTCTGCCTCCGGCCCTTGTAAATAGACTGTTACAGTCCACAATCCCCTTCTCGTAACCGCCGAGGTAATGATAGTTTTTCCCTACCGCAAAAACGGCTGAAGTTTGCTCCGGGTTTTGCCGATGTATTGTCTCTCGATCAGACCCTGAGAGCCTGGCCGCACGAATTTCGAAGTGGGGAAACTTAAGCACCCATAAGATTCAGGTTTACCAATTATGGAAAGCAACGAATATGACCTGGTCGTAATCGGCAGTGGGCCGGCGGGCCAGAAGGCTGCCATCTGCGCTGCCAAGTTGCGCAAGAAGGTCGCCATTGTCGACCGCAAGCGAACTATTGGGGGCGTCTGCGTGCACACCGGAACTATCCCCAGTAAGACTCTGCGCGAGGCCGTGCTGTACTTAAGCGGATTCCGGCAGCGCACGTTTTATGGGCGCGGGTATGTGCTCAAAGATCGCATTGCGATGTCGGATCTGACCTTTCGCGCGCAGTCGGTGATGCTGCGCGAGGTCGAAGTAATTAAGGCGCAACTGCGCCGCAACTTCGTAACTACTCTTGAAGGCGACGCGCGCTTCCTCGATCCCCACATGGTCGAGGTCAAGAGCGAAGACGGCTCCCAACTGGTGCGGGCCCAGCACGTTATGATCGCCTGCGGCACGCGCCCCGCCCATAGCGCCGACATTCCGATTGACGGCAAGCGCATTTTCGATTCCGATCAGGTGCACTGCCTGGAAGAAGTTCCCCGGGATCTGGTGATCGTGGGCGCCGGAATTATCGGGCTGGAATATGCGTCCATGTTCGCGGCGCTAGGCGTAAAAGTCACACTGCTTGACCAACGGCCGACCTTGCTCGACTTCGTGGACCGGGAAATCATTGAAAGCCTCTGCTTCCAGTTGCGGCAACTGGGAACGGTTTTCCGTCTGGGAGAAAAAGTGGTCTCGGTCGGGCTGGATGAAGCCCGCGACCGCGTGTTCGCCAAACTTGAAAGCGGGAAGAACGTCCACGGCCAGGGATTGCTCTACACCATCGGGCGGCAGGCCAACAGCGATCTGCTGAATATTGAGGCGGCAGGCCTAACGTCAGACGCGCGCGGAAAGCTCGTCGTCAATGATCATTTTCAAACCGCCGTGCCTCACATTTATGCAGCCGGAGACGTCATCGGATTTCCCGCCCTGGCCAGCACTTCCATGGAGCAGGGCCGCCTGGCCAGCTGTCACATGTTTGGAACTCCGGGCAAAATGCCTTCCAATCTCATTCCCTTCGGCATCTACACCATCCCTGAAATCTCCATGGTCGGATACACAGAGGAACAGCTGACGAAAGATAAAGTCCCCTACGAAATTGGGCTGGCCCGCTACGCGGAACTGGCTAAGGGACAGATGCTGGGGGACGAACAGGGCCTGCTGAAACTCATCTTCGATCCCGACTCGCTCAAACTGCTGGGGGTGCACGTAATCGGCGATCGCGCGGCCGAGATTGTTCACATCGGCCAGGTGGTGCTCGCGCTGGGCGCGACCATTGAGTATTTTCGCGATGCCGTGTTTAACTATCCCACGCTGGCGGAAGCGTATAAAGTCGCCGCGCTGGACGGGCTGAACAAACTTTAAAACGGCTTGGATTCGCTGGCATTTGATTTTCCGGTATTGATTTTTCTTTTCTTGTATGTTCCTTTGAGAACCATCCCGCATGAACATACTTGACCTCGTAGTCGGCAAGCCGATCAAAACCAGCGACGAGCGGGCCGAGCAGATCGGTCCCGCGCAGGGTATCCCAATCTTTGGTCTGGATGGGCTCAGCTCCGCCGCGTATGGCCCGGAAGCGGCGCTCAGTCTTCTGATCCCGCTCGGTCTGCTCGGCGTGCGCTATATCGTTCCGGTAAGCGCCGCCATCATCACGCTGCTGATCATCGTCTACTTTTCATATCGCCAGACCATCGCAGCGTATCCCTCCGGCGGCGGGTCTTATACCGTGGCGCGTTTCAATCTGGGCGCGTCGGCCGGGCTGCTGGCCGCCTCCGCGCTGCTCGCCGACTACATCCTGACGGCCGCCGTGGGGATTTCGGCAGGAGTCGGCGCGTTGATCTCGGCTGTTCCCTCCCTGCTACCGCATACCGTGTCTCTGTGCGTAGGCATTCTGATCGTCATCACGATTCTCAATCTGCGAGGAGTGCGCGAAGCTGGCTCGGTTTTCGCGGTTCCTACTTACCTGTTCGTAGGCACACTGCTGATCACCATCGTCGCGGGCATTTTCCGTGTGATCCTCAGCGGAGGACATCCCACCCCGGTTGTTCCGCTTCCTCCTCCGCCGCCCATGGTGCAGGCCGTCACCTACTGGCTGCTGCTCAAGGTGTTCGCCAGCGGATGCACGGCGCTGACTGGCGTCGAAGCCGTCAGCAACGGCGTGAAGGCGTTCCGCGAGCCCGCGGTGAAAAACGCGCAGCGCAGTCTGACGGCGATTATTTTTCTACTGGCGGTGCTGCTGGCGGGAATCTCGTACTTGGTCAAGGTGTATGGAATCGCGGCAACCGATCCCGGCCAGTCCGGCTATCAGAGCGTGCTCTCCATGCTCACCTCCGCGGTTTTCGGCAAGGGAATCTTCTACTACGTGACGATTGGTTCCATTCTGCTGGTTCTGTCGCTCTCGGCCAATACCGCCTTTGCCGATTTTCCGCGCCTTTGCCGTGCCATCGCCCAGAACAATTATCTGCCGCATGTATTCGGCTACCGAGGACGCCGACTGGTCTACACCTACGGCATTGTCGTACTGGCGCTGCTCAGTGGCGGAGTGCTCATCGCTTTCGGTGGCGTCACCGATCGGCTGATCCCGCTGTACGCCGTCGGCGCATTTCTGGCGTTCACTCTCTCCCAGGCCGGCATGGTTATGCACTGGAGGAAAAATCGCGGCCCGGGCTGGGTCAAGAGCGCGCTGGTGAATGGACTCGGCGCTTTCGTCACCGGCATCACCACGGCGGTCGTGCTGGTGGCGAAATTCATGGAAGGCGCGTGGATCACGCTGCTGTTCATTCCACTAACGATTGTTTTGTTCTCGGTTGTCCGCCGCCATTACCACCATGTGAAAGTGCTCACCACCTGCAAGATTCCGGTGGATGCGGCGGGTCTGAGCCAGCATCCCATAGCGGTCATCGCCATCGACCGCTGGAGCAACATCAGCCGCCAGGGCATTGAATTTGCCGCGCGGCTTTCGCCCGAAGTCATCGCATTGCATGTGGAACCCAACGAGCACTCGGAACTGCTGCAAGACGACTGGGAACAATATGTCGAGCGCCCTTTTCGCGCGGAAGGCAAAGAGCCGCCCCAACTCCACTTTCTGCCTTCGCCGTACCGCTTCGTCATTATTCCCGTGGTTCAGTTCATTCTCGATTTGTCGAAGAAGAATCCCGGGCGCAGCATCGTCGTCGTTATCCCGGAGCTGGTGGAGGACCGGTGGTTCGAATATTTCTTGCATAATCAGCGTGGCCGGCTTCTGGAATGGGTTCTGCTAGCGCGCGGCAACGAGCGCATCTTTACCGTGAGCGCTCCCTGGTACGTCGGGCACCGGAGCTGATTCGAGGGAAGGCCCGAAAGGCGTCAACCACGAAGTACGCAAGAGACCACGAAGGCCTTTGTTTGCAACGGTTTCCCTTCGTGATCCTTAATGTCCTTGGTGGTTTACGCTTTTCTCTTTCAATGCAAACTGCACTGCTTCCAGGGCAATTTCCCGAATAGGAATGCGAAGCCAGCTGTGCTAGCATCAATACTGGCTTAAATTCCACGCTTTCTGTTGAACTTGCCAAGCTAGACGAGCCAAGTTCCCTTCTCTCCATACAGAGGCAGCCCATACAGAGGCACCGAAGAGGCGTTCCATTTGGCGATGAACGGCACGAAGAATCGATCAACGTTAATGAAAAGCATGCTGGTGAAAAGAAAGAACGATGTTCCGGATGATGAGGTGAACGAACTGATTCCCCAAGACGTGAATTCCCCACAAGAAGTAGATGATTTGCTCGGCTCCATTGCCACGCGCGGCCTGGACGTAGTGGAGGGCGAGACTACCTCGCCGTATTCCGCGCTCGAGCGCAGGCTGGCGCAGGACAGCGAAGAGGTCGAACTCGATTTGACCCCGGGCGCGCCCGACACGGCCAGCGACCCGGTGCGCGTCTACCTGCGCGAGATGGGCGCTTCGCCGCTGCTGACCCGCGAGGAAGAAGTCGAAATCGCCAAGCGCATCGAGCGTGGACAAATCACCTCGCTGAAGGCGCTTTCGCGCTCGCCGATTGTGATTCAACAGGTGCTGGCTCTCGGCGAGGATCTGAAACGTGGCCTGCGTTCGATTAAAGATCTGGTAGTCATCGACGAGGAAGAGATCACCGACGAAATTCTGCAGAATCGTCTGGAGGACATTACCGGCCGCATCGACGAACTGCACAAACATTACAAGACCGCCTGCCGCTTGGCCGACAAACTGACGACCATCTCCGCGAAAAAGAAGCCGAAGGAATATCGCCGTTGCCGTGGGCAATTGGGCCGCGAGATGGTGCGGATTTCGCTCACCATCCGCACTCTGGGATTGAACCATGCCGAGCGCAAGCGCCTGATCGAGCGCGTGAATAAAACCATCGACGTAATGCGCGCGCTGGATCGCGAACTGGCGGCGTTGGAAGCGAAAATTTCCGCGACGCGCAGCGAGGAACTGAAGAAAAACTACCGGTCTGCCCAGCGAACGCATCGCCTCGAGATCAAACGGCTTGAAGACGAGGCCGGAATGACGTTTCCGGACCTGCAGCGCACCCAGCGCAAAATGATTCAGGGCGACATGAATGCCGAGCAGGCCAAGCGCGAGCTCATCGAAGCCAACCTGCGTCTGGTGGTCTCGATCGCCAAGAAGTACGGCAATCGCGGGCTGCAATTCCTCGACCTGATTCAGGAAGGCAACGTCGGGTTGATGAAAGCGGTCGACAAGTTCGAATACCGCCGCGGCTACAAGTTTTCGACTTACGCCACTTGGTGGATTCGCCAGGCCATCAGCCGGGCCATCGCCGACCAGGCCCGCACCATCCGCCTGCCCGTGCACATGATCGAGGTCGTCAATAAATTGATTCGCACCTCGCGGCAACTGGTGCAGGCTTCAGGGCACGAACCCACTTCGGCGGAAATTGCCAAGCAGATGGACATTCCCGAAGCCATGGTACGCAAAGTGCGGAAAATCATGCGCGTGCCGATTTCGCTGGAGACGCCGATTGGCGAAGAGGGAGATTCCCACCTCGGCGACCTGATCGAAGATCGCACAAAAATGTCCCCGGCCGAGGCCATCCTGAACGTGAATCTGAAGGAGCGCACCGCGCACGTGCTGCGCACGCTCAGCCCGCGCGAAGAAAAAATTATCCGCATGCGGTTCGGCATGGACGATGGCTCGGAGCACACGCTCGAAGAAGTTGGACAATCGTTCGACGTGACCCGCGAGCGTATTCGACAGATCGAAGCGAAAGCTCTGCGCAAACTGCGTCACCCTTCGCGCTCGGGAAAGCTGCGGTCGCTGCTGGATGATGTGCAGGAATAGTGGGCGCGAGTTGATTTGAGCGCTTACGGATCGACCGACCGATGTCATCCCGCAGGAGCGCGCCAAGCGCTCCGGAGGGACCCTATGAAACTCGGATATCGGTTGTGCTGCAGCGAGGGACGCCTGACTGCATGAAGGGCGGGTATTCCCATCTACTGCATCAACAGCGCCGGCCCGCGTACGGTCCCTCGCCCGGCGTCGCCGCGCTCAGGATGACATCAGGTTAGTCGCTTGGATCTTTGCCGGCTGCCACTTCCAGCATGCCGTACGCCAGTTGGTAGTTGTATCGGGCGGTAACGACCTGTGCGCTCGCGGTCGCAGCCAGCAGTTCCGCATCGGTCAATTCAATAATGTTGCCGACTCCAGCGGAGTAGCGCCCTTCGGCGAAGGCAAGATTTTCCTTCGCTTCCCGGTCGGCTATCGTCGCCAAATCAATCTGCTGTACCGAGACCGTGGTGTTGGCGTAGTCGGTATAGACTTCGCGATCGACCTGCAGCGTGGCTGACTTCAAGCTCGACTCCGCCACGGCCTTTTGCTGTTCAGTCTCGTTGAGATAGGCGCGGTTATAACCACCGGAGAGCAGCGGCTGGATCAAGCTCTCGCCGAATCCCAGGTTCCAGATCAGAGGAAATTTCAGATTCTCCAGATCGGCGAAACTGGTGAAGTTGAGGCGCGGCTTAAAGTTCGAGCGGGCGGACACAATATCTCCTTCAGCAGCCTTTATGGCTTGTCGTAGGGCCTGCAAATCGGGGCGCAACGTTTGCGCCTGAGTCAGATAACTCTCCACCAGATCGAGCGTCTGAGCGGTTCCCAATACATCGACCAACACGAATGTTTGCTTCACGGGCAATCCCATCGCGGTTGCCAATGCCGCCTGTGAAATCTTCAGATCCGCCTGCGCCTGCACCAAATCGAGTTTCGCGTTCGCCAACTGCACTTCCTGCCGGGTCACATCGATTTTCGGAACGCGCCCCACTTCGAAAAATGCATTGATCTGATCCAGATGCTTGCTCTGATCCTGCACCGTTCTCTGCCGGACGTTGACCAGCTCCTGCGCGGCGAGCACGCTGTAGTATGCGTTGCGCACGTTCAGCAAAGTTTCCTGGCGAACGCGGTCGAGATTCTGCTGAGCCTGCGCCAGTTCCGCTTTCCCGCGCTGTACCGATCCGCGCGTCAGACCGAAGTCATAGATGTTCTGATTGAAGTTTAGTCCAGTGTAGTAATAGGGAGAATTCGCCCAGTGCTCGCCATTGGCCTCGCTCGCAAAAGTTGCGGGTGAAATGCCCGGCGTGCCGGCGTAGTTGTAGGTCTGCTGATTGTGCGAAGCTCCGAAGCTCAAATGAGGATAGTAAGGCGAACGGCGTTCCTTGAGATGGGCCTCGGCGACATGCACTTGCGCCTCGGCAGTCGCGAGATCAGGCTGATTCTGCTCCGCCAGAGCGTAGCATTCCGCCAGTGACAGCGGCTTGGCTTGGCTCGGCGTGCTTGGATTCTGCGCGGCAGCCGCAGCACCTGGAATCAGCAAGGCCATCGCAGCAAACACCGCCCATTGATTCAATTTCTTTCCCATGAGGATGGATCGTCTGTCGCGCAGCGAATCAGTTTATTTTCCGGCCCCTGCCGCCGGCTGAACTCTACCGCCTTCGGCCACTCGTTCTCCAACACTGCGGGCGACGCGTTCGCCCTCGTTCAATCCGCTGAATAACCGCGCAGTCTCCCCAGTCTGCTCGGCGACCGCGACCTGCGTGAACTTAATTGTGTTGTCCGATGTGACGACGGCAACGAACGTTCCCGTCCCGCGAACGATCAGTGCGTCGGACGGCACTTCGATATAGCGCGGCGTCTGCACCTTCAACTCCACCTGCACGAAGCTGCCGGCGAGGATGCGGTTGTTCGGATTGTCTACGTCGATCTCGACCAGCAGGGTGCGAGTCTTGGGATCGATTTCTCCGCTGGTGCGCGTAACATGCGCTTCTACTTTTAGACTTGGATTCGACTGATCGAGAATCGTGACCGCATCGCCCTTGCGAACGTAAGGAGCATGCGCCTGATCGACATACACGTAAATACGCAGCCGCGTGGTTTCGGAAACTTCGACCAGGGGAAGCGCGCTAGTCTGCGAAGTGGCCGCATTCTGGATCAGCGCTCCAGGATCGGAATAGCGCGCGGTCACGGTTCCGCTGAAAGGAGCCCGCAATTCCTCATATGACTTCAATGTGCCGATCTGCTCCAGGTTCGCCTTGGAAACCGCAGCGTCGGCGGTTGCCTGGTCCGCATCCTGCTGCGAGATCATTTCTTTCTTCACCAGTGTGGCGGCGCGGTTGGCGATGAGTTGTTTATTGTAGGCATCGGCGACGGCGGCCTGATATTGCTTGTCGGTCTCGGGCGATTCGATGACCGCGATGATCTGGTTGGCGTGGACAAAGTCGCCTTTGTCGACGCTGATGCTGCGCATGTAGCCACTGACTTTGGCGTAGAGGATGGCAGACTGGTAAGGCCGCGCCTCTCCGATGAGACGCACCGTATTGGAGCCTGCGACTTTGCGGGCGGTCGCGATTTCGACCGATGGCCCCTTTGCTCCTTCCGCGGTCAACTGCTCGGTAGCGGCCTCAACGTGGGTGCGCTGGCGGGTAAAGAGAAGAAACGCCATGACGCCCGCCGCGAGCACGACGACGATGCCGGCGATATAAATCCAGGCCGCTCCGCCGGGTTGGCTTTGTTTTTCAGCCATCAGTGTCCCTCCGCTTGGAATACTTCGCCCCGCGCTTCGGCGGCGAATTTTTCATCGAGCAACTGCCGCGTGGGAAAATCTTTTCGCAACAGCGTGTAGACCACAGGCACGACAAACAAAGTGACGACGGTCGCCACCAGCAGCCCTCCAATCACGGCGCGGCCCAGCGGAGCATTCTGCTCGCCACCTTCACCCAGCGCCAGCGCCATGGGAATCATTCCGATAATCATGGCGAGCGCGGTCATCAAAACCGGCCGGAGACGGGTCATCCCTGCTTCCATCGCCGCCTCCAATGGAGAAATGTTTCGCTCGACGCGAGCGTCGTTGGCGTAGCTCACCATCAGGATCGAGTTCGAAGTCGCAATGCCGACCGCCATGATCGAACCCATCAGCGATTCTACGTTGATGGTCGAGCCGGTCACGGCCAACATCCACATAATTCCGATCAGAGCCCCGGGAACCGCGATCATGATAATGAACGGATCCATCCACGATTGGAACAACACGACGATCAGCAGATAGACCAACACGATGGCGAGAATCAACCCCATCAGCAGGCTACGAAACGACGAATTCATAACTTCATACTGGCCATGAATGGTGATGCGCATGCCCGCCGGCAGCTTTCCGATGCCGTTGATTTTTTTCTGGATGCCGGCCACCACCGAGCCCAGATCGCGATTCTGCAGGTTCGCGTTGATGTCGATTACGCGCTGCACTGTATAGTGACTAATTTCCGCCGGCACAGAGTCGGGAATAACGCGTGAGACGTTGGCCAGCGTCTCATATTGCGGTTGCGGGACGGGCTGGGTCTGCGGCGAACTCGCGGCTTGCAGCGGATTAGCCGCTCCCGGCAGGCTCAGCGAAGTATTCATGAGAGCGTCGACCGAATTGAAGTGCTCCGGCGGAATGCGCACAGCTACAACGTAGTTGACGTTGTTCGCCGGATTGAGGAAGTATGACGGCGCGATCAGCGCGCTGGACGACAGGGCGATCAGCATGCTGTTGGCCACGCTCTGTTCGCTCAGTCCCAGTTCCGCAGCCTTTTCGCGATCGACGTTGATGCGCAGCGCAGGATAACGGATCGCCTGTTTGACGTGCACGTCAACGGCTCCGGGCACCGTGCTGATTTCGTCTTTCAGCTGGCGCGCTATCGCATACGACTTGTCAAGGTCAGGCCCTTCCACTTGAATGTCGATCGGCGAGGGCACGCCGAAGTTGAGCACCTGGCTCACAATGTCCGCCGATTGAAAATAGAAACTCGACCCCGGAAACTCGCCCGGAAGTTGCTTGCGAATTTTCTCCATGTAGCCTTCGGTGGGATGATGATCCGGCTTGAGTGCGATCAGCACCTCGGCGTCCATATCGCCGACGTTGTCAGTGGGCACGAAAGCGAGGTTGAAGTAAGTGGGCAGGCCCTCCAGATCGTTGATGGTATCGATTTCGTCGGCCGGGATGATTTCGCGAATCCGCGCCTCGACCTGCATCACCAACTGCTCGGTATCTTCCAGGCGGGTGCCGACCGGGGCGCGGACGTGCAGCTTCATCAATCCCGCGTCGACGGCCGGGAAAAAATCGGTGCCGATGATAAAGGGCAGCGCTGCACTCACCGCGAACAGCAGTCCAAACACGCACAGAGTAAAAGCGCGGTGATGCAGTACCAGCGCGAGCCCCCGTCCGTAGCCGGACCGCAAGCGCTCGAACGCATGCTCGCGGCGGCGGTTCAGGCGCCCCATCAGCCCCGGATTTTCTTCCTTGGCCTCGTCCGCCTCGCGGTGGCCCTCGAAGAGAATCCTCGACAGCGTCGGCACCAGCGTACGGGAAAGTACATACGACGACAGCATGGCCAGCACCACCGACAGCGCCATCGGAGTAAACAGATACTTTGACGCGCCCGTGAGCAGCACGACCGGGAAAAACACGATGCAAATGGCCAGGGTCGCAACAATCGCAGGCACGGCAATCTGGCTGGCGCCGTCGAGAATCGCCACCGTGATCGGTTTGTCCATGTCGAAATTGCGATTAATGTTTTCGATCTCCACGGTCGCGTCGTCTACCAGCATGCCGATGGCGAGTGCCAATCCGCCCAGCGTCATGATGTTGATGGTGTCGCCGCTCAGGTTCAGGCCGATGATCGCGGTGAAGATGGCCAGCGGAATCGACGTGCATACCACCACCACGCTGCGCCAACTGCCGAGAAACATCAGAATCATCAGCGAGACCAAACCCGACGAAAGCACCGCCTCGCGTACCACCCCCATGATGGCCGCGCGCACGAACACGGATTGATCAAAATCGATCTTCAGGTCCATCCCCTGCGGCGCCGCAGCTTTAATAATCGGCAACGTGTCACGGGTCGCCTCCACCACGGCCAGCGTGGATGCATCGGAGTGCTTGAGAATGGCCAGATAGGTCGCGCGTTTGCCGTTGACGTGGACAATGCCACGCTGCTCGGCATAACTGTCGGCAACCTTGGCTACGTCCCCGAGCAGCACCGTCGCCGACCCCACGACCTTGATGGGGATGCGGCTGAACTGCGAGACCGTGTCGGGGCTGGAGTTGAGTTGCACCGTGTAGTCGGTGTTGCCGATCCTGGCGTCGCCGGCGGGCAGAATCACATTCGAGTTCTGCAGTGCACTCACGACATCGCCGGCCGATAGCCCTTTCGCCGCCAACGCCTGCGGGTCGATGTCGATGATGATCTGGCGTTCTTTCCCGCCAAACGGCGCCGGTGTCGAAAGCCCCGGAATGGTGAACAGGCGCACGCGAATAAAGTTCAGGCTGTAGTCGTAGAGTTGCTGCTCAGGAAGCGTTTTGCTCGAAATCGTCAACTGCGCCACCGGAACGTTGGTGGCGTTGAACTGGATCACGTTCGGGGGCGTGATGCCCGGC
>JBEKRY010000133.1:0-13172 GCA_049517555.1 Candidatus Sulfotelmatobacter sp. | reverse complement strand
ACGCTGCTTCCGACGCTTCCGATTCCGGAGGCGGATAGATGGGGTCACCGAAAACCATCTTGACCGGCGCAAAGCCCTGGAACGGCTGGCTGCGCGGCCACACTTCGAAGAAGCCTTCGATGGCTACGGGCACGATCGGCACCTGCATGTGGATCGATAAAATCGCAGCGCCTTTCTTGAAGATTCTGGGCTTGCCGTCGATCGAGCGCTCGCCTTCGGGATAAAGAACGAGCGACAGTCCATGTCTCAAACCGAAGGCTCCCGCGCGCATGGCGGGAACTAAATTTGCATCCGGATCGACTACCACCGTTTTGATGGAACGTGCCAGTCGGCGCATGAAGCCTTGGCCGAAAATGTCGCTGGTGCCCACGGCAAAGAGATGCAGAAATACGTCTGCGGGCAGAACGCTGGCCATGATCAGCGGATCGATGTAGCTCTGGTGGTTCGATGAGAGGATGAAGGGGCCGCTCTTCGGAAGTTTTTCGACGCCGCTGTACTTCAGATCAAAGCGATCGAGGGCGATCACCTGAATGAGTCGCGTGACCACGTACCAGAAGGTATCGTTGATGCGACTCGGATGAGCCAGCGCGAGCACGTCAGGGTCGTCGGGATCTTCGGTCAGGATGGCCTTCCATCCGGCGAACGTGACCTTGGTTCCGGGGCGGCCTGCGCCGCTGGCCGCGCTGGCGAGCACGGCGTCGAGCAGATCGCGGACGGTATAGATCTCGGCCAGCTGTGCTTCTTCGATATTACCGCCGAGTTCTTCTTCGAGGCGGCTGAGCAGTTCGATGCGCTGCATGGAGTCGAGGCCGAGGTCGAGTTCGAGGTTGAGCGTGGGCCTTAGGGTGGGCGGAGCCGAGGGCGCGGTCGCGCGCACGATTTTCAGGCCGCGTTGAACTTCGGGTTGATCAAGCCACGCGACCTCGTCCGCGGTTAGAGGCTTCTCGGCCGTGAGTTCCGAATCGTCGTCGATCTTCTTTGTCTGACCGGCGGCCTGATTGGCTCTTACTTTTTTTTCGACTTCGAAGCGTTTGATTTTGCGGGTCGTGGTGCGCGGCAAATCTTCCTGCCAGATTTCGTAGCTGCCAATGCGCTTGGTGGAAGCGATGTGGGTCGACAGGCCCTCAATGTCGTAGCGAATCACTTCTTTCGCATTGACGATCTTGCGTTGCCGCAGCGCGTCGAAGTTGGGAACGATCACGGCGTGCAGCCGGTCGCCACCTTCACCGGGCTTGCCTTCGAGTCCCATGACCGCGATTTCCTTGATGAACTCCGACTTCAGATAATGCGCTTCGATCTCATCAGGATAGACATTCTTGCCATTGCTCAGAACGATGACTTCTTTCTTGCGACCGGTGAGAAACAGGTGGCCCGTCGAATCGAAATAGCCGAGGTCGCCGGTGAGGAACCAGCCGTCGCGGAAGACTGCGGCCGTGGCATCGGGACGATTCCAATAGCCTTTCATCACGAGCGCGCCGCGCACCGCGAGTTCACCGACAGCGGGGCCGTCGCCTTCTTCCTGCGGTCGCAAATCAACGATCTTGCCCTCCACACCTTTCATGGCCTTGCCGCAGGAGCCGATCACGTTGTCGCTGGGCGAATTCACATAGATGGCGGCGGTGGTTTCGGTCAGGCCCAGAGCCTGCAACACATCGATACCGAGATCATAGAAGTCTTGCGCAATTGCGGGATCGAAGCGCGATCCGCCGGTGGCCAGGTAGCGCATCTTCGGGCCCAGCGTGTTGTGCACCTTGGCGAAAAAGATGCGGCCGGCGTTGATGCCGACTTTGCGCAGGGTATGGTTGATGGCCATCATGGCGGCAAACAATCTCTTCGTGACAGTGCCGCGCTTCTCGACTTCCTGAAAGATGCGATCGTGAATCAGGTTGTAAAACTGGGGCACGACGGCGAAGGCTGTGATGTTGCGGTCATTCAGCGCGCGCAGCAGTTCGGTGGTGTTGAGCGTTTCAAGATAAACGACGCGCGCGCCCTTGACCAGAGGCAGCAACAGATTAGCCATCTGGGCGAGAACGTGGAACAACGGGAGGACGCCGAGCACGGCGTCGGTGGGGCCAAGGTCGATCCAATTGAAGACGGCCTCGACTTCGCCCATGAAATTGGCGTGCGTCAGCATTACGCCCTTGGGGTCGGCGGTGGTGCCGGAGGTGTAGAGCAGGGAAGCGAGATCGTCGCTGTTGGCGGCGGCGGGTTTGAAGTTGCCGGGCCCGGCGTCGAAGATCGTGGGTAGATCGGCTAGAAAATGATCGTCGGGTTCATGGTCGACGGCGTGGCCTGACATGCGATCCGGGTCCATCAGGATGAGGCCCAGCTTCAATTCGGTAACCGCAGGGCGCGCCGCCGGAAGATGTTTGGCATCGCAGAAGATGGCGGATGCGCCGCTGTCTTTCAGAAGCTTCGTGACCTGGTCGGGATGCAGGGCAGTATCGAGAGGGACGGCGGCACAGCCGGAGGCGATGATTCCGAGATAAGCCGCGACCCAGCGGGGATGATTGTCGGCCAGAATCGCGAGACGCGATCCGTGGGCGAAGTTGTTTTCCGTAATCCACCTGCCGACGGATTCGGCCATGCGATGTAGTTCGGCGTAGGTGCAGCTTTCAAGATGATCGTGGCGCTGCAGTTCCAGCGCGACATGGTTCGGCCAGCGCTCGGAGCATTCGACAAAGCGATCGTAGAACGTGGGCATGAGTCAATTTGAGTAAGGTCGTGGCGAATATACACGAAAACCGCGCTTACCGCAGAGCACGCCGAGTAAGGAGAAGAGCCGTCCCTGGAGCCATGATCAGCATCGAATATGCTAGGCTTTAAGAGTAGGCTTCAAATGTACTCTGGGGCGTGCTGCCCTCTGAAGGAATCCGAGTTTGATTAATCAGCTGCTAGGCAAGGTGTTTGGGACCAAGAACGAGCGCGTCGTCAAGTCGCTCATGCCGAGGGTCCAGGCGATCAATGCGTTGGAGCCGGAGATTCAGAAGCTCTCGGACGACGAACTGCGCGCCAAGACCGACGTATTCCGGCAGCGCATTCAGGAGCGTCTGAGCCGCGTGACCAGGAGTCCGCAGGTCGAACCGGCAGAGCCCGGAGGCGAGGACGAGCCGGATTTCGATGAGCGAAAGGAATTCGAAAAGCGAGAGTACGAAGCGATTCAGGAAGTGCTCGACGAGATTTTGGTGGAGGCCTTTGCGGTGGTCCGCGAGGCCGGGCGGCGCGTGCTCAAGATGCGGCACTTCGACGTGCAGCTGATTGGCGGCATGGTGCTGCACCAGGGAACGATCTCGGAAATGAAGACCGGCGAAGGCAAAACGCTGGTTGCGACGCTTCCCGTCTATCTCAACGCGCTCAGCGGGCGCGGCGTGCACGTGGTTACGGTCAATGACTATCTCGCGAAACGCGACTCCGAATGGATGGGCCGGCTCTACCGGTTCCTGGGCCTCACCGTTGGCGTGATCGTTCACGACCTGGACGATGTGGAACGTCGCGATGCTTACGCGGCTGACGTGACCTACGGCACCAACAACGAGTTCGGATTCGACTACCTGCGCGACAACATGAAGTTCGACATCAAGGATTGTGTGCAGCGCGGGCATAATTTCGCGATCGTCGACGAAGTGGATTCCATCCTGATCGACGAAGCCCGCACGCCGCTGATTATTTCCGGAGCCAGCGAGGAATCGACCGACAAGTATTACAAGGTCAACCGCATTATCCCGAAGCTCGAAAAAGGTGAAGAACTCGACGTTGCTCCGGGAGAACCGGCGCAGCTTACGGGCGACTTTGTGGTCGACGAGAAGCACCGCAACATTACAGTCACCGATGACGGCTGGGTTAAGGTCGAGGGATTGCTGGGAATTGGCAACATTGCCGATCCAGAAAACTGGCCGCTCAAGCATCACGTCGAGACGGCGATCAAGGCGCACGCGCTCTATCGCAAGGATGTGGAGTACGTCATTAAAGACGGGGAAGTGATCATCGTCGACGAATTTACCGGACGCATGATGCCGGGGCGGCGCTGGTCTGATGGGCTGCATCAGGCGATTGAGGCCAAGGAAGGCGTGAAGATTGAGCGCGAGAACCAGACGCTTGCGACCATCACGTTCCAGAATTATTTCCGCATGTTCAAGAAACTGGCGGGCATGACGGGTACGGCGGAAACGGAAGCTGCCGAGTTCGACAACATTTACAAGCTGGAAGTGGTGGTGATTCCGACGAACAAGCAGATGCTGCGGATTGAGAATCCGGACATCGTTTACCGAACGGAGAAAGAAAAATATTTCGCTGCGGCGGACGAGATTCAGCAGCTCGCGGCGAAAGGGCAGCCGGTGCTGGTGGGCACGACCTCGGTGGCGAAGTCGGAGCGACTGTCGGAGCTGCTGAAGAAAAAAGGTATCAAGCACGTCGTGCTGAACGCCAAGTTTCACGAGCGCGAAGCCGAATTCGTAGCCCAGGCTGGACGCAAAGGGATGGTGACGATTGCGACCAACATGGCGGGGCGCGGGACTGACATCCTGCTGGGCGGCAATCCCGAATTCATGGCCAAGCAGGAACTGGTGAAGAAGGGAATCGCGCAGCAGTTGCGCGTGGCTCAGGGCAAGATCGAGGGGCCGCAGGAAGATGGGATCACTTCGATCTTCTATTACAACGGGAACGAATACACGCTGCCCACCGACGCCTGGGCCGAGACTTTGGCTCGCTATAAAGCGCAGACTGATGTCGAGCACGATGAAGTGACCGCGGTCGGGGGGCTGCACATTCTCGGCACGGAGCGGCATGAGTCGCGGCGCATCGATAACCAGCTGCGCGGGCGCGCCGGACGCCAAGGCGATCCGGGGTCATCGCGTTTTTATCTGGCGCTCGAAGATGACCTGATGCGCATCTTCGCCAAGGAGTGGATCTCGAATCTGCTGCAGAAGTTGGGGATGGAAGAGGGCGTGCCGATTGAATCGAAGATGATTTCCCGCCGCATCGAGACGGCACAGAAGGCGGTGGAAGGGCAGCATTTCGAGTCGCGCAAACACTTGCTCGAGTACGACGACGTGATGAACAAGCAGCGCGAGGCGGTGTACGGCCTGCGGCGCCGGCTGCTTGAAGGAACCGACCAGAAAGATCTGATTCTTGAGGATTATGTTTCGGCGATTCTGGCCGAGTTGATCGAGGAATACTGCCCGGCCAAGGCGCACGCGTCGGACTGGAACATCAAGGGGTTGAAAGACGCAGTGTTCACGCGCTTCGGCGTCGATTTCCTGGCCGAAGGGGTGAAGGCCGACGAGTTGAACCGGCAGGAACTCGGCGATGCCATTTTCGACAAGTTAAAAGAACGCTACGACGCGAAAGAGAAACTGATTGGCCCCGAGGCGATGCGCCATCACGAGCGCATGATCATGCTGAGCGTGATCGATCAGCAATGGAAAGATCACCTGCTCAGCATGGATCATCTGAAGGAAGGGATCGGACTGCGCGGGTACGGGCAGCACGATCCGCTGGTCGAGTACAAAAAAGAATCCTTCGACATGTTTGAAGCGATGATGCAGCGGTTTCAGGAAGACACGGTTCGCTATTTGTACCTGATGCAGATTCTGGAGCGGCCGCGAGACCCTGGCCCGGCTGGCGATGGCAGTGGCGGTGCACAACTCGGGCCGGCAGGACAGGGCCCGGAATCCGGCGCTCCGGCGCAGCATGGTGGAGATGGCAACGGGCGGCGTCCTGCGAAGATGGTTTCAACCTCAGCCGACGAACTGGAAGAAGCCTTCATGCGGCGCAAGCGCCGTGAACTCGAACAGGCACGCATGGCCGGAGCGGGAGACACGCCGCAGGTGCAGCAGGTTGTGCGTGGGCAGGAGAAAATCGGACGGAACGATCCTTGCCACTGCGGGTCAGGGAAGAAGTTTAAGAAGTGCCACGGGGCGTAGGCAATTTCTAGGGCACCCCAACTCTTCGGCTGCGCTCGATCGAAAATCCCCACTTCTCGCGCGAAGAACGCGCGAGAAATGGGGCACCCGGCGAGCACCGGCGTGGATAACTATGTCCTTGGTCGAGTTGGCCGCCTTCCAGTCGCTTTGAAAGTCATTTCTGTCGCGGAACTCTTCGTCTCCTGCCTCCATTCTGCGAACAGCGTCGCATAGTTCTTCGTGATGTAATCCTCCGCGCTCACTTCCAGTTTCTTCGCCGTCGTGTCGATCCAGCGCGATGGGCCTTCGATTTCGCAGAAGTTGCCGACGGGGGTTTCGTCGACGACGACCTGTCCCTTGCCGTCAGACCACTCGGCGCGGAACTTTTCGTAGCGGAAGGACGGGGCGTAGCCCAGAGCGCGCAGAATCATGTCCAGCTTTTTCCCGTCGGCGACTTCCGTTTCCAATTCCAGGCGGCTGCTGTGGCGGGCTCGCTTGCCGCCACTCTTGTGGGTCAGGGTCCAGGCCGACCCATACTTGCGCAGTCGAAGGAGTTCCTTGCGCGACCGTAATACTCCGCCCGGCAGATCGTAGAGCGTATTCATCTCGTGAGTCCGGGGCGTGATCAGGCGAAATCCTGCGGCGCGCAGTTTGCGAGCGAGGGCGCGCAGATCAGCTATGCGAAATTTGATTTCGATTTCCCGCTGCATTGAACGAGTGTATTACGGATGTGACGATTCTGGCGCGGGGCAGGCAGGAATGGAAACGGCGCCCCGTACTTTGTCCCAGTCCACTTGGTCGAGCGGGCCGATCACGAACCACCAACTCAGGCCGCCAATCCAGGCCACGACGGCTGTGATCAGGAATGGCCAATAGAACGAACCAGTTCGATCCAGCAGAAATCCTGTAAGAGCGGGCGCGATGGCGCCGCCAAGATTTCCAATAAAGTTCTGTACGCCGACCCAGCGGCCCACCATGCGCGGGCCGGCCAGAATCTGCGAGATGGCCCAGCTGTTGCAGACACTGATCCCCAGAAACGCGCCAGTGAAGGCCAATGTTGCCGTGAACAGGCCGCCAGTCGCCACCACCGAGACGGCGAGCGAAATGCCGATGCCGACGTGGCCGAAGAGCATCATGCCTTTGCGCACCAGCGTAGGAGAAGCTCCGGCGTGGATCCAGCGGTCTGACAGTCTTCCGCTGGCCGCGGATGAAATCGCGGAAACTACGAAAAGCATGCCGCCTGCATTGGCCATTTCATGCAGAGAAAGGTGGCGTCCACGCACGAGGTAGAAGGGCAGCCACGTCACGAGGAAATACAGGTAGTAATTGATGGAGGCCTGTCCGATGCAAGTGCCCCACGCGGAACGCTGGCGCAGAATGTCGAGCACGCCCGCGGTGCGCCCGAGTGACCGTGTGGGAGCATCCCGCCTGGGCGGCATCCATGCAAGCCACGGCGGGAGCCAGAGCAAACCAGCCAGGCCGAGCACCAGAAAGAATGGCCGCCAGCCAAAACGGCCGACGGCATTTCCTCCCAGCCACATTCCTAGCGCGGGACCCAGCGCTAAGCCGACCATGAGCATCGAGTTGGCAAAGCCGCGGTGGCGCTCTTGGAAGTGGGTGCCCAGGATTTTGCCGCACGAGGGAAATGTGACCGATTCCCCGAGACCCAGAATCACACGGATGATCAAAAGCGCCGTGAATCCATGCAGAAGGCCCGTGATCGCGGTCGACGCCGACCACAAAAAGAATCCGGCGGCGAAGACCCACTTCACATCGAAGCGGTCGACCAGCCAACCGGCTGGAATCTGCATCAATGCGTACACCCAGAAAAATGCCGACAGCAGTTTGCCGAGCTGCCACGCCGAAATTCCCAACTCATCCTTGATCAAGGGCGCGGCGATCGACAGGTTGCTGCGGTCGATGTAGTTGATGAGGACGGAGAGGGCCAGCAGGAAAAGCGCGCCGTTCATACGGGCGCTGCTTGCTGCACGCTGGGTTGTCGGGGCAGTCATGGTGAAGCGGGACAATGCTATACCATTCTCGGAAGATGGTTGGGAATTTGTGGGTCGCCCCGAATGGATGGGCGTATGAGCAAGAGGAGTGAAGTCGCACTTCTCGCAAAGGACGCGAGAAATGGAGCGCCAGACGCGGCCCACGCCTCGAAATTCAACCACCGATTAGCTGAACGTTGGCAGCTTCACCAGGTCGTTTTTCGGGATCGACTCCAGCGGTTGTCCGGCCTTGCGCCAGGCAGTGAGGCCGCCGACGATCACGAACGTGTTGAAGCCTTTTTCCTGCAGTAAATGCGCCACCCGGGCGCTGGTCGCTTCGCGCGCTCAAGTACAGTAAAGATAAATGTCCTTGTCTTTGGAGAGATTCTTGACTTCCTCGTCGAGATTGTTAGGCTCGATGCGGATCGAATTCTTGATGCGTTCCGATCCGACATCGTAATAGCCGTGGCTGCGTACATCGACGATCTGGACCCGGCAGGCTTCGTCCGAAGCCAGGCGGGCAACGAGTTCCTCGACCTGTATGCGCGGCATGATGCGGTACTTTTTATACTTCGCAAATTGCACGGCGCGGTAGGCCGCATACACGATGAGCGCGGCGATGACCACGGCTTCCATGGCGCGACCGGCAACGTGGAACCCTTTCAAAGTCGCCGCCAGAAAATCGCGCGAAAGATATCCGATCAACAGATAAGTGGAGGAGTAGAGCAGCGATCCGGCGAAGTCGAGGCGCAGGAACTGGCCGAAGCGCATCTTCATGCTGCCCGCCAGCGGTGCGGCCATGGTGTTGATGCCGGGAATGAACTTGGCCACGACCAGGGTTATTTTGCCGCGCTTGTAGAACGACTCAGCGGACCGAAGAATGCAGGTCTCGGGGTTCATCGACAGGCGACAGAGAAATCCGAGCAGGGCCCAGCCCGCATAGCGTCCCAGCCAGAACTGCGCCGTGTCGCCGACCAGCAGGGCGATCATTCCGCCAAGAAGAATCCACGGGCCCGACAGAGTGTGAGATGCGATGGCGGCGCCGGCAGCCACGAGCGCAATCGCGGCCGGGAAGGGCAGGCCAACCGCCTCGGCAAAGAGAAAGGCGAATGTCAGGGCATAGCCGTGGCGCGCCATCATGGAGAGCAGTTCAGTCATTCGTAGTGATCAACGCGCTCTTGATGAGCAGAATCGAATGCGCAAAACTTTTGATCCAGTAGAGCTTTGATTCGCCCGCAAGGGGAAAAGGTTCAGTATAAACGGGAACTGCGCTGCGGCGGGCTGGGATGCCGGCTTACTTCTCTCGCGCGACTACGAACTCCGGAGCCCACAACAGGGCGCGCTTGATCTCCGAATCGGGGAAGGTGCAAATCGATTTCCGCGCGGACTCGGCGTACTGCGCGGCCCGAGCGCTGGCGGCTTCCAGCGAGCCGTAGCGCTGCAGGATTTCCAGAATCTCGGCATGAGTTACGCCATTGAATGCCCCGTGGCGCAGCACCGTCTCAATCTTGGACCGCTCTTCCAAAGAGCAGCGCTCCAGCGCATGGATCACGGCCATCGTGGCCTTGCCCTCGCGCAAGTCGCTGGCCACGGGCTTGCCCAGCATGTCTTCGGAGGCCGTCAGGTCGAGGACGTCATCGACGATCTGAAATGCCATTCCGAGGTCGTGCCCGTACTGGCCCAGAGCCGCTTCCTGTTCGAGGGTTGCGCCCGCGAGAATCGCTCCCAGCCGCATGCAGACGGAGAACAGGCACGCGGTCTTGCGGAAAATCAGATCGAAGTGCTCGTCGAGCGTGATCAGCTTACCGAGTGTTTCCATCTGCAGCAGTTCGCCTTCGACCATCTGCTGGGTGAGCTCGATCAGCGTGTCGAGAATGCGGAAGTTGCGCTCCTGCACCGCGATCTTGAAGGCCTGCATGTAGAGCCAGTCGCCGGCCAGCACGCACTTCGAATTGCCCCACTGGGTATTGGCCGCGGGACGGCCGCGCCGCGTCTTGGCCTCGTCGATAATGTCGTCATGCACCAGGGTCGCGGTGTGAATGATCTCGACGACCGCGCCCAGGCGGACCGCGCCCTGACCCTGATAGTCAAGCAATTTCGCCGAAAGCAGCAACAACGCCGGGCGGATTCGCTTGCCCCCGCCCGCCCGCAGGTACTCGCCAATCTCGGTGATGGCCTGCACGCCTGAGACCGTGTCGCGCCCGAACTCGCCCTCCAGCGCGGCGAGATCGTCCCGCAGAAGATCGAATACCTCTTTGCCGTTGATGGTGGCTGGCGCGCTCAATTCCTCTGTGCCCTCTGTGGTTAAGCTTTTGTTTTAGTTAGTTCTGAAATTCGTAAATTGCAAGTCAATCCCGAAGTCGTGACCCTTCAGCAGAGCGATAGTTTCCTGCAGCGTGTCGCGATCCTTGCTGCTGATGCGCACCAGGTCCGCCTGAATGGATGCCTGCGCTTTCTTCTTCGAGTCTTTCACCAGCTTCACGATCTCGCGCGCCTTCTCAATGGCGATGCCTTGCTGCATGGTGACTTTGCGCTTGGCCGTGCCTCCCGCCGCCGATTCGACCGCGCCGTAGGTCAAGCCTTTGAGGGAAACTCCCCGCTTCACCAGTTTGGCTTGCAGAATGTCGTTCACGGCCTTTAGCTTGTACTCGTCGGCAGATTGCAGCACAATCGCGTCTTTTTCCAATTCAATGTTCGACTTCGAATCTTTGAGGTCGAAACGCGTGTGAATCTCCTTGAGCGCCTGCTGAATGGCGTTCGAGACTTCGTTCAGGTCGATCTTGCTCACCACGTCGAAGCTGTTATCGGGCATACATTTCTAATCTTTCTGAAATGAGGGAATGTTAAACAGAGATTAACAGAACGGCTGAGTTTAGGGCGCGGATACTTTGCTTTCAGCCATTTCAGCCAATTTGAAAAATTTGTAGAAATTGCGGGAAGTCTGTTCGCCGACTTCTTCCATCGAGAGTCCGCGCAATTCGCCCAGTCGGCGGGCGGTTTCTTGGATAAAGGCCGGCTCGTTGCGCTTGCCGCGGTGCGGAACCGGGGCCAGATAGGGCGCGTCCGTCTCGATGAGCATTCGGTCGAGAGGAACTTCTAAGGCCGCGTCGCGAATCTGCTGTGCCTTCGGGAAGGTTAGATTGCCGGCAAACGAAATCATGAAACCCATGTCGAGGGCGCGCCTGGCCTGAGCTCCGTTTCCGGTAAAGCAGTGCAGAACACCGCCCAACCCCTGCGGAGCCCACTGCTCTTTAATCATGTCCAGACAGTTTTTCCATGCATCGTCGCTGCCGTCCGAGGGTCGGCAGTGAATCACGATGGGCAACTTCGCCGCCGCTGCCAGTTCCATCTGCCGCGTGAATACCTGCTTCTGCGTCTCGCGCGGCGAATGATCGTAGTAGTAATCGAGGCCGATCTCTCCCCACGCGATCACCTTCGGATGCCGCGCCAATCGCTCCATCTCTTGGTAAGCCGCGTCATCCGCGAGTCTGGCCTCGTGCGGATGAATGCCAATGGTCGCATACATGAAAGAATATTTGTCGGCAAGTAAAATCCCGGCATCGAGCACGGGAGGGCCGTCACCATTGCCGATGGCGACCATGGTTCGTACTCCGGCTTCGAGCGCGCGAGCGATAACCTCGCCGCGATCGGAATCGAACTGCTTGCCATCGAGATGTGCGTGCGAATCTACAAACATGCGTCGTTGATCGTTAGTCGCCGGTCTCTAGCAGAAGCGCGTCGGCCGCTGGTTTATGTGGGGACGGGCGCCTTCGCCCGTCCGAGCGCAGCGCGGCCAGGTTTTGATCTCCGTGGTAATCGAACTTTACTTTAGCCGAGCCCCGACAGGCACATCCTCCAGAAAGCTTGCCAGCACCGGTTTCCCGCCTTCCAGCGATGCGGCCACGATCATGCCATTCGACTCCATGCCGCGCAGTTTTCGCGGAGCCAGATTGGCCACGATCACGACCTTACGGCCAACAAGTGCCTCGGGCGCGTAAGCCTCAGCGATCCCGGCCAGGACCTGCCGCACTTCCGTGCCGATATCGATTTCGAGGCGCAGCAGTTTGTCGGCTTTGGGCACGCGCTCGGCGACTTTCACGACGCCCACGCGCAAGTCGATCTTCGCGAAGTCGTCGATGGTGATCTTGCCATCGGTGGTGGTGGCAAGTGCCGCGGGGGCCGCGGCGACTGGCTGAGGCTCAACTTCCGGCGTTACAGTAGACCGCGGAGCCGGTTCCTTCGGTTCTTCGACGACCGTACTCCGTTGCTGATCTTCCATCTGTTGCATCCTTTCCACTGCGCTTTTGTCGGCGCGCGGAAACACGGGGTGCACGTCGCCGATTTTCGTGCCCAGCGGCAACTGTCCCCAGGACAGATCGGCGAGCGCAAGTTTCTTGATGTCCCCCAGGCCCATCTGCTCCCAGATTTTGGCCGTCGCATCCGGCATGACGGGATGCGCCAGCGCAGTCGCAATGCGCAGCGCTTCAGCCGAGGTGTAGAGCACCGTAGCCAGCCGTGCCCGGCTCTCGTCGTCCTGTTTCTCGCCGAGGGACCAAGGTTCGTTTTCGACGATGTATTTATCGACCGCGGCGATCAGTCCCCAGGCTGTTTCGAGCGCGCGCGAAAAGTGGAACTGATCGAACAGAATGCCGAATTCGCGAATCGCTTTGCGCGCTGTCTCGGCAATTGCATCGTCAGCCGGAATCTTCGATGCCGCGCCCGAGGGATACGGTACCTCGCCCTTGAAGTACCGGTTAATCATGGTTAATGTTCGGCTCGCCAGATTGCCCAGGAGGAAGTAGCGCAGAGCGTCGGCGCCGAGTACATCAAGGATGGTTTCGGTGCGGACAATGTTGCCGCGAGACTTCGACATCTTGCTCTCTTCAAACAGCAGCCAGCCGTGGGCCACAATCGCTTTCGGCAATGGCAGTCCTGCGGCCAGCAAAAACGCCGGCCAGTAGACGCAATGGAAACGGACGATTTCTTTGCCGATCATGTGAACATCGGCCGGCCAATATTTCTTGAATGCCTCCAGAGCGCCCGCGTGGGTTGAGCCGTAACCGATGGCGGTAATGTAGTTGGCGAGTGCGTCGAGCCACACATAAATCACGTGCTTGGGATCGTCAGGCACGGGAATGCCCCAGGAAAATGTCGACCGGCTGATCGACAGGTCGCGCAATCCGGAACGGACGAACGAAATGACTTCATTCCGACGCGCCTCCGGCCGAATGAAATCCGGATTCGCATAAAGCTCCAGCAGTTTGTCCTGAAAAGCGGATAG
>JBEKRY010000132.1:0-13085 GCA_049517555.1 Candidatus Sulfotelmatobacter sp. | reverse complement strand
CGGAGGGACCTTACGAAGCCCGGACATTGGTTGTACTCATGCGAGGTGTGCATGGGCTGTAAGAAGCGCAGGCGCTCCCGTCCCCGGCATCGTCAGCGCCGGCTGGCGTAAGGTCCCTCGCCCGGCTATCGCCGCGCTCAGAATGACCTGGGGCTGAAAACCGTATCACTGCGGATCCTGCAACAATTCAGGCGACGGCACCGTTCCCGTATCCATCTGCTTCCCGCGTTCGGTGCGATGTTCGTCATCGATGCGCACTGCCGCGTCCAGCTCCTTCTTCGCCTCCTCTTTTCGTCCCAGGTGGAGCAGCACCTGTCCGTGCACGTAATGCAGATCGGTGCGCTCCGGATCAAGCTTGACCGCTGCTTCAATCTCGGTCAAAGCCGCGGAATATTTTTCCTGGCGTTCATAAATTTTCGCCAGTCCGAAATAAGAATCGACCAGCCGCGCGTCGCGGCGCAACGCTTCGCGGTAATTTATTTCGGCGTTCTTATCGTCCTGCAACAGCGCATCCACGTCGCCCAATTCCTCGTAGTCGAGAGCGAGATCCGGCTCGATGTGAGCGTCCTTCAAGAACTCCTCCCGCGCGTGCGGATAATCCTGCTGCTTCTTATAAGTCAGTCCCAGGTTGAAGTGCACGAAAGGAAGCCGGGGATCGGCCTGCGCCGCGGCTTGAAACTCCGCCAGAGCCTCATCGTAGTGCTCGAGATTCAACTGATATTTCCCCACAAACAGCCGATACTCCGGCGAGCCGTCCCCGAGTTTGATCAGCTGCGTGGTGGCGCGTTCGTCGATTTCTTTGCGTCCCGCCCGGTGAGCCGCATTCGAAAGTACGTACAAATACGGCAACTGGCTCGATTCCTGCTCCCACAGCGGCTCCAGCGTCTCAGTCGCGTCGGCATAGCGCTGCGCAAAAAAATAACAAAGCCCCAAAAGATAGCGCGGCTGCAGCGCGTCCGGCTGATCGCGCACCACCGACTCAAACGGCGGAATCGCCTGCAGGAATTCATTCTGCCGGTAATAGGCGAGCCCAATGTTAAGCCGGATCCCGGCGACCCCCGGCATCCGATGCTCTGCCTTCTGCAGCGCGTCCAGAGCCTTGGTCCATTGCTTGCGCCGCATGTAAACCACGCCCAGATTGGCGTACGCCGCGCCGGATTGCGGATCCAACTGCAGCACTTTTCGGAAATCCCTCTCCGCGTCGTCGAGTTGCCCGCGAGCAAGAGCGTCCTGCCCCAGTTGGAAAAATTTGGCTGGATCGGTGGGCCGCGAGTCCCCGGGTGCGATTTGCTGCGGCGGCAAGGCCATCGCCATACCCGCCAGCAGAAGCACAACAAAACATCGTCGCATCATCTGTTCGCTTGACACTGCTATCTCTCTCTGCTGTAGTGTCCGCCAGTGTACGCTTTCAATACAAGCCGTAACTCGAGCGCTGGAAGCGCGCCAGAATTTTCTCCGGAACCGCGATTTCTCCCGGTTTCCGCGCAAGGGCTGTGATGGTCACCATTCGAGATGTGGCGAAGGAAAGCGGATTCTCCTCGACCACCGTGTCGATCGTGCTCAACAACGCTCCCCTGGCCCGCTACATTCCTGCCGTCACCAAAAAGCGCATCGAGGGCGCAGCGCAAAAGCTAGGCTACCGCCCCAACCAGTTTGCCCGCTCGCTGCGCAGCAAGCGCAGCCACACCGTCGGCGTCATGGTTTTCGACATGACCGATCCCTACTGCACCCTGGTGCTGCGTGGCATCGAAAACACGCTCTACCAGTCATCCTATCTTCCCATTCTCACCGACGTGCATAATGAACGCAGCCGCTTCGAGCGCTATCTCGAGATGCTCCTCGACCGCCGCATTGAAGCGCTCATCGTGTTGGCCAACTGGCTCTTCCTCGACATCAATCTGCTCGGCGATCTCGAAAAAAGCAGCATTCCCACGGCGATGATCGGCTGCGAACTGAAGACCGATTCCATCAGCTCGGTCATCGTCGACAACGAACTCGGCGGCCACATGGCGCTCGAACACCTGCACTCGCTCGGCCACAGAAAAATCGCATTCATCCGCGGCCCCAAGTCCCTCACAGACAGTGCGCCGCGCTGGCGTGGCGTCCGCAACTGCGCGAAAGAATGCGGCCTGGAACTCGACGCCCGCCTGATCATGGATTTGCCCGAATCCCGCGACCCCATGTCGAGCTTCGAATCCGGCCACAAGCTCACCGAGGATCTCATCCGCCAGAAGCGCCCCTTCACCGCCCTGCTGGCCTTCGACGACATGAGCGCATTCGGCGCGATCCGCGCCTTGACCCGGGCGGGCGTGCGCGTCCCCGAGCAATGCTCGGTCATCGGTTTCGACGACGTCGCCACCTCCGCGCTCTACACGCCTTCGCTCACCACCATTCGCCAGCCCATGGAAGCGATGGGAGCGTCCGCTGTCGGCATCGTGGTCGACGGCATCAACGGCGTGCTCGAAAAACGCGACATGAGCGCCACCCATCGCAAGGTGGCTCCGGAGTTGGTAGCCCGCGAGTCGACGCGCGGCCTGCTGTAAGCGTTTCGCGCCTGCTGCGCTCGACCGGCATCGATTACGGAATCGATCCTGCAGAAAAAGATGGCTCCCGGCGGGTTTGAAGGTCGCTTTTTTCTTGACAGACGCCGCCCCATAAAAGCACTATTCATACGTTTTAATAACCCGTCTCGGGGTCTCAAACCAACCGGGTATAAAGTTTCCGTCCGAAAAAGCAAGCCCCGAGCCGCAAGGCTCGGAAAGAAACACGGCGAAGCCGACTGAACTCGCGCCGGGCAATGCCCGCGCCACGGGGGAGTGACCATGAAATTGCATCGTGTGGGATTGGGGATCGCGTTATTGGCCGTAACCTTCTGCGGAGCCGCATGGGCTCAGACGAACGGCTCGATCACAGGCACGGTCAAGGATCCTTCCGGCGCCGCTATTGCCGGAGCCACCGTGGTCGTCGCCAGTCCCGACCGCGGCATCAATCGCCAGATGGTCACCAACTCCACCGGCGAATATAACGAGTCTGCTCTGCCTTCCGGCAAATACAACGTCATCGTCAGCGCCGCCGGCTTCAAGAAATACGAAGCCAAGGGTGTGACTCTTGACGTTGCCGAGAAAGCCCGCGTCGACGTGACGCTCGAGGTCGGCGCCGCCACCACCGAAGTGATCGTCGAGGGCGAGAACGTCGCCCAGGTCGAAACCCAGTCCTCCGAACTCGCCGGCACCGTGACCGGACGGGAAATCACCCAGCTCGAACTCAACGGCCGCAACTTCACCACGCTCGTCACGCTGGTCCCCGGCGTCAGCAATCAGACCGGAATGGATGAGCCCCAGGTCGGCATCAACGGTAGCGTTTCCTTCAGCATGAACGGCGGCCGCGTCGAGTACAACAACTGGGAACTGGACGGCGGCGACAACATGGACAACGGCAGTAACGGCACGCTGAACGTCTACCCCAGCGCCGATGCCATCTCCGAATTCAAGGTCCTCACTTCGAATTACGGCGCGCAATACGGCCGCAACGGTTCCGGAACCGTCGAAGTCGAAACCAAGGGCGGGACGAAAGACTTCCACGGCGACGCCTACGAATTCGTCCGCAACGACGCTTTCAATGCGAATAACTACTTCAACAGCCTCTACCGCGGCGGCAGCGGAGAAACTCCGGCCTACAAGAAGAACGATTTCGGCTATACCTTCGGCGGCCCCATCTATATTCCGCACGCTTACAACACGAACAAAGACAAAACATTCTTCTTCTGGTCCCAGGAGTGGCGTCGTGACCGGGTTTCCTACCAATACAACACCCCTGTCCCCTCTAACGCAGAGCGCCAGGGCAATTTCTCTGATCTTTGCCCCAACCCGCAGACGCTCTCAATGGTCGATTGCCCGGTTGATCCCGCCCTGTCGACGGTAACCCACCCAGTCTATTTCCCGAACAATCAGGTTCCGATAACCGCCACCGCTCAGGCGCTGCTTCCGCTCATTCCTGCGCCCAGCAGTGCCGCTACGGATATCCCGGGTGCCGCGACCTACAACGCCAATATCGCAACTCCTACTAATTGGCGAGAAGAACTCATTCACGTCGATCACAACATTACCAGCCACAATCGTCTCACTCTCCGTTACATCCACGATTCATGGAACACGCTCGAACCCAACCAAATCTGGGACACGAGCTCGTTCCCGACCGTACAAACTTATTTCAATGGTCCTGGCGTCAGCATGGTCGCGCGCTTGACCAGCACCGTTTCTCCCACACTGCTCAACGAGTTCGTCGCCAGCTACACTACCGACCATATTGCCTTCAAGTCGGAAGGCTACTGGCAGCTACCCTCGGGCTTCCAAATGGGCTACCTCTACAACAACGGCGCCGGCGGCAAACTCCCTGCCATTAACCTCAGCGGAGGCGTTGCTTACGGCGGAGGTTTTTCGATCGATCCTGATGGCCTCTGGCCGGAAGGCGCTTACAACTCCAACCCCACGTATACCTATCGCGACAATGTCACCAAGATTGTCGGCCGGCATAATCTGCAATTTGGCGCGTACTTCGTTGCGGCCCAGAAAAACGAACTCAGCAGCGTGCAGGTTAATGGATCGCTCACCTTCGATATTTCCACTGCGACCGTCACGCAGCCGAACGGCACGACGCCTCTGGGCACTGGCAATGCTCTCGCGGACATGTTTCAGGGCAACATCGCCAGCTTCGGCCAGGGCAGCAACCAGGTGAAGTTCTACAACCGCTACAAAATCGTCGAGCCATACTTCCAGGACGATTGGCGCGTCAGCGACCGGCTCACTTTGAACATGGGCTTGCGCGTCAGCCTCTTCGGAACCTACCGTGACCGCTACCACCACGCATACAACTGGGATCCAAGCGCCTACAACGCATCCACCGCGCCCCAACTCGACGGCGACGGCTCGATTACAGGCAATGCGGGAGCAATGCTTCCGGGCGTAGGCAATCCCTTCGACGGCCTGGTCGCATGCGGCACCGCCGGCGGCCCAGTCACATTCCCCGGCTTCCCCAACGCGTCTGTGGGCTCCACTTCCTATGCCGGTTGCGTAAAGGGTCATCTGTTCAACCCGGCTCCACGTATCGGCTTTGCGTGGGACCCCAAGGGCAACGGCAAGACCGCCATTCGTGGCGGCTATGGCATCTTCTTCGAGCACGCCAACGGAAACGAAGCCAACACCGAAGGCATGGAAGGTCAGTCTTCTCCGTTGCTGCAAAGCTCGACGCAGGTCAACATCTCCGGCTACCAGAACATTGGCGCCTCAACCGGGCAATTGGCCCCATCGTTCCCCTTGAGTTTCTTCTCCATACCAACCAAAGCAATATGGCCGTACATGCAGCAGTGGCATCTTGACATCCAACATGAACTGCCGGGCCACACAGTGGCGACCGTCTCCTACGTGGGCAGCAAAGGTACCAAGCTCGGCCGCCAACTCGACACCAACCAGCTCTACCCAACCCCAATTACGCAAAATCCCTACGGCCCGGGCCAGATCATCTCAGCGACTGACTGCAGCAACGTCTCGGTTACCGGTCAGGCTGCGACCGCCACGGCCACCGCGGGTCCCGGCACGACTTACACCACATCGCAAACCGGCGGCTGGGCCACGAACCTCGCCGTGGCTTGCGGCAATGATGCCGATCCCTATCGCCCCTACTATGGCGTCTCCACCATCACGCGCCTCGAGAACCGGGCTGCTTCCAACTACAACGCGCTGCAGGCGTCCGCCCGCAAGACCATTGGCAGCCTGAACCTCACCGCTGCCTACACCTACAGTCACTCCATCGACGATTCTTCCGACCGCGGTGATTCGAGCTTCGTGAACTCATACTCCCCGGCGATGACCCGCGCGAGTTCGACCTTCGACGAACGCCACATGCTGAACGTCGCCTGGGTTTACGACCTGCCTCAGTTCAAGCAGAACCGCTTTTCGCATGCCGTCCTTGGCGGCTGGGAGTGGTCGGGAATCGAAACCTACGCCACTGGAACGCCCGTCACCGTCACCAACGGCACCAGCTATGGCGACAATGCCGGCGTCGGAAACGCGGTCGGATCCGGTTCTTACGTCGATGTGATCGGCAATCCCAACTCTAATATTCCGGGCGTCAGCCAGCTCGCCGGCCCCTCCTACTCCAAATTCCAATACAATCCCGCCGCCTTTACCATCCCTCAGGGACTGACCTTCGGAGACTCGGGCCGGGATACCCTGCGCAACCCCTCCCGGCTGAGCTTCGATATGGCAGTATTCAAGCACTTCCCCATCAGGGAAAGCATGGCTTTAGAGTTCCGTCTGGAAGGTTTCAACGTCTTCAACCACACCGAATGGAACGGCTACGGCTCAGGCTACACCTGCGAAGGAGCCAACGGCGGCACGTGTCTCGGAGCCGGCAACTCCAACTTCCTCCAAATCAACGGAGCTCACCTGGCCCGCGTAGTCCAGCTAGCCGGCAAGTTCATCTTCTAACCAAAGTTAATCAGCACAAAACAAACCCGGCCCTCACGAGGGCCGGGTTAATTTTTTCTGCAGAATATCTTCTCTGCGAACGTCTCGCCTGCTCATGCAGAGACGGACGCCTTCGTCCGTCCCGCCAGCGCAAGCGCGGCGGCAAACCGAGAAAAAGCCGAAGCAGTGGAGCTAAAAGCTAACAGCTAGAAGCTAGAAGCTAGAAGCTAAACCCCCACCGTCTCCCGTCCCCCCACCGCCTCCAGCGCCCGCTCCAAATCCGCAATCAAATCGTCCCCACTCTCAATCCCCACCGACAACCGCACCATCTGCTCATTCACGCCCATCTCCCGCCGCTGCTCGGCCGAAATCATGGCATGCGACGTCAGCACCGGAATCGACACCAGCGACTCCACACTCCCCAGGCTCGTAGCCAGCGTAAACAGCCGCATCGCCTCACTCACCCGCCGCGCGTCCTCGCCCGCGCCCTCAACTTCAAACGTCACCACGCCGCCGCCCCCACTCATCTGCTCGCGCGCAATGGCATACTGCGGATGACTCTTCAAGAACGGATAATGCACCCGCCGCACCTTTCCATGCTGCTCCAAAAACTCCGCGACCCGCAGCGCATTCTCGTTCTGCCGCTCCACCCGCACCGCCAAAGTCTTCAACCCGCGAATCATCATCCACGCCGCATGCGGGTCCATGCAATTGCCCAGTGTAGTCCGCGTCTCCCAAATCCGATTCATCAGTTCCTGCGATCCCGCCACCACCCCGCAGGTCAAATCCGCATGCCCACTCAAATATTTCGTCCCCGAATGCATGACCAGATCAATCCCATACTCCGCCGGATGCTGATTGATGGGCGTCGCGAACGTGCTGTCGATCATGCTGATCAGCCCACGCTCCCGCGCCAGCCCCGCTGCCTTCTTCAAATCCACCACGCGCAGCGAAGGATTCGTCGGCGACTCCAGATACAACACCCGCGTATTCGCCCGGATCGCCCGCGCCTGCTGCTCGTAATCATTGGTATCGACAAACGTCGTTTCAATCCCCACCCGCGGCAGCCACTCCGAGAAAAACTTCGTCACTCCACCATAAATATCGCGCTGCGCGACAATATGATCGCCCGCCTTCAACAACGCCAAAATCGTGGTCGTGATCGCACCCATCCCGGAAGCAAACGTGAGCGCCGCCTCCACGCCCTCGATCGCCGCCACCGTCTGCTCAGCCACGGTATTCGTGGGATTTCCCCACCGCGTGTAATAGCGGTCGGTCGTGGTCACCCGCTGCTGCTCGTCGTTGTCCGTAACCTCGAACGTCGACGTCTGATAAATCGGTGTCCCCACCGGCCCATTTTTCTTTTCAAGATCAGCCGCGCCATGCACCGCCGCAGTCTCCGGACGACGAGAGTTCCGTTTCATAATGATGATCGCCTCACGTCCTAAGAGAGTACTTGTGTTGCTCCAGCGCGGGCAAGCAAAAGCGAGATCGTTCCCTGTGGCTTCCTTCGTGAACCTTCGTGTCCTTCGTGGTTGTCGCCCTTCGCCGAATACCAGCTGAGCCCTCCATTTATAATTCCACCTCCATGAATCTGGGCCTGAAAAACCGTGTAGCCCTCGTCGCCGCCTCCAGCCAGGGACTCGGCCTCGCCACCGCCCAAGCCTTCGCCGCCGAAGGCTGCCGCGTCGCCATGTGCGCCCGCAATAAGCCGACACTCGAAGCCGCCGCCGACAAAATCAGAAAGGATCACAACGCGGAAGTCTCGGCCGAAGCTCTCGACGTAGCCGACCACGCCGCCGTCGCCCTCTTCGTCGCCGAAGTAGCGAAGAAATTCGGTACCGTCGACATCTGTGTAACCAACGCCGGCGGCCCGCCCGCCAAAGGATTTCTCGCCACCACCCTCGACGACTGGCAACGCGCGCTCAATCTTAATTTCCTGAGCACGGTTTATTTTGCCCGCGAAGTCATCCCCCACATGCAGCGCCAGCACTGGGGCCGCATCATCACCATCACCTCGATCACCACCAAGCAGCCCGTCGCCGATCTCGTGCTCTCCAACGCAGTCCGCGCCGCGGTGGTCGGCCTGGTGAAAAGTCTCGCCAATGAATTCGGCAAAGACGGAATCCTGGTCAACAATGTCGCCCCCGGTTTCACCACGACCGACCGCCTGAAAGAGTTAGCCAAAGCCCGCTCGTCATCGACAGGAAAAACCCAGCAGGAGATTTTCGACGCCTGGGCCGCCGACGCTCCGCTCAAGCGTTTAGGCGAGCCCCGCGAACTGGCCGACACGGTAGTGTGGCTCGCATCCGACCGCGCCTCCTACATCACAGGCCAGACGGTGCTGGTCGACGGCGGCACATATAAGGGATTGTGAGAATTCGCTTTTGGGTCGCGCAGCGCTTCCAGCGCTGCGATAAAGGCCTGCTCCGACATTGGGCTTTAGCCCTGAGGAATACAAATGACACTCGCGATGCGAACCCTGTTTCTCACCGCACTGCTCGGCATCCCAGCCTTCTCCGCCGCCCAAGCGCGCCCGTTCCCCGGCTCCGACGTTCAACAAATCTACGAACGCCTTCTCCCGCAAATCGAAAAAATCCCCGCCTTCGATCACCACGCCCACCCCGGCTTCGCCGACGATCCCGACGTCGACGCCATGGCCGCTCCCCCCGACTTCAGTTCAGCCCTGCGTACCCGCGACGACAATCCTGAACTGGCCGTCGCCGCCAAAGCCCTCTTCGGCTATCCCTACACCGATTTCTCTCCCGACCATGCGAAGTGGCTGCTCGACCAGAAAGCCGACCTGAAGAAACAATATCCCGGCACCGCCTACTTCAACATGATTCTCGACAAGCTCAACACCGAGAGTTCCGTCGCCAACCGCGCCATGATGCCCGACTACCTCGACGCCAAGCGTTTTCCCTGGGTCTTCTTCGCCGACTCCTTCATGTGGCCGTTCAACAACCAGCACGAGACTGCCCGCAATCCCGACGAGGCGGTCTACATTCCGCTGCAGGAAAAAATGCTGCGCCGCTGGATGCGGCAGGAAGATGTCACCAAACTTCCCGCCACGTTCGCCGACTATCTGAAGTTCATCACCCGGGTGCTCGAAGATAACTCCAAACGCGGCGGCATCGCCATGAAGTTCGAGGTCGCCTATTTCCGCCCCACGACATTCAGCGACCCCCCTCGTGCCCAGGCCGAAAACATTTACCAGCGCTACGCGACCGGTGGAATCCCGAGCGAAAAAGATTACCGCACATTCCAGGACTACATTTTTCGCTTTCTAGTGGAGGAAGGCGGACGCCTGCACCTGCCCGTGCACATCCACACCGCCGTCGGCATCGGAGATTATTTCAACCTCTCGCAAAGCAACATCATGAATCTCGAAAGCGTTTTGCGCGACCCGCGCTACGCCTCTACGACTTTCGTGATGATCCACGGCGGCTATCCCCTGGAACGCGAGGCCGTCTGGCTGGCCGCCATGAAAAACGTCTACCTCGATTCTTCCTTCGGCGAACTCGCCCAATATCCTTCGGCCTTCAAAGACACGCTAAAAATGTGGCTGGAAACTTTTCCCGACAAGATCACTTTCGGCACCGACTGTTTCCCTTACAATCAAGTGCTGGGGGCGGAAGAGAGCTACTGGCTGGGTGTCCAGTCGTCGCGCACCGCCCTGGCCGCGGCTCTGGCCGAGATGGTCTCAGAAAATGAAATCACCGAGACCCGGGCCCTGGAATTGGCTCACGCCTACCTGCACGACACAGCCGTAAAGTTGTACGCCGGCAGAGTGCACTGAAGCGCGTCGGAATGAAGTCCGATGAGCGAATACGATAGCAAGAAGCGCCCAGCCGCGAAGCGGCGCAAGAATGCAGCCCACGGCGCAAGCCGTGGGTAAGCTAGCGAAGATGGAACAAGTCCCGGAGGGACGAAAGAGACCAGTCCGACCTGCATACGATTCCATGCCGAAATCAAAATCAAAGTCGCGCACGCCCCCGAAATCGAAACCCGCGAAACCCCGCGCCCCGCACGCCGTAGCCAAACCTGCGCTGCAATACATCCCCTGGCACACCATCCCGCTCGAAGACCTCAACCCGCTCTTGCAGCGCCAGTTCGTGGTCGGCCAGGAAATCATGCTGGCCCGCGTACTGCTGAAAAAAGGCTGCATCGTGCCCGAACACAGCCATCACAACGAACAACTGACCTACGTCCTCGAAGGCGCGCTCAAGTTCTGGATTGATGGCCGGGAAATCGTGGTCAACGCCGGCGAAACGCTCTGCATCCCGGCCCGCATGCCGCATAAAGCCGAAGCGCTGGCCGACACCGTCGACCTCGACGTATTCAATCCGCCACGCGCCGATTGGATCAACAAGACCGACCAATATCTTCGAGGAAAAAAGTAAATCCGGTTCATGGCTCCTCCTCTCACTTCCGCGCCGGATGTGTCGCGAAAAGCGCGTCCCACGGACTTCCGTTTCCGCTGCATCACCTGCGGCGGTGTGACCGACGACGCAGCTCAGAACTTCCGCTGCACCAACTGCGGAGATCTGCTCGAAATCACCTACCCACGCTGGAAAGAGGCCAAGCCCAACGCCGACCAGCTGAAATCTACCTGGAAGCAGCGTCGTCTCAGTCTCGATTCCGTCGACCTCAGCGGCGTCTGGCGCTTCCGCGAGCTTCTTCCTGAGGTCAGTGACGAAGCCGTCATCACCCTGCGCGAGGGCAACACGCCACTGTACGACTTGCCGCACTGCGCCCGCATCACCGGCGTGCCGCGCCTGTTCGCGAAGCACCAAGGATTGAATCCCACCGGTTCGTTCAAAGACGCCGGCATGACCGTCGCCGCCACCTTCGCGCGTCTCGCCGGATTTCGCTGGGTCGCCTGCGCTTCCACCGGCAACACTTCCGCGTCCATGGCCGCCTACGCCGCGCGCGGAGGCCTGCGCAGCCTGGTCCTCGTTCCCGAAGGAAAAATATCCTGGAGCAAACTTTCCCAGGCCCTCGACTACGGCGCCGTAACCTGCCAGTTGCGCACAGATTTCGACGGCTGCCTCAAACTCCTTCAAGAACTCGTTCTGCGCGCGCCCGTCTACCAGTTGAATTCGATCAATCCCTTCCGTCTCGAAGGCCAGAAAACTCTCGCGCTCGAACTGCTCGAACAACTCGACTGGCAGCCGCCCGACCACATCATCGTCCCCGGCGGAAACCTGGGCAACAGTTCGGCCATCGGCAAGGCGCTGCTCGAAATGCACGCCCTGGGCCTGATTTCGCGCCTCCCTAGGCTGTCCGTGATTCAAGCCGAAGGCGCGAACGCGCTCGTCCGAACACTTCGCGAAGCCGATGGCAAGCGCCTGGTTAGCGTGCATGCCGAAACTCGCGCCACCGCCATTCGCATCGGCAACCCCGCCTCGTGGAAAAAAGCAGTTCACGTTCTCGCAGCCACCGGCGGCGCCTGCGAGCAAGTTACTGAAATCGAAATCGCCCAGGCCAAAGCCGAGATCGGCGCCGAAGGCATCGGCTGCGAACCGGCTTCCGCCGTCACGTTAGCGGGATTGAAAAAATTGCTGCAGCAGGGTTTCGTGAAGCCCCAAGAAAGCGTCGTCCTGGTTCTGACCGGAAATTTGCTGAAAGATCCCGACTTCACCATGGAATTCCATCGCGGCGCTTTACTCAAAGACGCGGTCGACGAAAACGCGGGCGCAGCCCTGAACTCGTTGCGCCGTCCGCCCATCGTTCTCGACGCCACGCTGGACGCGGTAATCCGAACGTTGGAGCAAGCCGAGAAGTAGCCACCATGGATTTTGGCTGGTGCAGCGCTTCCAGCGCTGCGATCAGTCTTCCAAGAAAGGAATATGGCTTTAGACCCGGAATTACGAAACTGGGATTACAAAACTCAGATCGAACTTTGAACATGCCCTCTAGAAACAAGAATTCGAAACGCTCCCGCCTTCGCCTGGCCCTTCCCGCGACGTCGGCCAACCTGGGCCCAGCCTTCGACGCGGCCGCGCTCGCCATGGATTTCTACATCAAGCTCGACGCCCGCGTCTCCGAACAATTCTCCATCACCGCCGCCGGACGCGATCGCGAAATCTGCGGCAACTTCGCCGACCGCATCGAAAGCCACCTCATCCTCAACACCTACCGTGAGGTGCTCCAAGCCGCGAACCGCGAAGTCCAGCCCCTCTCGTTACACATCGACAACGACATTCCCATCGGCAAAGGCTGCGGCTCTTCCGCCGCCGCGCGTCTCGCGGGCATCGCCATGGCGGCGCACTTTGGAAACCTCCGCTGGACCGACGCGCAAATCATCGGCGACGCCTCCCGCCGCGAGCACCACCCCGACAACGCCTCCGCTTGCTGGATGGGCGGCCTGACCATCGCACGCATGTCTGGCGAGCAGACGGCCGAAGCTCAGGTCGCCTGCATCCGTCCGAAAGGGAAGTGGCCGCTGCTGCTTGCCGTTCCCGAGCAGAGCCTCTCCACCAAAGAGGCCCGCCTCGTGCTCCCCGCGCAGTATTCCCGCGCCGACGCGGTCACCAACGTGCAAAATTCCATGCTGCTGCTTGCCGCCTTCACGCAAGGCCGCCCCGAACTTCTTTCATCGGCGCTCGAAGACCGTAT
>JBEKRY010000131.1:0-13120 GCA_049517555.1 Candidatus Sulfotelmatobacter sp. | reverse complement strand
AGCTCCAGACCGGCCGCATCCGAACCAACGACCTAACCAACGACCGAGGCTTACGTTTTCGTGATCTCTCCCACCGCACGCCAGGCCTGATTGATGGCCTCATCCGTGTAGGCGTAGGCGCCCGCGTCGGCGTTGGCGATGGCGATGCGACCGTGGGGCTTGCGGGCGACTTCACAGGGAGTCTCGGTGCCCTCGAGCCAGAACGGATCCCACAGCGAGTTGTATTCGTAGGCGTAGCCGTGGGGCCAGCGGTTGACGGTAATCGCCGCGATGTCGCGAGCGGGATCGAAGCCGCCCGGGCCCAGCGTGCGGGCGAGTTGATCGCGAATGTTGCGTTCGATCGTCTCGAATGTCGTCGTATAAAGCTCCATGCGTCCTCGGCTGTGCTGTTGGCGAGCGGGGAGCCCGGGGTGGCAGGGCGTCTTCATCATGTGCACAACGATGGGCTCTTCCGGTTTGCGCGCGCACTTGTATCCTCCAATGCTCACCGGCAAGTCGAGATTCACGCCGGTGTGGTACATGCCCGGAGCGTAAACAGAATTTGCTCCCACCTTCTGCAGAGATTTCCAATTGTGCAGCGCGACGTTGGTGTAGAGCAGCGGAACTTTCTGGGCGGAGGCGAGCGCCTCTTTTTGGTTGTCGGGAAGCTCTTCGCAGATGTACGGGATCACGACGTGCCAGCAGGCCAGGATCGAATTCTTCGCCTTCGCAGTGTAGACCTTGCCGCCGCGGGCATAGCTGACTTCCACTTCCTTCGCGCTCGCGACGTCGCCCAGGTGTTTCACGCGCACGGCCGTGCTGTTCAGGCGAATGCGAACGGGTGAACTGGAGTCGTCCAGTTTGGCGTAATTCGCTTTGGCGAGGATCACGTCGCTCCAGGCGCTGCCGGGAATTGCGTCTGGAATCAACTGGCGGACCAGCAGCCGGGCGATGCTGGCATTGCCGTCAGGAAAATGGAAGAAGTATTTCTCCGCTTCTTCATTCGGAATGGCGTCGCGGTTCATGCCCTTGCCCGGCGATGGATCCAGGTTCAGGCCATCGAAGCCGGGCAAGTCGAATCCCCACGCATCCTGCGCCGCGACGGCGTCGATGCCCACGCCAAACAGTCCGTGCGGGAGCGCCTGGTACATCTTGATGATGTCTTCATGAACGCCGGCGACTTCTCTCAGGAAACTGGCGTAACTGATTCGCGCCAGCTTGGCCTTCTTTTGGTCTGAAGTCAGGCCGGGGAAATAGTCTTTTGGTTCCAGACGCAGGCGCTGCAAATCGCGCTTGGCTTTATCGGCGAGCGGAGCGTCGGCGAGAAATTGTTTCAACAGCTCCGACGACGTCGCGCGTGTGTCTTCGCTCTCGGTCCAACCATGCGGGCTGGGATTGACAACGAGTTTGTCGGCGCCGAAGGTTTCCTTGTCGAAGAAAATCCTGGGGCGCAGGCCGGCCGACCGATACAGATTCTTGTCGGCGTATTTCGAGTAGGAAGGAACATCGATACCGAGTTCTTCAATTACGCGTTTGGCGACAGCGCTGTAGGGAGCTGGGCTCTCGATGGAAAACGTGCCCCCGAAACCCAGGCGGAACGCGCCATTTACCCGAAACTCGTTGCGCTTGGCGTGTCCTCCGAAGTCGTCGTGGTTGTCGAGGATGAGGATGCGCGCTTTGCCGCCCGTGGCCTTGCGATAAAAATGCGCGGCCGCGAGACCGCTGATGCCGCCGCCGACAATGATCAGATCATACGATTCGCCAGTGTCTTCGGGCTTGCCCGCGGAATCCCAGAACGTGCCGTCGCGCAGGCTGTGAGCGGCGTCGAACGATCCGGCATGGCTGCCGCGCAGGCCAGTGAGCGCAGGCGGATAATAGTTCGGCGAATTCTCGGGACCAACGGCGGCCTGACCTTCCGCTGGCCGTTCTCCAGGGCCTGCTCCGCCGCCGGCGGCGGCCAAGTCCCACGGCATCATCGCCGCGCCCGCGGTCACCGCGACACCGTTGAGAAAATCGCGGCGCGTGATTTTGCGGCGCATCCCCAGTTCTCGATCTTGTGAATTTTGATCTAATGGATCGCGACTCTGCGAATCGTGCACCATTTCCTCCGCTAGCTTTTCGTGATCTCGCCGACCGCACGCCAGGCCTGATTGATGGCTTCGTCGGTGTAGGCGCGGGCGCCGGCATCGGAATTGGCGATGGCGATGCGGCCATAGGGTTTGCGCGCCCTCTCGCAGGGTGTTTCTCCTCCGTCCAGCAGGAACTTATCCCACAACGTGCTGTATTCGTAAGCGTAGCCGTGGGGCCAGCGGTTGGCGGTGATCGCCAGGATGTCGCGGGCGGGGTCGAATCCGCCGGGTCCCAGCGTGCGCGCCAGTTGCTCGCGAATCTTGCGCTCCATGGTTTCAAATGTTGTGGTGTAGAGTTCCATGCGACCCGCGGTGTGCTGATCGCGCGCCGGGAGTCCGGCGTGGCACGGCGACTTGCTCATGTGGACCACGAGCGGATCCTCCGGCGTGCGCGGGCAGTGATATTCGCCCATGCTGACCGGCAGGTCCATGTCGACGTGGGTATGGTAGCCGCCCGGGGCGTAAATGGAATTCGCTCCCAGTTTCTGGAACGCAGTCGCGTTCCGCAACAGCACGTTCGAGTATAGTAGCGGGACTTTCTGCGCAGAAGCCAGCGCTTGCTTCTGTGCGTCCGGCAATTCTTCGCAGATGTAGGGGATCACAGCGTTCCAGCACGCCAGGATGCAGTGCCCGGCCTTGACAGTATAGACTTTGCCGCCGCGAGCGTAGGCAATTTCAACCTCGGTGGCGCGGTCGTTTGCTGAGGCCGAAGCGCCCGTGTGCTTCACCCGCACCGCGGTGCTGTTCAATCGAATACGGACGGGTGACATACTCTCGTCGAGCTTCGCGTAGGTCGCTCTGGCGGCAACAATGTCGGTCGCGGAATTGCCCGGTATCGCGTCCGGAATCAGCTTGCGCACCAGCAAGCGCGCGATGCTCGCATTACCGTCGGGAAAGTGGAAGAAATATTTGCGTTCGTTGTTCAGACCCTCCGGCTCAAGACCCATGCCACTGAAACCAGGATATCCAGACTCGGATGCGTCCAGCGCGGCAATCGCTTCAATGCCCACACCGAATAACGGCTCAGAAATTCTCTGATAAAGGCGAATCACATCGGCATGAACACCCGCGTTTTCCGCGAGGAAGCGGGCATAGCTCATGCGTGCCAGGCGATCTTCTTTCTGTTCGGCGTTCAGCCCCGGAAGATAGTCTTTCTTCTCCCGACAGAGGCGGGAGACGTCCTTTCGCGCTTGCTCCGCAATCGGGGCCTCGGCCACGAAATGCGTCCACGCGTCGGGTCCGGCGACAGCAAGGTCGTAGGTCTCGCCACCGGGAAAAGGGCAAGGATCGTCAACGAGTTTGTCGGTGCCAAAGGTTTCTTTATCGAAGAAGATCTTTGGCACTCGCCCCATGGACCCGTAGAAATTCCGGTCGAGATATTTTGGGAAGCTGCTGACCTCGATTCCCAATTCGTCGATCACACTCTTCGCGACCGCGCTGTAAGGCTCCGGGCTTTCGATCGAGTACGTGCCGCCGTAGCCGAGCAACGTTCGATCGCCCACACGAAGTTCGTTGCGCTTCGCGTGGCCGCCGAAGTCGTCGTGGTTCTCGAGGATGAGAATGCGGGCCTTGCCGCCGGTTGCCTTGCGGTAGAAGTGAGCGGCTGCGAGGCCGCTGATGCCGCCGCCGACGATGACCAGATCGTAGGTTTCGCCAGTGTCTTCGGGCTCGCCTGCGGAATCCCAGAACGTGCCGTCGCGCAGGCTGTGGGCGGCGTCGAACGATCCGGGATGGCTGCCGCGCAGGCCCGTGAGCGCGGGGGGATAGTAGTTCGGGGAGCTTTCGGGACCGACGGCGGCCTGGCCGTCTCCTTTATCGGAGCGGGCGGAAAGGTCCCACGGCATCATCGCCGCGCCTGCGGTTACGGCGACGCCGTTTAGAAAGTCACGGCGCGTGATCCGGCGATGCATGCCCAGTTCTCGATCTCGTGAATCGTCACCTCGTGAATCGTGCACGATTTTCTCCGCAGCGCGACTACGAACTGCCTTCGGCTTTCTTTACGGCCAATTCCGCGCCCTGGAATCCGATGCGGCTGTGGGTTCCGTCGCAGAACGGTTTGTTGACGGACCCGCCGCAGCGGCAGAGCGAGAATGCGGTCTTGCCTGTCAGATCGTACGGAGTCCCATTCACATCGACTAAATCGATGGATCCTTCGGGAGCCTCGACTCGGAATGGGCCGTTCGGTCTGACGGTGATTCTTACCTGAGCCATGAATTCCTCCAACCTTACTGGTTTCTAGTAAGGATAAAAGATACCACGAGTGGCGAAAGTTGTGCAGTCTGGCGGCAGGCTGATGGTGCAGCTTGAAAAAGATTCGTATCGGGCATGCCTCCAGGCATGCCAGCTCAACGCGAGGATTGAAACCGGCTTAAGCGCAAAGCCGCGCCCTTCAAAACGCCCTTACGCGGCGACGGAGCGAGCCGGCACCAGACTCCGGTAAAGCTGCAAGCACTCGTCAATCATGCGCTTGGTGGTGAAGCGCTCGCGGGCGCGGGAATACGCCAACTCGGCGTAGGCGCGGCGCATCGTGCGGTCCGTGTTGAGCATACGAATATTTTCGGCGAGGCTGGCGGCGTCATTGGTACGGAAGTAGACTGCGGCGTCGCCCCAAATCTCACGAAAGCTCGGGATGTCGTTGGCTACGATGGCGCATCGGGAAAACGCGGCTTCGAGTGCGGCCATGCCGAGGGGTTCGTACCGCGCCGTGGCCGCATAGATCGAGGCGCGACTGTAGAGGGCGCGCAATTGTGCTTCAGTCTGCGCACCACGGATCGCAACCGACGTCTGGTCGGTGTCGACTTTCACATCGGCACGAATCGGAATGCGGGGGACAGGCACCGTCTGCTCTACGCCTACAATGCAGACCGGGACAGAATACGGCTGCTGCGTAAGGAGAAAAACCTGCTTGCCCGCATCCACCAGCCGGCCAACGGCGAGCACGCAATCGTCTTTATTCACGTAGGGATTGAAGAAGATTGGATTGCGTCCCGGATAGATCACTTCGGCACGCCGCGGGCGCCCGTAACACGCGGAAATGCGGTCGAGCATCCAGGCGGACGGCGCTACCACCGCATCTGCGCCGGCAAGTCCGCGAAGCACTGTGTTGCGGTACCAGGATAGAGAACGCTCAATGCGGGGGGCTCGATTGTGCACGGCCTGGGACCAGGTGATCAAATCGCCGTGAACCATCACCACGCGGGGCACATCGACGGGCAGGTTGCCGTAGCAAAATTGATTGAGGTGCAAAATGTCGGGCCGGAGCTCGCGAACCAGTGATGCGAGGAACGCCGAAGATTCAGGCAGATCTTCTTCGGCTTCATGCATCCACTCCAGGCGGAAGGCGGTCGGCCGGTAGTCGAGGCCGTGCAGATGATCCATCCATGAGGTCTGGTCCGGAAGAGGAATCTCCCCGAAGCTGACTAGCGTGACCCGCACGCCGCGCGTGACCAGGCCGGTCACGAGTTCGCGGGCGTAAGTCCATGATCCCGAGAGCGAATCGGCGGTGACGAGGACGTGCACGGAACCTCCCGCGGAAGTGGCGGAATGCCGCGAGGAGCACGGGATTTCGCCTTCCCGACGCGGTCCATTCTAGTCGGAATAGGTCGCTACGGGAAGGGATTTCGGCGGGTTAGGTTTTAGGCTGATGACCCATTTCCAAAGCGCAAACGTACAGCAGGTCCCCTTCGGCAAGCTCAGGGCAGGCTCTCATCGGGCTTTCAGCCCAGTTCGGAATGACAAAATGAATATTGCGTACACTACCCGCTCCCCGGACACGTGCGTAGGAATGACCAGAGTTGCGGGTGTTGAAGCAGGAAAGCCTCAGTTCGCCTCCAGGAGGATCCGCAGTTCGCGAGCGAGGTTGTCGATGGTGCGGATCTTTTCCACGGCCGGGCCGGGGACATCGGGCACTGACATGGCCAGTTCACAGGAAAGCAGCATGGCGGTCAGCGTCTCCCGCATTTCACTTTGCATTTGTTCGGCAACGGCCTGGCGGGCGGCGACTTCTTCACGCTTTCGGCGATGCAAAGCTGTGCGCACTTCGCGCACCAGACGGTCCATTCCGGTGACGGCGAAGTTCACGTAGACCGGGAACGCGGTGCCCAGATGTTCGAGCATCTGATCGCTCTCGTCAGGCTCTGTTTCGAGCAGAAACTGGTCGATGACGGCAGCGGAATAGGTATGCTCGCGCAGGCGAGTAGCAGCCTCCTGCAAGGTCTTGGCCCAGTGCGTTTCCTGGCCGGTGGCGGCATGCAATGACTCGGCGCACTGTAAACCGCTGGATGACGGCGTATTGAGTAGAATCATGCTCTCTCAAATAGCACGTCGACCGCCACAGGTTCCCTGCTGAAAACAGGGCGGTTAGCAATGCCAGGGGCTGCACGACTTCCCGTTGCGGTACTCCCTTTCCCCGGTGCGAGTTCAGAACTGGGCCATCCGATTGGCTGATCAAGATTGTCCAATCAAGCGGATGGATATCCTTGAGAAGCATAATCCTTGAGTTTCCGATAAAGGGTCGTTTTCCCGATCCCTAACAGCCGGGCGGCCTGCAGCTTGTCGCCATTGAGTTCCGTGATGGCGCTCAGAATCGTGTTCTTCTCAAGTTCCGCCATCGGAATAATCTTCCGCTGTCCGTTGCCGTTTCCCGCCCCGCCCACGATCTCGCCCGGGGGTAAATTGGCCACTTCGCGCGGCAGATCGGTGCTGTGAATGAGCGGACCGCTGGTGAAGGCGCAGGTCCGTTCGAGGCAATTTTCCAGTTCGCGGACGTTGCCCGGCCAGTCATAGGCGAGCATCGCTTTGAGGGCTTCATCGCTGAGCATCTTTTCCTGTCCGGAAGTGCGCACCATGCGTTCCAGAAAGTATCCAATCAGCAAGGGAATGTCCTGCCGCCGCTCGCGCAACGCAGGAATGCGCAGGCTGAGAACATTGAGTCGAAAATACAGATCGCGGCGAAACTCGCCTTGCATGACCCCTTTTTCCAGATCGCGGTTGGTGGCGGCGAGGATGCGGACATTGATCGGAACCCGGCGCGTGCTGCCTACGGGCCGGATTTCCTTTTCCTGAATCGCCCGCAACATTTTGGCCTGCAGATCGACGGGAAGCTCTCCTACTTCGTCGAGGAAGATGGTTCCCCCTTCGGCCATGGCCATCAGCCCGTCCTTGGTGTGGTTGGCGCCGGTGAACGCGCCTTTCACGTAGCCGAAAAGTTCGCTTTCTATCAGGGTGGGCACGAGCGATCCGCAGTCGACCGGGATGAACGGCTTATCGCGGAAGGGTCCGGAATAATGAATGGACCGCGCTACCATCTCCTTGCCGGTTCCGCTCTCGCCCAGGATCAGCACGGGGTGCACGCTGTTGGCGGCCTTGGCGATGATGCGATAGAGCTTCTCCATTTCCGGAGAGCGACCCACGATGCCGCCGAAGCCCTGCTTGGACTTCACTTTCTCACGCAGCAGGCGGTTTTCCGATTTCATCTTCAGATGCACGGCGACCCGTTCCAGCAGCAGCTTCAGTTCGTCGACACTGAACGGTTTGGTCACGAAGTCGTAGGCGCCATTCTTCATGGCCTGCACCGCTGCCTGGACGGTGCCGTAACCGGTCACCACAATGACGACGGCTTCAGGACGGCGCTCTTTGATGCGGCGGAGAGCATCCAATCCACCGACTCCGGGCAGGCGCAGATCGAGTAGGACGGTGTCGAAGGCCTGAGTGTCGAGAAGCCGGTAGGCATGCTCGGCGGAATCGGCCACCTGTGCCGTATATCCGAGCGATTGCGCCACTTCGCGGCAGGCCTCGCGGATCGATCGTTCATCATCCACGATCAGAAGGTTGAGAAAATTGGCGGGTTCGAGTTGCGGCAGGGCGGTCATCGGACTCAATGCAGCTGACGTCATGGCATTCATTCCTTTTCCTCTTCCTCAGTATCCGTTTGTCAATATCCGTTTATCGATATCTCGTCATATCTCAGGGACGCGTTCTTCCGGGTTCCTGTCGGGCTGAAAATCACAGACGTCCCGGGGATGCACAACGATTTGCGGCACCAGCGGCAGAAGTACAGAAACGCGGGTTCCGGTCGACGGAGCACTGTCCACATGGATCAGGCCGCCGTTGCTGGTCACGATCTCATGGACCGTAGCCAATCCCAGGCCCGTGCCGTTCCCGGCTTTGGTAGTAAAGAAAGCTTCAAACAGGTGAGCGCGCGTGGCGGCGTCCATGCCACTACCGTTGTCGGTTACCACGAAAAGGGCACACGGCAGCGAAGCTTGGCTGGCTAACTCCGGCCTTGATTCCGTGAGCACCTGTTCCGGCAACACCTGCACTTTGCAATTGCAGGTCTCGACCGTGATCTGACCGCCGCTGGGCGTCGCCTGCGAGATGGCGTCGCGCGCGTTGAGCACCAGATTCAGCAAAATCTGCCGGCATTGCGTCGGATCCATACGGATCGCACCCAGATTGGGATCGAGATGAAACTTCAGCTCAATGTTCTCGCCGATGAGACGAGCCAGCAGGTTGTGCATTCCTTCTACGATTTCATTGAGCACCAGCAAGCGAGGCTCACCCGTCGAGGGCCGGACTACGGCGAGCAACTGCCTCACCAGGCCGGTGGCCTGCAGGCTGGCGTTGCGGATTTCCTCCGCGTACTTGCGCACCCGATGGTTGGGCTCAAGATGGGCCATGAGCAGGTCGCAGTACAACAGCACTCCGGTCAGTAGATTGTTGAAGTCGTGAGCCGCGCCTCCAGCCAAACGGCCCACGGCTTCCAGCTTCTGGGCTTGCCGAAGACGCTGTTCGATCTCCTGTTCGCGAAGCAGATCCGGCGACTTGTATTCCCCTAGCACCAGTGCATGGTCGGGATGGCCGTTGGTACTCGCTACCCGCCATGCGGTCCAGCGCACCGTCGGGATGGTCCCGGGCGGATTCCCTGACGTGCTGGCGAATGTGTTGCCCAGCGGATTTTGGGAGTCCATTTGAAAGTGATCGCGCCGGCCGGAGAACAATTCCCCCAGAAGGCGATCGGCTTCGGCACGATCGTGGGGATGAACCAGGTCGGCGAAGCTGAGCCCGCGCGCCATCGTTGATTTGCCATCCGACGAGCTGGCACCCGCCTTGCCACCCAGCATCTGTTCCAGCGCGGGATTCAGCGCGGTAATATTTCCCGCACGCTGGCATTGCGCCAGACCGATTGGGGCGTTTGCGAAGACATGCTCGGAAACACGCTCGAAAAGCGGATGCAGTTCCGTTTTCGAATCCTGCGGTTTCCACGGGATTTCAGCGGCAGCGCTCATACAAATACTTTGCGCGGGATCGTTCCGGGAAGAAACCTCTTATCCGGTGACCCCGCACCTTCGTTTTCCTGAAATGGGAATTCGGTGCGTGGTCGTCAGATCCCAGTCTCGCGTCGAGCCCACTATAGAGAGTTGGGTATGCGCCTGCGAAGGGCAGATGTCACTGAAACGGGAAATCTTCCTGTGGAAAACTTTTCTGAGAGGGGGCTACCGGTCCGCTGGAGTTCGCTGGCTGGCGGCAACATAGGCCGATTCGGTCAGGCGGAAGGTGAGCCGGCGGCCTTTTTCGAGACGGATCATTACCGGAGAAGCCTCGCCCGGCGGCGCTTCGCCCTGCGAAGGCGCGGACCAGCCAGCCGAAGACTCTGAAACTTCACCTCGTGCACCTTCTCCTTGCGCGCCCTGTCTTGTCGAAACCTGAACATTGCCGGCGCTCCCCCGCACGAAAAGGCTGGAAGTTTGAATCGGCAGACTGACGCCAGCGAAATGGATGGAATCCAGAGCCAGCCGGATATAACCACGGTTGCGCTTAACCCTGGAGGCGCGGGCGGACTCCACGCGACCGACGACGGTAGCGCCGCGCGGGACCAGTCGGTTCCCCTCGATCACCACCGGGTCGTCGACGACCGCCTCGAAAATCCCGTTGGCGCCGGGATTCTCCGCGGATATTGAGTTCTTCAGTCGAACCGTGAGCAACGTACCAGCAGGCAGATTCGCCGGATCATGAAAAGGAATGCCGGTTTCGGAGTTCGGAGCCTGGTTCGGAGCCTGGTTCGGAATCTGGTTCGGAATCTGGTTCGCAGCAAGGTTCGAAGTCGGATTCGAGCCAGCGTCGGCAGTCGCAGGTGAGTTTTGAGGTGGAGATGTCGTTGCCTTTCGGTCATGAAACGGAACCGGAGGCTGGCCGGGTTGGGCGGCAGCGTCACTTTGCGAGTCAGAAGGACGATCGCAACCCGTGGCAGAGAGTAGGACCAGCAACATCGCCAGCGGCATTACCCGCGGCATCACGTGCAATCTCGGCCAAATCGTCAGACCTTTCGGTCTGCGGAACCGGCTCATGAAAATCATTTTCGCCCGCGCTTCTTCGACCAAGAAGTGGCAACCCGAATACCAGACACGCTCTCATCAAATCAACGATTTGGCGATGGCACTTTAGGGTAGGTGGGTGTAGATTCTTCCTCCTGAGCAGTTTGTTCCCGGCCTCATTGCCGGTAGTAAGGTCGTCGGCAAATGGAGCGCAACCGCGCGTTCCCACACCGGAATCGGCTTAATCCCTCGCGGGCGGCTCCTCAGCTTTCGCTCAGGCGCTTCAGAATAATGGCGGTGATGTCCGTCTCACCTAGCCGGGGAAAGATCTTCTCCACGCTGTGACGGTGCGAGTCAGCATCGCGGTCAGTCATGGCGTCTACGACCAGAACTACGTTGTAGCCGTAATCGTAGGCGCTGCGGGCGGTCGCTTCCACGCCGACGCTAGTCGCGACTCCGGTGACGAACACCTGAGTCACGCCACGCTGGCGCAGGTACTCGTCCAACGATGTGCCGATGAACGCACCCACTCGTTGCTTGGTCACGAGATGATCGCTGGATTGCCGCTCCAATTCAGGTACGAGCTCGGTCCAGTCCGGCGGAAACGAGAACTTGGGGGCACCAGCATCGGTACGGCCCGGAGCGCGGCCCGCCACGTTGACGAGGACGACCGGCAGACCTCGTTCGCGAAAGGCTCGCGCGAGTTGGGCGGCGCGACCGACTATTTCTCCGGCTGGATGCACCGTAGGCAGGCCGACGATTCCTTTCTGCAGATCAATCACGATCAGGGCGGCGGTGGTATCGAGTTTGGTGAGTGGCATGGTGTCTCCCTTTCTGAAGAACGTCGCGCTACTTCACCTGTTTCTTGGCAAATTGCACGCTCGATAGCGTGCTGATTGCAGCGATGCCGGCGAAGAAAACAATAATCGCTGAGAGGTCTCCGCTCGAAACTTTTCCTGCCCGAAACAGGATGTAACCCCCGGCCAGATTCAACAGCGCCCAGAGAACATTCACCGTGGGCGATGAGAGTCCCCTTCCCGGCGGGCTCGCGAATGGCGTGGGGAAACGGTCACCGGAGATGCCATGCACGAAGTGGGGCACGACGTTCGCAAGAAACATTCCGGCGAAGAAACAGGCGATGTAGTCATACCAGATCATTACCATTGTGGTTCTCCTTTCGCATGGGGGCAGTTCGATAAATTGCGCGAGTACTCGAAAGTGTCATATGGCTGTTTCCTGGGCGTCGGGAATCAGTTCAATTTCGCGCGAGGGCAGCAGACCCATGTCCTGGTAAATTGGCCGCATGACCGCTCTGACCTTCGGCAGTTCGAGCGTGAACCAGAGCGAGCCAGCGACGCAAAACGCGCCTGTAATGATGGCGGTATGAGGCGCTCCAATCCGGTGGGCGAGTGCGCCGGCCAGCAGGCTGCCGAACGGCGCTGCGCCGAAAAAGGCCATCGTGTAATAACCCATGACACGAGCCCGTTTATCTTCCGGCACCAGCGACTGGATGATCGTGTTGCTGACGGCCGCAGCTTGCATCAGGCCGAAGCCGACGAAAACCATCAGCACCAGCGACAGCCACAAAATATGCGACAGGCCGAACAGAATCAGCGCGCTCCCCAGCATCGCTGCCGCGATCTGTAGCATGCGCGTCAGCCCTACGACCGACTTGCGGACCGCCAGGGAAAGTCCAGATGCGAGCGCACCGATTCCTGAAGCCGCCGTCAACCCGCCGAGTGTGTAGGCGCCTCCGTGCAGCACCTGGCCGGCGAAGATCGGCAGCAGCACGGCGTAGGAATAGCCCATCAGGCTGAGAATCGCAAACAGCAGAAGGATAGTGCGGATGGGCCGAAATTTCCGGACGTAGTTCCAACCCTCGCGCATTTGCTCGAACATGCTGGTCGTCTTACGACGAACATCCAACGGCTTCATGCGCATCAGCAGCAAGGATGCGACCACCGCGAAGTAGCTGACGCCATCAATCAGGAAGCACCAGCCTTCACCGAAGGCTCCAATCACCAGCCCGGCGATGGCCGGACCGATCAGTCGCGCTCCGTTTGCCATCGAGGAGTTAATGGCGATGGCGTTGCTGAGGTCGCTGCGCTCCTCAACCATCTGTACCAGGAAGGATTGCCGCCCCGGCATATCAAAGGCATTGATCACGCCCTGCATTGCGCTGAGCGCGATGATCTCCCAAAGGTTAATGACATGCGACAGCGTCAGTGCAGCCAGAGCAAGCGACTGAACGGCGCCGGCGGCTTGGGTCCACACCAGCAGCTTGCGGCGATTGAGGCGTTCGACCCATACGCCCGCAAATGGCCCCAGGAGAAAAGAAACAATCTGCCCCGCGAAGCTGACGATGCCCAGCAGCAGCGCGGAATGCGTCATTCGATAGACCAGCCAACTGGTTGCCACCCGGGTCATCCAGGTACCGATTACCGAGATGCTCTGACCGAAAAAGAAGAGCTTGAAGTTCCGGTGTCGGAGGGCGCGCCAGGCGTGCGAGATTGAAGCGAGAGAGGTTTCCGGTGTAGACGAACTGCTGGCGGGATCGTTCACAGTTCCACCAGGCGCTTGATGATCTCGCCCGCTTTGAACAGCGTCTCCCGGTCTGGTCCGTCGAGCTGGAGGATGGCCTGCGCCAGCCAGGTGCGTTTTGCATCTTTGGCGCTGTTCCGCACTGCTGTGCCTTTGGCC
>JBEKRY010000130.1:0-13976 GCA_049517555.1 Candidatus Sulfotelmatobacter sp. | reverse complement strand
GGCGCGATGCGCAGATACAGATCCATATCGAGCGTGTTGTGATGCGTTACAAACGGCCGCGCCACCGCGCCCCCGGCGATGGGTTGCATCATCGGCGTCTCGACTTCGATGAACCCGTGGGCGTCGAGTGTGCGCCGCATCGACTGCACCAGCTTCGTCCGCTTCAAGAAAACTTCGCGCACCTCTGGATTGACCACCAGATCGACGTAACGCTGCCGGTAGCGCATTTCAACATCGGTGAGTGCATTGCGATTTTCAGATCCGCCTTCGGCGGAGGCGTCGCTTTCAACCGCCTTACCGATCGGGAGAGGCAGCAGGTCTTTGCTTAGGAATGTGATTTCCTCGACGTGGACGCTCAGCTCGCCCGTGCGCGTGCGAAATAGATATCCGCTCACGCCGATGTGGTCGCCGAGGTCGAGCAGTTTGTAGAGTTCGAATCCCTTGTCGCCAACTGCGTCTTTCTTCACATAAATCTGCAGTCTCTTTCCGTCCTGCTGCAGGTGAGCGAAACCGGCCTTGCCCATCAGTCGAATCGCCATGATGCGGCCGGCCACGCGCACGTTGACGCGCGCCTGCTCGAGTTCTTCGGCGGTTTTCGGGGTATATTCCGCCAGAATCTGGGGCAGCGTGTGGGTGAATTCGTACTTGCTGCGGTATGTGGCCTGGCCGAGCGCCTCAATCGCCTTCAACTTCTCGCGCCGCAGGTTGTAAATATGATCGTCGAGTGCCAAGGGAGTCCTTTGGATGATTGCGATGGGGCTCCGCTGCAGTTGGTTAGCCTGCGCATGGTTCGCCAGCACATGGTTCGCCTGCACATGGGCTGGGCGATTATTTTTTTCGTGCTCAGCGGCAAAATCCTGATTGCGCAGGGGTTAGCGCCGAGGGATCGGACGGTGCGGCGGCAAAATATTGATTCTCGAGGACTTAGAGCCAAAATATTATGAAGAAAGGAGTTAGGGGCGGCAATTCCGCAGTGCTGGAGGCGAGTCGGTTGGATTTCGATCGGCTTTGGATATTCGCGCACGATTCCATTTTGGGCTTTCTATATTCTCGGTAAAGGTTGTTCGTCACAAGATTCCGATATTTTTCTGTGCACGGCTGTGGAAAAGTGCGAGCGCCCAAGCGGCTAAAGCCTGTCACACTAAACCCTTGTCGGCACCGCTGAAGCGGTGCCCTGATACGAATCCTTCCTTTAAACCGTCAAACTGAACCCTGTCCCAAGCACCCCGCCGCTTGCGATCAGACTGGTACCGTGGTACATTGGTACGCATGACAGACGACTCCAGACTGCTGGTTGAACGCGTGCAAACCGGCGTCCGCATCGAAAAACGCATCCTCAAAGTTCTTAAGGCCTTTGCCGAATACCATGACATGACTCTTGGCGACGTGCTCGAAGGCATCGTCCTGCATGCTTTCGACGGCAAGACTCCGTTCAGCCCGGCTTCCCTCGAACGCATTCGCGAATTGAAGAAGTTCTACGATCTCGATCTCGACTCCAGCGCCAGCCATCGCCTGAAGGAAATCAAAGCCACGTCCCCGCGCAAACGCGCCGGCAAATAAATCAATACAAGTAAATCAATAAGGAGCCCACGAAGCATGAAAGCCAAACTCGGTCTGACCGTCCTGCAATGGTCGCTCGGCATCGTAATCCTGATCGAAGCTGTCCTGTTTGTTCTGCCCGGCGCGGCCCACGATTTCGCCCGCACTCACATGCCCGGCTTCATCCGCATGCTGTTGGGATGGGGCGAGATCCTCGGTTGCATCCTTTTACTGATTCCAAAAACCACAATTCGCGGCGCGTGGTTATTGCTGGCCGTTTTCATCTTCGCAATCCTCCTTCATCTGCTGCACGGCATGTACAACGTCAGCAATCTAGTGATCTACGCCGCTGCAGCCTTTGCCATTGCAGTTGGGAAGTGATGTGGGACGATGCGGCCAATGAATCAGGACGAACTCATCCGCCGTTTCGAAACAAATACGATGCCGGAGGATTCCTTTCACCACGCCGACCACGTCCGCCTGGGGTTTGCGTATCTTTCGCAGTATCCGCCGCTCGAGGCACTCGATAAGTTCTCTGCGGCGCTCAAGCGCTACGCCGCCGCCCGCGGCAAGTTTCAGCTTTATCACGAGACGATCACGCACGCTTACTTCTTCCTGATTCGCGAACGCATGGCACGTGCATTGGCCATCGACTCGCAGGGCGTCCACTCCCGCAACATTAACTCGCGCACCATTAATTGGGACGAATTCGTCCGCCGCAATCCCGACTTGCTGGCCTGGAAGAACGGAATTCTGACGCGTTACTATCACGAAACGACGCTGCAATCCGAACTTGCCCGCAGGGTTTTCGTGTTTCCCGACAAGTTCGCCTGACTGCTCGACACCAACGATGCGAACTTCTCACCTGAAGAATCTTCAAAAATAAGGTACGATCTCTTCCACCAAAAAGAATACGCAGGATAGGAATTGCACATGAATCTTTTCAAGCCAGCTCTGCTCCTCGCTGCACTGCTCACTTTCACGCTGGCCCAGGCGCCGGCTCATGCGCAAGCCAATGATAATGATAAAGACATCCGCACCGGCGATGCCCTGCTGCGCGCCATGTACGATCGCTACCAGTCTTCCTGGTACAAGCGTGTCACCTTCGTCCAAAAAAGTACGACCTACAAACCCGACGGCACGAACACGGCTGAGACGTGGTATGAGGCGGCGCTGCTGCCGGGGAAGTTGCGCATCGACGTCGGGGCGCCGGCGAATGGCAACGGCTACGTTTTGTCCGACGGCACGCTCAGCATCGTGAAAAACAATAAGGTGGATGGCACGCGTCCGCTGGTGAATATTCTTCTGGTGCTCGGATTCGATGTCTATACCCAGGCGCCGGAGGCCACCATCAAAGTCGTTCAAGGCGAAGGCTACGATCTGTCCAAACTCCACGAAGACACCTGGGAGGGCCATCCCGCCTATGTGGTCGGCGCCGACAAGGGTGACCTGACGTCGCGCCAGTTCTGGGTCGCCAAAGATACGCTTTTATTCGTGCGCGTAATCGAACCCGCGCAAGGCGACCCGAAGAAGCTCAACGATATCCGCTTCACTCACTATCGTCGCGCGGACCATGGCTGGATCGCCGCACGCGTCGAGATCTATTCCGAGGGCAAACTGACGTTCAGCGAGGACTACACCCACATCAAGCCCAACGCAAAACTCGACCCCGCGGTTTACGACCCGCAACAGTTCGGCACCACGCACTGGGAGAAATAGCGTCCTCCCGCGTTGAGACATCGACTGGATCGGGAAATTGCGCAGGCCTCTTGAACCATGCGCGCATCGGCGCTACTATGACCTGCGCTACTATGACCGGCTGAGCAGATTGCTGAGGCGCGATTCCTATGCCGCAAAACTACGTTCCGATCTTCATCTTCATCGCCCTGGTGGGCTCGCTTCTGCCGATCACCTTGCTGGCTGCGAAACTGGTGCGCCCGTCGAATCCCAGCAAGACCAAGCTCATGCCTTACGAGTGCGGCATCGACCCCATCGACAGCGCGCGCGGACGCTACACCGTCCGCTACTACATTATCGCCATACTTTTTGTAGTGTTCGATGTGGAAACAATCTTCCTGTTTCCCTGGGCGGTAAGATTCAAGGCCTTTGGACTGTTCGGGCTGCTCGAAATGCTGATCTTCCTCGCCATCCTGATCGTCGGCTACATCTGGGTCTGGAAAAAAGGCGCGTTGGAATGGGTGTAGAGAATTTGCAAAGCTCGCGTAGAGACGGGCGCATTCGTCCGTCCGGCGGAGCGACAACTCCGCGGTTTGGGCGTTGACCATGACCACAAAGCTCGATAATCCCATGGATTCTTCCCCCGCCGAAACCTTTGCGGCCAGCCGCTGGACCAGCGGAAACTTTTTCTTCCCCACGCGCCTGATCGTTAGCCCGCAACGCGTCAGTCGCGTCAAGTCGCGCTTGTTCGGCAGTAACGAAGAAAGCATCGCCATGTCAAAAATCGCCTCGGTTCACATTTCCACGGGAGTTTTCTGGGCGGAAATCGTGATCGAATCCACGGGCGGGACCGACCCCCTGACCAGTCACGGCCATCGCAAAGCCGATGCCCAACGCATCCGCGATTTGATCGAGCAGTATCAAGCGCAATCGCGAGGCTAGCCAGTCGCCATTTGTATACCGCCTACACCTCATTCTGAGCGATCGGCATCCGCGAAGTGGACGACAATGCAGTCGAAGGATCCCTTCCTTCTGACGCCCGCTTCGGACATCATGATTTCAGGAATCCTCGCTGCAGGCGGGGATTCTTCGATAGTGTGTTTGTTTCGCTTTGCGAAGCAAACACTCCGCTCACCATGAGATTCGCCCTCGTTGACTTCATGCCCTCAAGCTGATAAAAGTTATCGTTCTTTTTGAACCACACTGCGCCGTAGTTCTGTGCCTTCGCGAGCTATGCCGGACGAAATCAAATCGCCTTCTTCCCCGTTGCCGGAAGGTGAACCGAAACCAACGGCGGATCAGCCCGCGGTCCCGGGCGGGGTGAAAGCTACTTCGTCGGGATCGGTTCAGTCGGAAACTACTAGCGCTCCTGCCAAGCCATCCGTCCCTTCACAGCCTCCTATGGCGACCGCTCCGGAGAAGCCTGCGGTGGCCGCTGCTGCAGCTTCGACTCCTGGAACTCCAGCTCCGGCCGCGGCCAAACCCGCGCCGCCCCCGAAAACCGCAGTTCCCGTACCGACGCCTTGGGATTCGCCCATGATCGCGAAGCTTAAAGGCGAATACGGGTCGGGCATCGAGCCTCTGACTTATCTCGGCCAGAACTATATGGTGGTCGATCGCTCGATGATCCCGGAGATTCTGCAGATTTTGCGCAACGAAGAAGAGTTCGACTACTGCGTCGATATCACCGCTGTGCATTATCCCAAGCGGGAGAAGCAGTTCGACGTTTTGTGGGTGCTGTACTCGTTCGCGCGCAACGAACGCATTCGCGTGAAAACGCTGATCGCCGATGGCGAAACCATTGCCAGTGCCGTCCCCATCTGGGCGACGGCGAATTGGCTGGAGCGCGAAGTGTTTGACATGTTCGGCATTCGGTTCGACGGGCATCCTGACATGAAGCGGATTCTTTTGCCCGATGGATGGAAGGGACATCCGTTGCGCAAGGATTACGGCATACTGCAGCAGGATAATGAGTGGGTGCAGATCAACCTGGGAATCGAGAGCGGGCAATAAAGGACCAACGACCGAAGACTAGCGACCAACGACCGAGTCAATGACCGATCCGACCTCACTCTCGCCGCTCGACCTCGACACGCCCGACAAGACGTTCCTCGACGCCAACGAGCTCGTCATCAATATGGGGCCGCAGCATCCTGCGACCCACGGCGTGCTGCGCGTGATTTTGCGGCTTGACGGCGAGAAGGTGCTGGGGCTCGAGTGCGTGATTGGCTACCTGCACCGCGGCGTCGAAAAGATCGGCGAGCACCGTACTTATACGATGTTCAATCCCTACGTCGACCGCATGGACTACGTCGCCGCGGTCTCGAACGGCCTGGGATACTGCGAAGCGGTCGAAAAACTTCTCAACGTCGAAGCCCCTCCGCGCGCCCAATATGTCCGCGTCATCCTGACCGAACTCAATCGAATGGCCAGCCATCAGCTTTGGCTGGGCACGCATGCGCTCGATATTGGCGCCATCACGCCGCTGTTCTATACGTTCCGTGATCGCGAAGAGATTCTGAAGATTTTCGAGAAGTATTGCGGGGCGCGACTGACGACTCATGCGTTTCGCATCGGCGGACTGCAATACGAAACTTACGACGGCTTCGAAAAAGAAGTGAGAACGTTCGTCAACTTCGTGAGGCCGAAAATTGACGAGTACGAGGAACTGCTGACAACCAACCGCATCTGGCTGGAGCGTACCAAGGGCGTGGGCGTGATTTCGGGCAAGGACGCCATTGCGCTGGGCGTGACCGGACCGGTTCTCCGCGCGAGCGGCGTCAAGTGGGACATTCGCAAGGCAATGCCCTACGCCAACTATAAGAATTTCGACTTCGATATCCCTACGGGCGAGAACGGCGATACTTATGACCGATACATTGTGCGGATGGCGGAGTTCCGGCAGTCACTGCGCATTATCGAGCAGGCGGTGGAAGGCATTCCCGAAGGCCCCATCATGGCGAAGGTTCCCAAGGTGATCAAGCCGCCGGTCGGCGAGATCTATCACTCGATTGAAGCGCCCAAGGGCGAGCTGGGATATTTTCTTGTTAGTGACGGATCGACGCAGCCTTACCGCGTGCGCGTTCGTCCGCCGTCATTCGTGAACCTGCAAGCGCTCGACGTCATGTGTCGCGGCGCCATGGTCGCCGACGTCATCGCCGTCATCGGAACGCTCGATATTGTTCTTGGCGAGGTGGATCGCTGATGGGCGAGATGATGCGCGAGCTGATCCTGTACATCCAGGCCTATCTCGATCCGAGCGTCAAGCTCACGCCCGGCGGCGCGGGAAATTTTTTCTGGGCAACGGTTTATATTCTGCTCGTCTTTGGCGGACTCTCCGTCGCCGTCATCGCCATGAATTGGCTCGAGCGCAAGATTCTCGCGCACATGCAAGTGCGCCTCGGCCCGATGCGCGTAGGGCCACACGGTCTGCTGCAGCCGATTGCTGACGCCATCAAACTGCTGCTTAAAGAAGACATCATCCCCGCCGAAGCCGACAAGATTGTCTTCTGGATTGCTCCGTTCATCGTGGTGCTCGCAGCTTTCACGGTTTTTATCGTTGTGCCGTTCGGCCCCACTCACGCCATCACCGACATGAACATCGGCATTCTGTTCATGCTCGGCGTTTCTTCGCTCAGCGTGCTCGGCATCGTCACCGCCGGATGGGCCTCAAATTCACACTATCCCCTGATCGGCGCGCTGCGGTCGAGCGCGCAAATGGTTTCGTATGAGGTTGCCATGGGGCTGGCCGTCGTTTCCGTCATCATGATGACCAGCCTTCAAACCGGCACCGGCACGCTCAGCATGATCGGGATCGTGCAGGCGCAATTGGCGCAGGAAGAATGGTTTATCTTCAAATTCTTTCCGCTGGGTCTGATCGGTTTCTTCATCTTCGCCATCGCCATGGTCGCCGAGACCAATCGCGCACCATTCGACTTGCCTGAAGCTGAATCGGAATTGACCGCTGGATTCCATACCGAATACAGCGGCTTCCGCTGGTCTTTATTCTTCCTGGCCGAATACTCGGCGATGATTGCAGTGTCTTCGATCGCAGTCACGCTCTGGCTTGGGGGATGGCTGCGCCCCTTCCCGAATTTGCTGAACGGCGCCACATCGAACCTCGTGTTTTCCCTTTTCCCCGGGCTCACGTTCCTTTTCTTCGCAGCGATCTGTTTCTTCAACACGGCGCGCATGCCCAAGCATCCGCTGTTCAAGATTCAAACTATGGGCCTGGCCGGATTCGGCGTGGTGCTCGGCCTGATCGGCCTGCTCATGTTCATCCCGCCAGTCCGCGACCGCGTGGGCGACATTTTCTGGTTCTCCGCCAAAGTCGCCGGCTTCATGTATCTGTATATCTGGTATCGTGGCACGTTCCCTCGTTACCGCTTTGACCAGCTGATGAAAGTCGGATGGAAAGTTCTGTTGCCCATGGGATTAGCGTTGCTCATCTTGACGGCCGTGGTGGCGATGCGCACTGAGCTTTGGGGCGAATTGCAAGGAGCCTTCCGCCCATGAATCCTTCAGTAACGAATCCGCCGGTAGCGACGCCGTTTTTCTTTTATCTGCTCGCCGCCACGATGATCATCGGAGGCATTCTGGTGATTACGCGGAAGAACGCGATCCATTCGGCGATGGCGCTCATCACCGCGCTGCTGGCGCAGGCCGGTCTCTACTTGATGCTCTACGCCCCGTTCGTGGCCGGCGTGCAAATCATTCTTTATGCCGGCGGCATCATGGTGCTGTTCCTGTTCGTCATCATGCTGATCAACCTGGAACGCAACATGAAGGAGCGCCAGTTCAACAAACAATGGCTGGTCGGTATCGTTGCGGCCGCCGCGCTCGGCGGGCTATTCATAGCGGTCTTTACGGCTACAACGAGAGGGAAAGCGCTGTTCCCCGAAGGCAGAATGACCTACGGCGAATCGCAAAACACCCAGGCAATCGCGACCCTGCTGTTCGACCGCAATGCCGGACAATACATGTTCGCCTTCGAAATCGCGTCGCTGCTGTTGCTGGTCGCGATCATCGGAGCAGTAGTCATGGCGAAGAAGAGGATTTGAAGGCAGCTGTTTAGCAATTAGCATTTGGCATTTGGCATCTAGCCATGACAGGTCTTCGCCGGGGATCGACACGGTGCAGAGTGGGCCGAATGCTAATTGCCAAGTGCTAAGTGCCAAAAGCTAGAAGCTCATATGGACGCGCTACTCCACATCACGACGCTGCACTACCTTGTTCTCGGCGCAGCGTTGTTTCTGTTAGGTGTCATCGGCGTGCTCACCCGCCGTAACGTGGTCATCGTGCTGATGTCGATCGAATTGATTCTTAACGCGGTGAACCTGAACCTGGTTGCCTTTTCACGTTACTGGCAAGGAATGCCCGGACACTTTGGCGGTCCGGGCGCCCTGCACGGCCAGGTGTTCGCGATTTTCGTAATCACCGATGCTGCCGCCGAAGCCGCAGTTGGGCTCGGAATCCTGATCGCCTTCTTCCGTAATAAGGAGACGGTGAATGTGGACGAAGTGAATTTGTTGAAATGGTAGAAAAACAGCAGTTAGCAGTTAGCACTTAGCATTCAGCCATCAGAGGTTTTTGCGTGATTCTGGGCAAGACCCGGAGCGGCCAAATGCTAACTGCCAAGTGCTAAGTGCTCAACCGGAATGGCTGAGTGCCGAATGCTGAGTGCTGAATGGTATTTCTAACCCATATCTGGCTCATCCCGCTCTTCCCCGCGCTCGGCGCGGCGCTCATGTTCTTTTTTGGGCGCGGGCTGCAGAAGTCTACGGTGAGCGCGGTTTGCGTTGGCACAATCGTTCTCGCGTTTCTTATGAGCTGCGGCGCGGTCTGGCAGTACACCAACTGGGCCGCGATGCCGGATCACTTGCATCAGCCTTATCAGACCATTCTTTACACCTGGCTGGGCAGCGACACCGGGCATCTGAACTTTCAGAAATCTGACGGGACGCCGGCTTCGCTTCAGGCCGACGCGGGATTCCTGCTCGATCCGCTTTCCAGCATCTGGCTGCTGTTTGTGACCGGCGTCGGCCTGCTGATCCATATTTATTCGACCGGCTACATGGCGCATGAAGGCGGCTATTACCGCTTCTTTGGATACTTGAATCTCTTCATGTTCTCCATGCTTACGCTGATTCTCGCGAACAATTATGTGTTGATGTTTGTGGGCTGGGAAGGCGTGGGTCTGTGCTCGTATCTGCTGATCGGATTTTATTTTCATCGCAAGTCGGCGAGCGACGCGGCGAATAAAGCCTTCATCGTTAACCGCATCGGCGACGCTGGATTTATTCTCGGCATGTTCTTTATCGTGTGGCTCTGCGGATCGTTGCGCTTTATCGACGTAACTGGATTCGCCCGCGGGCATGCCGCCAGTCTGATGGGAAATCCATATATCACCGCGGCCACGCTGCTGCTGTTTGTGGGCGCTTGCGGGAAGTCCGCGCAGATTCCGCTTTATGTCTGGCTGCCGGACGCCATGGAAGGGCCGACGCCGGTCTCCGCTCTAATCCACGCCGCGACGATGGTCACTGCGGGCGTATATATGGTTGCGCGGTCGAACGCCTTATTCGTGCTGGCCCCGAAATCGATGCTGGTGGTGGCGATCGTGGGCACGCTTACCGCCGTTTTTGCGGCTTCGATCGGCCTGGTGCAGAACGATATCAAGCGGGTGCTGGCTTATTCGACCGTCTCGCAACTGGGCTACATGTTTCTCGCGCTCGGCGTCGGAGCATTTTCTGCCGCCGTGTTCCACGTATTCACTCACGCGTTTTTCAAAGCGCTGCTCTTCCTCGGCGCGGGCTCGGTGATTCATGCCATGTCGGGCGAGCAGGACATGCGCAATATGGGCGACCTGCACAGACGCATCCCGGTCACGCACTGGACCATGTTCATTGCGACGTTCGCCATCGCCGGCATTTTTCCCTTCGCCGGATTTTTCTCCAAGGATGCGATCCTCTGGGAGACGTGGTCGCGCGAAGGCGGTGCTTATCGGATTCTCTGGTGCGTTGGTTACGCGACGGCACTCATGACCGCGTTCTACATGTTCCGGCTGATGTATCTGACGTTCCACGGACATCCGCGCATGAGCCATGAGATTGAGCACCACATCCACGAGTCGCCGAAATCGATGACGATGCCGCTGGTTGTTCTGGCGCTCTGCGCGGTGGGCGCGGGGTGGTTGGGATGGCCGCACAGCCTCGGAGGCTCCGACCATTTCACGAAATTCCTGGAGCCAGTATTCGCCGGTGAAGCCCAGGTCTTCACCGCGGAGGGCAAGAGCGCGCAATTAGCCGCTGGCGAAAAGGAAGAGGAACACAATACCGGCACGGAATGGCTGTTCATGGGCCTGTCGCTTGCTGCCGCGTTCACGGGATGGGCTATGGCCTGGAGAAGTTATCGCCACGCCGACAAAGGTTACATTGAGCCCATCGCGGCCGCGGCGCCGCCGATCTACCATACGTTGCTCAATAAGTATTACGTCGACGAAGGCTACGACTATGTTTTCACGGGACGACGCAAGATTGGCGATGTGCGGCTTGGAGTGCTGGGTCTAGGCGAAGCCAGTTCGTGGTTCGATTCGCACGTAATCGATGGCGTGGTCAACGCCGCCGGATGGATCACGCGACTCACCGCAACGATTTCCAGTTGGTGGGACAAGCGGATCATCGACGGCATTGGCGTCAACGGGCCTGCGATCCTGGCGCGCGCGCTAAGTTATCCCGCCCGCCTGCTCGAATGGGGCCTGGTGCAATGGTATGCGCTGGTCATGACTGCGGGCTTGGTTGGGTTTGCGTTTTATTATGTGTACCACTGAAGGCAGCTTCTAGCTGCTAGCTCCTGGCTTCTAGCGAAACCGCTGAAGCAAAGGTGCTCGAGCTAGAAGCTAGTAGCTAGAAGCTGACTTATGCAAAACCACATCTTATCCATCATCCTGTTCACGCCGCTCGTGGGCGCGCTCGTTCTCCTGTTCGTTCCCAAGGAGAACAAAGCCGCCATCCGCTGGATTGCGAACTTTTTCGCGCTTGCCGGGCTGCTGGTCTCGCTGCCGCTGGTGCCGTGGTTCTGGGCGCAGCGCTTCGAGCCTGGCTTCAAGTTCATCGAGGGCACGGCCGGTAACTGGATTCCCTCGATCGGCGCCAGTTACGTGCTCGGAATCGACGGCATTTCGTTCCTGCTCATCATGCTGACTACGCTGCTGGGCTGGATCTCGATCCTCTCCTCCTGGACGGCTATTGAGAATCGCGTCAAGGAATACTACATTTGGTTTCTGGTGCTGCAGACCGGCATGCTCGGCGTCTTCATGGCGCTCGATTTTTTTCTCTTCTTCGTGTTCTGGGAAGCCATGCTCGTGCCCATGTATTTGCTAATCGGCATCTGGGGCGGGCCGCGCAAGCTCTACGCCGCGATCAAGTTCTTTCTTTACACCCTGGCCGGTTCCGTGCTGATGCTGCTCGGTATCCTGTTTCTATATTTCCACCATCAACACGTGACCGGCACTTACACGTTTGCTCTGCAGGCGCTTTACGACACGGCACCGCGAATCTATTCTGACTACGGCCCGCACGTTGCCACTCTGCTATTCCTGAGTTTCTTTTTCGCTTTCGCCATCAAAGTACCGATGTTTCCCTTCCACACGTGGCTGCCCGACGCCCACGTGGAAGCGCCGACGGCGGGTTCGGTCATCCTAGCCGGTGTCCTGCTGAAGATGGGGACCTACGGCTTCAACCGCTTCTCGCTTCCCTTCTTTCCGCAGGTGCTCGCGGATACCACCACCCACCTCGGCATGACGGTGCGCGGCTGGATGATTTTCCTTTCAATCGTCGGCATCATCTACGGGGCACTCGTTTCGCTGATGCAGAAAGACATGAAGAAGCTGGTGGCCTACTCTTCCGTGAGTCACCTCGGCTTCTGCACGCTGGGAATTTTCGCGCTTACGCCGCTCGGCATCAGCGGATCGGTGCTGCAGCAAATCAATCACGGCATCTCGACCGGCGCGCTGTTCTTGATTGTCGGAATTCTCTACGAACGCCGGCACACTCGCGAGATCTCCGAATACGGCGGCATCTCGAACGTCATGCCGATCTACGCCACCATCACCATGATCATGTTTCTGTCGTCGATGGGGCTGCCGTTGCTCAACGGCTTCGTCGGCGAGTTCACAATTCTGCAGGGCACGTTCATGGAGAACTGGCGGTGGGGTGCGTGGGCGGTGCCGGGGGTGGTGCTGGCCGCCGCTTACCTACTCTGGCTCTACCAGCGTGTGTTCTTTGGCACGGTCACCAATCCCAAGAACGAAAAACTGCATGACCTGACGCCGCGCGAAGTTGCGACATTCGTTCCGCTCTTAATCATGGCTTTCTGGATCGGCCTTTATCCCAAACCGTTCTTCCAGATTCTCGAGCAGCCGGTTAACCACACGGTGGCGATGGCGCGGCCTGATTATCCGCTGCCGGGTGGGACCGTGAACGCGACCCTCACGATCCAACCGGTGCCACTGGCGGGTCCGGCTTCCGTCATTCCAGCCACGGCTATTCCGCCAGCCGCAGAGACGTCGAAAAAGGGGATGAACTAGTGGGCGCACTCGCATTCTCGGCGACGGACTACGTGCTGGTTTTGCCCATTACTTTGCTCGCCCTGTTCGCCCTCGGCATTTTGCTCATTGACCTGATGATTCCGCCGGAGCAAAAGTGGGTGAATGCCGTGACCGCGATGTTCGGTGTGGCGTTTTCAGCGGCCGCGATTTGGAATCCTCTTAGGCCGGGGATCCTTGCCTTCCTCGAGGACCGCAAGATCGCAGGTCACGCCGCGATGGCGAATTCGATGGTGGTTGATCGCTTTGCCATTTATTTCTGGTATCTCTTCCTCGCAGCCACTGCGATCGCCATTCTCATGTCGGTGCGATATCTCGAGACCGAACACGAAAATCACGGCGAATATTACGCTCTGATGCTGCTCTCGGTCGCCGGCATGATGTGCATGGCCGCCGGCTTCGACATCGTTCTCATCTTCATCGGCCTCGAACTGATGGCGATCTCGACCTACGTTCTGGTCGGCTTCCTGCGCCGCGACCGGCGGTCGAACGAAGCCGCGTTGAAATATCTGCTGCTGGGCGCATTCTCGTCGGGAATCTTCGCTTACGGATTGTCTTTGTTCTACGGTTTGACCGGCAGCACGAATCTTGCGGTCATCCAGCAGCAACTCGCGCAACATGTGATGCACAACGAATACAAGCCGGTCGCCATCGTTGCGCTGCTGACCACGATCACCGGACTTTTATTCAAAATCGCGGCCATCCCCTTCCATCAGTGGGCGCCTGACGCCTACGAAGGCGCGCCTACGTCGATCACTGGATTCATGTCCGTCGCGGTCAAGGCGGCCGGCTGGGCCATGCTGATCCGCATCCTCGTCGTCGGGCTCGCGCCCATGCGGCCGATCTGGGTTCCTCTGTTGGTCTTCGTCTCCATCGCTACCATGACTGGCGCCAACTTCGCGGCGCTGACTCAGACCAATACCAAGCGCCTGCTGGCCTATTCTTCAATCGCTCACGTCGGCTACATGCTGCTCGGCCTGATCGCCGGGACTGCCACCGCGCTCAGTCCGGACGGCCTCAAGGGCATTCTGATTTACCTGCTCGTCTACACGTTCATGAATCTCGGCGCCTTCGCCGTGATCACTTCGCTGCGGCACCGCAACGTGATTGGCGACGAACTCGATGACCTCAACGGCCTCTATTCGCGCGCTCCGGTCGA